>JAIQFZ010000004.1 GCA_020073015.1 Terriglobia bacterium | reverse complement strand
GGACGGTCTCCGCCAGGCCCTGGATTGCAGCGGTCCCCGCGGCCCTGTTCCGACGCGACGATCAACAGATCGCGTTTCCTCAGCACCATGTGGCCCTGGAATTCGGGAATGGGCACGCCGAACTTGTGCTCATGTAGGCCCGTTGAAATGTAGGGATGAGTTTTCGCGGAGACGTCCGGGTTTACGCGCACGGCGACCTGGGCTTTTTTCTTCAGGCGTGTCGCGGTTTTCGCGAGGGTGCGCAATTCCGAGGCGCTCTCGATATTGAACAGCAGGATCCCGGCCTTGAGCGCGAGTTCCATTTCCGGCACAGTCTTTCCAACGCCGGAAAAGACCACGCTGCGGGCGGCCTGCGGTTTGACCCGCAGAACACGTTCCAGTTCTCCGCCGGAAACTACATCGAACCCCGCTCCCTGGCGCGCGATCAGCCTCAGGACACCAAGCGTTGAGTTGGCCTTGACGGAGTAGCACAGCGTATAGGGAACGGTGCGAAATGCGCGTTGGAAGGCCTGTATGCGTGCGCGCATCATCTCCGCGGAATAGACGTAGAGCGGAGTGCCGTAGCGTTCGGCAAGCCGTTCGAGCGCAACCGACTCGCAGAACAGGATTGGGGACTCGGAGCGGCGCCCCGCACGCTGATAGGAAAACGCGGGCGGTCGCAGAGGCTCAGGTTTTCCTGCCGTCTTCACTTGCGTTTGCCCGCGCCGCCCTTGACCTTGATGGCCACCACGGTCTGGTCATCGAATGTTTCGACGCCCGCGGCATGCTCGGTCACCGCTTTGAAAAGGTTGTTGACCACACAGTCGGGCGATTGCGTCGTGCACCCCGCCACGATCTTCTCGGCCCGCTCGCGGCCAAACAACTCACCATGCCGGTTGCGTGCGTCGAGGATGCCATCGCTGAAGAACACAAACAGGTCACCGGGCTTCGCGCGGAAAGTGAACTCATCGTATTCGGCTTCATCGAACAGCCCCAGAGGCAACCCGGTAGCCTCGATGACTTCAATCTTCCCGTCGTGACAATAGATGGGCCGGGGCAGCCCGGAATTGGCGACCAGCAAGGTGCGCCGCTCATCGTCCCACACGGCGTAGATGATCGACACAAACTGACCGTCAATTCTGCGCTCGGCCAGCGACAGGTTGACGGCGGAGAGCATCTCCGCCGGGCCGGGTTCGATGGGCGCATGGGAACGCAGGATGCCGCTGACCAGCGCCGCATAAATCGCCGCCGGAGCGCCTTTGCCGCTGACGTCTCCAATCGCGATGCCAAGCCGGGAGAGCGAGTAGGGTACGAAGTCGTAGAGATCGCCGCCAATGGCACGCGCCGGGACGAACTTGGCTGCGACGTCGAGATTGTTCATCTTCGGGCGCGAATGCGGCAGCAAACGGAATTGCAGTTCCCGCGCCAGCGCCAGGTCGCGCTCCAGACGCTGCTCTTGCTTGGCGATCTCTTCGTACAGGCGCGCATTTTCAATGGCGATCGCGATCTGGGCGGCCAGCGTGGTCAGCGTCCGCTTGTGGTCTTCGGTGAAGTATCCGCGCCGCGTGTGTTCGAGATCGAGGACTCCGATGACTTTCTCTTTGTAGATCAGGGGCACGGCCAGTTCCGACTTCGTCTCCGGGTTGACCGAAATGTAGCGCGAACTTTTGCTCACGTCCGGCACCAGGATGGCTTCTTTCGCCTGTGCCGCGTAGCCCACCACCCCGCGGCCGAGCGGGATATCGTGCTTGAGGTGCAGCCTCTCCTGAAAGCGCTGCGAGAACCGGTGCTGCAGTTTTTCTCCGCTCGCATCGACCAGTAGGATGCTGAACATCTGGTAATCGATCAGGCGGTTGAGCAGTTCGGCAATGCGCTTGAGCAGTTCGTCGAGGTTCAGGATGGAGGTCAGTTCCTGCGCAATCTCGTTCAGAAGCAGCAAGGCACGGGCCTGCCGGGTGGTGCGGGTATGCAGGCGCGCATTCTCGATACCGACCGCCATGCGAGACGCGATCAGCGTCAGCAGCCGCTTGTGCTCTTCGGTGAAATACTCCTTTTCCCGCGCTTCAATATCGATCACGCCGATGACCCGGTTTTTGACGATCAGGGGAATCGCCAATTCCGAATGCACGTTGGGAACGGCGGGGATGTAGAAGTCCAATGTGCTTGTGTCTCCGACCAGAACCGCCTGGCGGAGCTGGGCGGCGCGCCCGGTCACGCCTTGGCCTACTTTGACGCGCATGCGATCGGCAACTTCCGGCGGATATCCCACTTGGAACCGTACGTAGAGTTCCTGCCGCTGCTCGTTCAGAAGAAGAATGGCAAAGATTTCGTAGTCAATGACTTTCCGGACCACCTCGGCCACGCGGCGCAGCGTGGTTTCCAGATCGAGCGTGGTATTGACCACGTCGGCTACTTCGAGGAGGAGAGGCTCCACCTCGGAAGGGCGCGCGGTTTGTGGGGGGGCCGGTTTCACCGTGTTCATGATAGCAGCCAAACGCGACTGCGCCGCCCATGGACGGACCGGGCTCATGACAAAAGTGGTGCATTCATTCCGAGCGAGCGTTTCAGGGATTCTCGATCACACAAATGTCCGGAAGATTGCGATAACGCTCCGCATAGTCCAGACCGTAGCCGACGACGTAAACATCGGGAATGGTGAAGCCGATGTATTTGGCCTTGATCGGTTGCTTGCGTCGGGAAGGCTTGTCGAGCAAAGCAGCGATGCATAGCGATTTGGGTTGATGCGCCTCCACCAGCTTCGTGATGTAGTTCAGCGTGAGCCCGGTGTCGAGGATGTCTTCGACGAGAATGACGTGGCGGTCGGTGAGGGAATTATCCATGTCTTTGGTGACACGCACTTCGCCCAGCGAATCCCAGGCAGCGTGGCCGGCGGGGTCTTCTTTGGGGGTGGGGCGGTTTCCGTAGCTTGAGACCCCGATGAAGTCGAAGGTCGCATCGAGCGGAACATGGCGGGCAAGATCGCTGAGAAAAACGGCAGCGCCTTTGAGGACGCCGACGAAGATGATGGACTGTCCGCGATAGTCGCGGGCAATTTCTTCTCCCATTTCGGCGACCCGCTTGGCAATCTGGTCGCGTGAAAGCAGCACTTTGAGGTCGGGCATTGAGGACAATCTTATACACGAGATTAGGCGGAACCGGAAAGGCCTATGTGGCGGCCTTGCTTCCGGCGCTCGTTGCACGCGTTCCTCCGCGCCACTAGAATGCTAGTTCGCAAGGAGGAACGATCCATGCCCATGCCGGAACTAGCCCAGTTGCTGAACGAGGCCAAGAAGGACGTCCGGGAGATTGGACCTGCGGACCTCAAGCACATGCAGCAGTCGGGGGATGAGTTTATTCTGATCGATGTGCGGGAACCGGAAGAAGTGTCGCGCGGCACGATCGCCAACGCAATCCCTATTCCTCGCGGCCTGGTAGAAGTCAAGATCGACGGCGTTACAACGGACAAGGACAAGAAGCTGGTGCTCTATTGCGCAGGCGGCGTTCGATCGCTGCTCGCGGGCTGGATGCTCGCCAAAATGGGCTTCCGCAACGTGATCTCACTGGCGGGCGGGTACAACGGATGGATGAAGAGTCAGTAGATCGACAACTGTCCCGCGCTACTGGTTCGAAGCTAGTAGGTCCCAGCGCTCCTATCTGAGAACAGACTTATGAATCTCAAAGGCATCAAAGTTACGTGGCTTGGCCACTCTGCTTTCCGCATTGAAACCCCGGAAGGGAAGAGGCTCTACGTGGATCCCTGGATTGCGGGCAATCCCATGTGTCCGGAAAGCGAAAAGAATGTTCAGCGCGCCGACGTGCTCATCTGTACACACGGACATTTCGACCACATTGCCGACGCGGTGGACGTAGCAAAGAAACATGATTCCGTGGCGGTGGGAATCTACGAACTCTGTTTGTGGCTCGAGAAGAAAGGCGTGAAGCAGACTGCTCCCATGAATAAAGGCGGCACGCAGACGGTTGCGGACGTCAAAATTACCATGGTGCACGCGGTACACTCCTGTGGCATTCAGGACGGCGACCAGATTGTGTACGGCGGTGAAGCCTGCGGCTACGTGCTCGAGTTCTCGAACGGCGTGAAACTCTACCACGCCGGCGACACGAACGTGTTCGGCGACATGGCGATCATTCGGGACCTTTACGCACCCAAGATCTGCATGCTGCCCATCGGAGACCGTTTCACCATGTCGCCGCGCGAGGCGGCCTACGCCTGCACACTGCTGCAGCCGGAGACGGTCATTCCCATGCACTTCGGAACTTTCCCGCTGCTGACAGGGAAGCCCAGCGAACTCCAGGCGCTGGTGCCGAAAGTGAAGGTCGTCGAACTAAAGCCCGGGCAGACGATATCGTAGATTCATTTCACCTCGGATTCACAAGACGTAGCGCCGCCGCCCCAGCGGCTGTCGTGGGGGCGTCCCGCCCCCGCGGGCGAGGGCAAGATGCCCTCGCGACAGCCGGCAAGGTGCCGGCGCTACAAGATGAAAGGAGAATATGGCTGACCAGAACGCAAACGCCTCCTGGCGCATGGGTGGAATTACCTTTCCAGAAGTCGAAGACTATCTGTACGCCATGCTGCCACCGCGTGACGAAGTTCTCGCCGAGATGGAAGCGGACGCGGCGAAGAATGATGTGCCGATCGTGGGCCCGGCCGTTGCACGCGTACTCTACCAACTCGCGACCATCAGCGGCGCGAAGAAAGTGTTTGAGATGGGATCGGCGATTGGCTATTCCACGATCTGGTGGGCGCGGGCGGTGGGTGACGGCGGACGCGTCGTTTATACCGATGGGGATCGAAAGAACGCCGAAAAAGCTCGGCGCTACTTCGAACTGGCTGGAGTCAGCCAGCGCATCACGGTGCGGGTGGGCGACGCCCTCGAACTGCTCTCCGAGGAAAAGGAGCCCTACGACATCATCTTCAACGACGTGGACAAAACCGACTACCCGCGGGTCCTCCGTCTGGCCCTTCCGCGTCTGAAGAGCGGCGGATTGTTCATCACCGATAACGTTCTGTGGAGCGGAAAACTCACGCAGCCGAACCCGGACGCGGAAACCAAGGCGATTCTGGATTTCAACAAACTGATCTGTGAGGCGAAGGAGTTGTTTACGACGATTCTGCCCATCCGCGACGGGGTGTCGGTTTGTGTGAAAAAGTAGGGTGGGATGGATGGAAACGGCCGTTCACCGCGAACGGCGAGGTCCAGCCGCAGGTGCTAGAATCATTTGTTTTCATAACCTCCGACAAGGGCCCTGATCCTCTTGCCTGTAGACCAGATTCCGGAAGCTCTGCCGCGAACCCAGGCCCACGCCCGGCCGGACTCGTGGAGCGACCTGCTGGTGGTCGGCGCCGGCCCTACCGGTCTGGCGTGCGCCATCGAAGCACAAAAGGCGGGCTTCAAGTCGATCATCATTGATAAGGGCTGCCTGGTAAATTCCGTCTTCCACTATCCGACGAACATGGTTTTCTTCACCACGCCGGAGTTGCTGGAGATTGGCGACATACCATTCACAACTTCGCTCCCTAAACCGACCCGGGTGGAGGCGCTCGAATACTATCGCCGGGTGGCCGAGCATTATCAGTTGCATGTCTGCCAGTACCAGTGGGTCAAGACCATCACGGGCGAAGACGGCGATTTCCGGGTGACCGCAACTGACCGCCATGGCGCGATCCACGACTACCGCGCCCGCAAGATTGTGGTAGCCACCGGATATTACGATCTCGCGAACCACCTCGGGATCCCGGGCGAAGACTCGGGCAAAGTCTTTCACTATTATCGCGAGGCTCACCCTTATCAGGACACCGACGTGGTGGTGATCGGAGGCAAGAATTCAGCGGCCGAGGCGGCGCTGGATTTGTGGCGGCATGGCGCCCGCGTGACGCTGGTCTATCGCGGAGCCCAGATGCACCACCATGTGAAGTACTGGGTGCGCCCGGACATCGAGAACCGCATCAAGGCGGGCGAAATCGCCGCCTACTTCAACAGTACGGTACAGGAAATCGGCTCGGATCATGTCGTGCTGCTGACCCCCAACGGTTCGCTTCGACTGAAGAATGATTTCGTGTTTGCCATGACGGGATACCATCCCGACTACGATTTTCTGCGGAGCGTGGGCATTGAACTGTCCCCGGAGCAGCACCGTCCGGTTTGTGATCCGGAGACTCTCGAGTCGAACGTTCCGGGAGTGTACGTGGCCGGGGTGATCGTGGCCGGCTCGAAGACGAACGAGATCTTCATTGAAAATGGCCGGTTCCACGGCAAACAAATCGCCGCCCACCTTAAGCAGACGCTGGGCGGCGGCGGGAAAACAGATGGGCGGAACGGCTCCTAGCAGCACGTACTCAGTGACCTCATAGGAACCGCGCCTGCTCGATCTCCAAGGAAATAAGAATCCCCGGGTTGCGCCCGGGGATTTGAAGATTCGCGTCAAGCTCGGGGATTTACGAGAGGAACCGACGCCGGAAAAGGCCAGCCAGGCCGACGATTCCCGTTCCGAGCAATGACAGCGTGCCCGGTTCCGGTACCGCCAAACTGCCCCTGGCAAATCCGGTATTCGGACCGCACTTAGACCCGTCACCCACGCAGAAGTGAACACCCCACATGGGGTTGCCATTCGACATTTGCTCTAACTGCTGGACGGTCACGCCCGAAATAAAGAACGAGATTGTTTTGGCGCTGGTGATCCCGTGGGGGTTCAGGTTGCTGAAGTCATAAGCGAAGGTATATCCCGCACGGGTCGCGGGCGAGCCGAACCCGAAATGTCCGCCGTAGGAGACGCCATTGATCATTACTTGCGAGATGTTGCCGGCAGTAAGACTAGCGTTGGTGTTGAACAGGATGTCGCCGCCCTGCAGTTTAAAGGTGTAGCCCGAATTGGCGCTGAGCGTGACCATCACGCCCCCGGCCTGCTGCGTCAGGGTTACGCTCCCGATGCTCCCGCTGATGCCGAGATTGTTCTTGGTTAGTTGGATCGTGTCGGCCGCTGCAAAAGGAACCGCGATGGCCAGCAGAAGAGTCAAGAAAAATAGGTGAAAACGAGTCACAGTCTTATCCCCGAGTGGAATCGATGTCGGCACGACCACCGAGGAAGAAAGCAACTGGAGTGCCAAGTTAGTTTTTCGATTGAAATCGATAACCGTCTTAGTTTTATAGTATTTAGAGGTAACAATTGAACATGTAGTATAAGAGGGCTGCCCGGAGCGCATTATCTTGCACAAACAAGAAAAGCATTAGGGGCTGGTCTCGTTGTTCGGCGCCCACCCTGAACCGGGCGCAAGGGGCCGCAGGCTCGAACTTAGCCTATTGGCCAAGATGCCGGCGAACCAGATTTGCCAGGCCGACCAGGCCGCTGCCAAGCAAAACCAGGAGTCCTGGCTCCGGAAGCACCATGGAGTGAAGGGCAACAGGAGTCGCAGAAGCATTCACAGAAATCACCAGAAGTATCAGAACAACAGTTCCCAAAGCACGCACGCTAGAATCCCTCCAACCGGTATACAAGGCACGCCAGATTCCAACGGAACGCTTTTCACAAACTGTTCAAAGAAGTGTTTTCTGCGGGAGTTTGCGGTTCTGCTGGCCTGAAAATGACAGCTCCCCGATCCCATGCCAAAGCCTGTGTGCAGTGTTTTGCGCACCATTCTCACTGCTGTAGGATTTCGTTTCTCACGATGCTTCGTTGGTGACGATCCGGTATCCTGTCTAACTCCGTGGATCAATCCACAAGCCACCATGGAACCTGCTCCTGAGCTGGAAGTTAGCCCCGTCTCGTTAGCCTCGTACGCGCGTCTGCTGAGCGGGAATCGGAATTTCCGACGCCTGTGGAGCGCCCAGGTGGTGAGCGAAATCGGCGACTGGTTCTACACCCTTGCTATCTACAACCTGCTTCTCCAACTGACGGGACGCGCCGGCTCGGTGGCGCTGGCGCTGGTTCTTCAGGTCCTGCCGCAAACCTTCATTGGCCCCACCGCCGGGGTCGTGAACGACCGTCTCCGCCGCAAGCACGTCATGATTGCCGCCGACATCGGGCGCGTGCTGATCGTGCTCTGCATGCTCTTGGTGCGCTCCAAAGAACTGGTGTGGCTGGTTTATCCGTTGCTGGTGGCGGAAACGCTCCTGGCAGCGTTCTTTGAGCCGGCGCGCAGTTCGGTGATCCCTAACATCGTCGCGCGCGAAGATGTTGTGCTGGCCAATACCCTGTCCTCCGCTACGTGGTCGGTGAACCTGATGCTAGGGGCAACCACCGGCGGTGTGGTGGCCGCGCTGCTCGGACGTGACGCGGTCTTCGTGCTCAACGCGTTCTCATTTCTCGTCTCGGCTGCCATCATCTTCAGCATGCGCTTCGCCGAGCCCCACACCGAGGGAGGTCGCCCCTGGCGGATGCGCGAACTAGTGGACTTCTCGCCGATCCTGGCGGGGATTCGCTATGTTCGGTCCCATGTCCGACTGCGCTCGACCGTGTTTGTAAAATTCGGCAACCTGATCATCGGTCCGGGCTGGGTTTTGTTTACCGTCATGGGGCAAAACGAATTTGCCGTGCGCTGGCACGGCCTCGATCCCGCCCGGGGAGCGTTTCTCGGGATGAGTTTGCTGCTTGGTGCGCGCGGACTGGGCGCACTGCTCGGTCCGCTGCTCACCGCACCCTGGGCAGGACACTGGATCCCCAAACTGGAAATCGCGATCTTTTGGGGATATCTCGGCACAGCCGCCGGTTATGCCCTGCTCGGAGTTTCCGGACATCTCTGGCAAGCCTGCCTGTGCGTGATGCTGGCGCACTTCGGCGGTTCGATCGTCTGGGTATTTTCGACGACGCTGCTACAACTGCAAAGCGACGACAAGTTCCGCGGACGCGTCTTCTCCGCCGACCTCGGTCTCTGTATGTTTACGATTGCCGCGGGAGCTTATCTTGCGGGACGCTTCGTCGATTGGGGCTTCGCCGCCCGCCACGTGGCCAGCGTCTCCGGCATGCTGATGCTGATTCCGGCAGCTTTGTGGGGATTGGCGATTCGGCGGAATTCTGATCCGGCGACTTAGAAACCTCTGTGTTCCTAAGTAGTTAAGAATTTCCGGGAATAGTCTCTACCTCTCCAAAAGATCGATCTTTGCTGCCAGAATGAAATCCGATTCCGTCAACCCGTCCACCGCGTGGGTCCAGATCGTGATCTCGACCTTGCCCCAGGCGAGCAAGATGTCCGGATGGTGCCCCTGCTGCTCGGCCAGTTCTCCAACCCGGTTCACAAAAGCCAGGGCAGATCGAAAATCAGGGAACTTGTAGCCCCGCACGATGCGGTGCCCGTTCACGACCCGCCACTCGTCGTGCTCAGGCAGCATGCGATAGAAGTCGTCGAGATCTTTTCCCTTGAGTGGAGGGGCACCGCCTCGGCAGGGAACGCAACGGCGATTGGCAAGTGTAGTCATAGTGTTTTCCCCAAGGGAGAATATCGCAGCCAAGAGTGGGAGGCCACTCGGGGACTTTTCTGAGACTCTGAAGCAAACACCCTATAAGAAACAACGTCACCCTGGAAGGGCCCTGCGAATATCAAATGGAAATCTGTACGCCGCCTTTGAAATGTGAGCAATAACGACGACGAGCAATCAGGGGTTCTCGAAACAGATGTTGTGACAAACAGCCCTAGCTCAAACGGTATGCCAGTGTTGCGGGGTGGCCCAACCGTGAACCAGTTGTCTAACCTCTGGATACTGCGGCAGCGCGGCGGGAACAAAAATGCTGTACTTGTGAAGCCATAGTGGCTTAGCGTTGCCGATAATTTCGATGCCGGGGCATTTGCCGTCAGTGTATTCGTTCACCCGGGCGATCCCGTCCTTGCGAATGACTGGACCGTCCATCTGCTCGATACTGTCGTCGGTCAGCCGCAGCTTCGTCCTCGAAAGTGGGCGCACCAGCAAGGCGCACACCGCCAGCGAGATTGCTAAGCCGACCATGCTCCCCGTGAAGAAGCGGCCGTGAAAGAGCTTCGACGCAACGAGCCCGGACAGTAACGCAGTCGCGGTTGCAGTCAGCCCCTGGCACAGCACACGTCGCCAGCGAGACCAAGCATCTCAGGCGTGATCTGATAGGTGACATCCATAGCAGTGCCCGATTGTACCGCTGTTAGCCTCCTAGACAGGACTTAGGAGGACCAGTCTTAGAACGGTATGTCCTCGTCCGTAATCGGCCCAGCCCCCGCCGGAGCTGGCGCACCTTCCGGCACGCTCTGGTCGAAGTTGTTGCTTCCCGAAGACGCTGCCGCTCCGCGCGATCCGCCCGCGTAGTCGCCTCCGCCTTCGCCGCGCCCGCCCAGCAGCACTAGATCGTTGGCCACGATCTCCGTCATGTACTTTTTCTGGCCGGTCTGCTTGTCGTCCCACGAGCGGGTCTGCAGACGGCCCTCGATATACACCTTGCCGCCTTTTTTCAGGTATTCGCCGGCGATCTCAGCGAGACGCTGCCAGAGCACAACGTTGTGCCACTCCGTGCGATCCTGCCAGTTGCCGTCTTTTCCCTTAAAGCGCTCGTTGGTGGCCAGCGTGATCTTCGCTACGGGCGTACCTTGCGGTGTGTACTTCACCTCGGGATCTTTTCCCAGGTTTCCAATCAGGATCACTTTATTAACGCTTTTCATGAGTGCGGGCTCCTCCGAGAGGCTCACTATACCAGAATTGTGCGCCCGCGAGGCGTGCCGCCCGCACTCAAAATATGTGATGAATCCGGCGTGGAGTTACGCCGCGCGCTCGGCCCGCTCCCGCCGCGTGCGCCCGTGCGCTTTCTTTTCCCGATACGAGCGCGCCAGTTCCAGATAGATCCCCACATCGCGATCCAGGTCAGACTGCGTGCCGTCAAAATAGAAATTCCGGATCGGGAACCCGCCCAGATCCTGGCTCAGCCGCGGATAGATTGCCTCGCTCACGATCCCGTTCATGCAGGTGAACGGGCTGATGTCGACCACGCCGTCGGCGCCTTTACGTGACAGATACCCCACCTTGCCCACGCTCATCACCATCTCGCCATCTGCGCCGGTATTCGGCAAGTAGGGCCGCGCCAACTCCATCACTTCTTGGTAGGTGGGCTCTTCGTAGCCTTCGAAATCCCCGTCAAAAACTTCCAGCAAACGGTGTTCGTCCTGATGCTGGATGCGGCTGCGCAGCCAGACCTTCAACATTTCCAGGGAAAACCTGTGGCCTTCCAGGCGCAGCTTGCGGGCTTCTTCTGCATTCGTGTATCCGATCCATTCCGCGATGTCGCTGATCCAGCACTCCGCGCCCTGTTTTTCCAGGCGGCGCACCAGGTCGCTGTTCGAAAAAGTGTTCAGCCGGCAGAAGATCTCGCCCACGACGCCGATCAAGGGCCGTTCCTGCGTGTCATCCACTTCGACGCACCCAAACCGCACTCGCGCCCGCTCCAGCGAATCGACCAGCGCCTTCATCTGGCAATCGTAATCGGAACAACTCTGCTCAATCGTCCGGCACAGATCGTCCACCGAATCCTGAAACGCGCGGTCCGCTGTGCCAGGCTTTATTTCATACGGACGCGTCATCAGCAGCTTCTTGCGCAGCAGATCGGCACTCACGAGCGCGCGCCACGCACCGCGCACGAACGGCGTCCCAAATTCACCGATCTCGGAGTAGCCATGCTCGGATTTCGGGGCCATGACGTTCACCTCGGGATATCCAAGGTCCTTCAGCAGTTTCTTCAATAAGTGTGCGTATTGCCCGAAGCGGCAGGGTCCTTCCCCGGTCGCCATCAGAAAAACGGTGTGCCCGGGATCGAAGTCGGGCTGCTCGACGATTTTGAGAAAATCGCCGGCCGTCACCTTCGCCGGATAGCATTCATCCCCAGTGGTGTATTTGGCGCCCAGTTCGAGCGTGCGCTCATCGGAGGGCGTCGTCGGCTGCGCTTCAATTCCCATCCAGCGCAGCACTGCGCAGAAAGCCGCCGCGCTGCCCTCGGCCATCGCGGGCACGTAGATTCTTTTCCCGTACAGTGGATGCCCGGGTGGGACCGTTTCCCTTATGCAGGTATGGCGGAAGATGGACATCGCAGGAATCCTTTGCTGTCGAGATAGGCTTCGCACCGCGTGAGATAGCCGGCATCGTTCGAGTGCGCGTCAAACTGCAAGAACAGCGCGGGCTTCCCCGCCGCTTCGGGGAGAAACAATTTGATGAATGAATCCGGCCCGCACTTGAAATTCGAGATGTAGATCACGTGCAGGTCGGGATCGCGCTGCGTGAATTGCGCGGCCGCCAGAATCAGCCGTCCCGAACTCCAGAACATGTTGGAGTTGATGGAGCTGATGTCCTCCAGATCGAGCGGCAGGAAATCCAACGGAATGACGTTCACGCCGTAAAGGGTTCGCAGCTTGCGCGGAATATCACAGTTCGTGCTGCGGTCGTAGAGGTTGTAGGCACGCCCCACCAGCACGATCGCGGGCTGTCCATTGCTACGGACTTCGTGCAGCGCCTTTCTGCCTTCCGACAGCAACGCCTGCTGGAATTCCAGCTGTGCGGCATAGGCTGCGTCGACTGCCGCATTGCTCCGACGATCGTCCCACCGCTGTTGGCGTGCGAAAGAACGCAACTGGTCTTTCACCGCCTTCTCGCCCATCCGGAAAAGCACGGTGGGAATCAGAAGCCGATCTCGGACGTCTTCAAACCCGGCCGCAGCGCGCATCACAAAGGGTAGGGTTTGGTTCCACGGGCACAAGTGCGATTGCACCGAGCCGATTGCTGGAGCTTCCAAGCTCACCACGTTTGGTGCCAGCACAAACTCGGCGCCCGCCTTGAAGAGTGCTTCCACGTGCCCGTGGGCAACCTGCACCGGGAAACAAGGTTGAGCCAGCGCCAGTTCCTCACCGCGCCCCGCGATCGCCCCATCGGTTGCCGGGGAGAGCACAATCCGGCAGCCCATCTCCTGCAGGTAGGTGCTCCAGAAAGGGAAGCGGTCGTAGAAAAACATCGCGCGCGGAATGCCGACCACGCGTTCGCCCGCCAACTCAGGCTGCCAGGTCTTGAGCAGCAACTTTTCACGTACTTCCAGCAAGTCGGCGATCACCGGCTCGCGATCGGTCCGGGTGCGCTTGCGGAATTTATCGGAGCACTTGTCGCCCCAGTAGGTCTTCTGCCCCTCGATGACGAATTCCTTCATCTCGCAGTCGTTCGAGCAGGCGCGGCAGACGAAGTCGCGGCTGGTATAGTCCACGCGGTTCAGGTCGTACCCGCGGAACCGGCTGCGCTGCTTCGTTCCCATCATGCGATCCCGCGCCAGCAGGGCCATCCCAATCGCGCCGATCACGCCGTTGTGCGGAGGCACGATGATCGGTTTACCCAGGATCTTCGCGAACGCAGCGGCGACAGCATCGTTGTAGGCCGTTCCGCCCTGAAAATAGATTACGTCGCCGATCTTGCGGCCCCGAACCACCCGATTCAGGTAGTTCATGGCCACCGAATAGGCGAGACCCGCGCACAGATCGCCCACCTGCGCGCCGTCCAGCAAGGCCGCCGTCAGGTCGCGGTCCATGAATACCGTGCAGCGTTCGCCGAGTCGTGCCGGATGCTGCGAAGCCAGCGCCAACCGGGCGAACTCGCCCTTGATCGAAATCCCGAGTTTCTCGGCTTGTTCTTCGAGGAACGATCCAGTGCCCGCCGCACACGCTTCGTTCATGGTGAAGTCGACGACAATCCCGCGATCCAGACGAATGAACTTCGAGTCCTGACCGCCGATCTCGAAAATGGTGTCCACCAGGGCTGTGCCCACCGAATGGCAGACATGCACAGCGCCTGTCTTGTGGGCCGTGATTTCGTCGTTGACCGTATCGGCTCCGACCAGTTCGCCGATCAGTTCCCGCCCCGAGCCAGTGGTGCCCACCCCGCGGATGTCCAGGAACGCGCCGAGTTCTTCCTGAATTTCCTGCAAACCGTCATTCACGACTTCGATCGGCCGCCCGGCCGTGGGCAAATAGATTTCCTTCAGAAGCTGCCCGGCGGCGTTAATCACCACCAGGTTCGTGCTGACCGACCCAACATCAATTCCGAGATAGGCCTCGATGGTCGCCGTTGCGGGCCCAACGTCAGCCGTCACCGCCTCACGCCGCAGCAGGCGGACGTTCTCCAGCGTTAGCGGTTCGCTGCTTGCCGCTTCTGGCACACCCAACTCATTCAGTTGCAGCGCTCCGATGGAAACGCTTGTCTGGGGCGTGTCCTCGGCGGCGACCAGAGCCGCGCCTAGCGCGCTCAGGCAATAAGGCAGTTCCGCGTGCACCACATCGTCCGGCTTCAGGCGGAACACTTGCGCCATGGCGCGCTGCACCGCCTCGTTCATCGCAACGCCGCCGACGAACAGCACTGGAGCCACCACCGGCCTCCCGCGCACGATGCTCGACTTGAAATTGCGGGCGATCGCTTCGCAGAGCCCGCGCAGAATCTGGCCTGTCGTATAGCCGCGCTGCTGGGCATGAATCATGTCGGTCTTGGCAAATACCGAGCATCGGCCGGCCACGCGCGCCGCAGTTTCCTCGACGCAGGCGGCCGCCGCTGCCTCCTCCACCGAATAGCGCAAACGCGATGCCTGCTGATCCATGAACGACCCCGTCCCCGCCGCGCAGTCTCCGCTGGATTGGTAATCCACGATTCCCAGGTATCCGCTGGCATCGGCCGGATCGAGCCGCAGGTAACGCGATGACGCGCCCCCCATCTCAAAGATCGTCCGCACTGCGGGGTACATGGAGCGCACGCCCTTAGCCAACGCCCGAAATTCGTTTTCGTAGCCGCAACCCAGCAAGTTGGCAACTCGCCGACCGCCCGAGCCGGTGACGCGCAGGCTGTGGATCGAGTCGGCCCCCACCCACCGCTGCAGTTCCAGGAGCAGTTCGTACGCGGATTGCAGCGGATTCCCCTGAATTCGCCGGTAGCGCGACACCAGGAATGTCTTGCCGACTTGCGGACTGCAGGTGGGAAACGTCAACCGCAGAAATTGTTCAGGAACTCGCTGCTCGGGAACTTCCCGGAGACCGCTCGAAGAGCAGAGCGCGGCCAACTTCAGGCTGCTGGCGCCGATGTCTAATCCGACGCGTAGGTTCATGCCAAGCCTCCAAGGGCCGCCGCGAAACGGAAGTATGGGATTCGCGCCTGCGGCACTTAGAGCCCGAGAAGGGCTCGGGAGCATGTTCTTCTATCGGTGACCGTTAGTCCGTGATGTCGGTCACAATCGCATGTTCAGAACGGCCGAGCCCGAAGACCTGGGACACCTCTAGGCGAACAACTGGTACAGCATCAGGTAGACCACCACGCCCGTCACCGACACGTACAGCCAGAGTGGAAATGTCCAACGCGCGATCGCCCGGTGCCGGTCAAAACGCCCGCGTAGAGCGCGGTTCAGCGTGATGATCACCATGGGCACGATGACCGCGGCCAGAATCGTGTGCGAGATGAGGATGGTGAAATATACGGGCCGCGACCACGCGGTGCCGCGGAAATGCACGGAACCCACGTGATAGTGATAGTAGAGGTAGGACACGAGAAAGAGGGTCGAAGTCCCTAAGGCAGTCAACATCACAGCACGATGTGCGGCCTTCTGTCCGCGGGCGATCAGCACACGCCCGGTCACCAGCAGCAAGGCACTGCAGCCATTCAAGGTCGCATTAATCTTCGGAAAGATCGAATAGTCGGTCATAGGGTCTTACATGTTGTACGAGGAAAAGCACCGCCCTGGCAAACTCTCCGCATGGGGCCCACTTCGGCGGTCGGATCGCTGACCTCTGCAACTTCCTCGCCTCCCCCGCCCCCTTCCGTATAAAATGACACTACGATGCAAGAAGTGGGGAATACTCCGCTGTCCTCCCCGACGGCCAGTCAAGAACCTGTCGCTCGCCCCCTGCCCGTGGTAGCGGTCTGGGCGCGAGATCTGCTCGTGTCACTCGCCATCTCGGCCTTCATCATCATCTTTCTCTACCAGCCCGTAAAGGTCGAAGGCACCAGCATGATGCCCGGCCTCGAGGATCAGGAACGCATCTTCGTCAACAAGTTCGTTTATCGCTGGGAGCCCATCCAGCGCGGCGACATCGTCGTCTTCCGCTATCCGCGCGACACCTCAAAAAGCTACATCAAGCGCGTGATCGGTGTGGCCGGCGACCGCGTGCGAATCGAAAACGGGCAAGTCTACGTGAACGACCAGGCCCTCGACGAAGACTACGTTCCGAGCGAATATGCCGACGCCCGTTCCTACGCCGAGGTCACCGTTCCGGCGCACACCTACTTCGTCCTCGGCGACCACCGCACCATGTCCAACGACAGCCGCGACTTCGGCCCCGTCAACGAGCGCTTCATCTACGGCAAAGCCGTCTTCGGATATTGGCCAATGGAGAAGCTGGGAAGACTCAGGTAGGTGTAGCGCGGGCACTCTTGCGCGCGTATTTCGTCCGCAAACAAATCTTCCGAAACAACGGCACTCCTGCTAAAATTCATAAAATCCACTCCCAGGAGTTCCAATGCAAGCAATCCTTGCGCTGGAGGACGGTCGAGTCTTCCGCGGCAAAGGCTACGGCGCCAAAGGCGAGTGTTCCGGCGAAGTCGTTTTCAATACTTCCATTACCGGCTACCAGGAAATTTTCACTGACCCCTCCTATGCAGGACAGATCGTCGTCCTGACCAACCCCGAAATCGGCAACTACGGCACCAACCCGGAAGACAACGAAGCCATCCGCCCCTACATCGAGGGCCTGATCGTGCGCGAGTTCTCGAAAGTCAGCTCCAACTGGCGCTCGCAGCAGGTCACCGACGAGTTCATGGAGCAGTTCAAGATCCCCGTGCTCGCCGATATCGATAGCCGCGCTCTGGTCCGCCATCTGCGCGACCACGGAGTGATGCGCGGCGTAATCTCAACGCTCGAAACCGATATCGCCAAACTCATCGCCAAAGCCCGCTCCATCCCGAAGATGGACGGCACGGACCTGGCGAAAGTCGTCAGCACGAACCACACCTACGTCTGGGAAACCGGCGAGCGCTCGCACCTGCCCGACGAGGTTGTCGGAGTGAAAGACGAGCCGCCACGCTTCCACGTGGTCGCCTACGACTTCGGCATCAAGCAGAACATCCTGCGCAAACTGCGCGGCGAAGGATGCAAAGTCACGGTTGTCCCCGCGCAGACTCCCGCCGAAGACGTGCTCGCGCTCAAGCCCGACGGAGTCTTTCTCTCGAACGGACCGGGCGATCCCGAGCCCTGCACCTACGCGGTAGATAACATTCGCCGTCTGATGGGACGGCAGCCGATCTTCGGCATCTGCCTGGGCCATCAGCTGACGGGAATTGCCCTGGGCGGGAAAACCTTCAAACTGAAATTCGGCCACCACGGCGGCAACCATCCTGTAAAGCAGTTGCTGAGCGGCAAAGTAGAGATCACCGCCCACAACCACAATTTCGCCGTCGATCCCGACTCGCTTCCGCAAAGCGAAGTCGAACTGACGCACATGGACCTGAACGACAACACGCTCGAAGGCATGCGCCATAGGAACCTGCCCCTGTTCAGCGTCCAGTACCACCCCGAAGCCGCGCCGGGCCCGCACGATTCGCACTACTTGTTTAAGGATTTCGTGAAGATGATGGAGGAGTTCAAGAGATAGTGCTCAGTGGGCAGTGTCCAGTGGTCAGTTTGTTCCACCACTGCCCAATATGAATTGTCATCCCGAACGAAGTGAGGGATCTGCAGTTGGCATGCAGCGCTACACATTCTGCCGGGGAGAGAGGTTGAAGGCATGAGAGAAGAGAAGCGCTACTCCGTCTACATCATGGCTAGCCGCTCGTTGACTCTCTACACCGGTGTAACCGCAGACCTCTACCATCGTGCCCTCCAGCACAAGAAAGGCGAAATCGAAGGCTTCACCAAGAGGTACCACATCAATCGGTTGGTATACTACGAGACTTTCAAGTACGTGAACAACGCCATCGCCCGCGAAAAGCAAATCAAGGCCTGGACGCGCGCGAAGCGCTTGGCCCTGATCAAGACCATGAATCCAACTTGGCAGGACTTGGCCGAAGGCAGGGGCGAGCCAATCAAACTGCAGATCCCTCGCTCCGCTCGGGATGACAATTCTGTAGAGGGGCAAGAACTATATTCGACAGCAGAAGCCAAAACCAAGAACTGACAACTGGTTCTGAATGCCAAAACGAACTGACATCTCGAAGATCCTCATCCTCGGCTCCGGCCCGATCGTCATCGGACAATCGGCCGAGTTCGACTACTCCGGCACGCAGGCCTGCAAGGCGCTCAAGTCTGAGGGCTTCGAAGTCGTGCTGGCCAACTCGAACCCGGCCACCATCATGACCGATCCCGAGTCGGCCGACCGCACCTACATCGAGCCGCTCACCCGCGAATATCTCGAAGAGATCATCCGCATCGAGCGCGAAATGTCGCCCAGCGCCGGGTTTGCCATCCTGCCCACGGTCGGCGGACAGACCGCGCTCAACCTCGCCGTCGAACTGGCCGACGCCGGCGTGCTCGACAAATACAACGTGCAACTGATTGGCGCCAACATCGCCGCCATCAAGAAGGCCGAAGACCGTCTGTTCTTCAAAGACGCCATGCAGCGCATCGGCCTCGACGTGCCAAAATCCGCGCTCGTCAACAACCTCAAAGACGGCCTCGAATTCGCCGGCAAGATCGGCTTCCCCGTCATCATCCGGCCGTCGTTCACGCTCGGCGGCACCGGCGGCGGCATCGCCTACAACCGCGAAGAGCTGATGGAAGTACTGGCCCGTGGCCTGGACCTCTCGCCCGTGCACGAATGCCTGATCGAAGAATCCGTCCTCGGCTGGAAAGAGTACGAACTCGAGGTGATGCGCGACACCAAAGACAACGTCATCATCATCTGCTCGATCGAGAACTTCGACCCCATGGGCGTACACACCGGCGACTCGATCACGGTGGCCCCGGCGCAAACGCTCACGGACCGCGAGTACCAAATGATGCGCGACGCCTCCATCGCCGTCATTCGCGAGATCGGCGTCGAAACCGGCGGATCGAACATTCAGTTCGGTGTGAATCCATCGACCGGGCGCATGGTGGTCATCGAGATGAACCCGCGCGTCTCTCGGTCGTCGGCGCTGGCGTCGAAAGCCACCGGCTTCCCGATTGCCAAGATCGCCGCCAAGCTCGCCATCGGTTACACGCTCGACGAAATTCCCAACGACATCACCCGCAAAACGCCCGCGTGCTTCGAGCCCACGCTCGACTATGTGGTTGTCAAAATTCCCAAGTGGCAATTCGAGAAGTTTCCCGGCGCCGACGAAAGCCTGGGCCCGCAGATGAAGTCGGTCGGCGAAGTCATGGCTATCGGCCGCACGTTCAAGGAAGCGCTGCAAAAGGGAATTCGCGCCCTAGACACCGGCAAGCGAGTCGGATCGCAGAAAATCGAGCCGAAGATTCTCACGCAGCGCCTGGTCACGCCGCATCCCGAGCGCCTGACCTACGTCCAGTACGCCATACGCCAGGGTTTCCCGATCAAGCAGATTGCGAAGATGACCGCGATCGACCCGTGGTTCCTCTACCAGCTCAAAGAAATAAACGACATGCAACTCGAGCTGGAAAAGCATCCGATGGAATCGATTCCCACAGAGATCCTGCGCGAAGCCAAGCGCATGGGCTTCTCCGACGGGCGCCTCGCCGGAACGTGGCGGCTCGACGGCAAGGGCGGTCAGGAAAAGGTCCGGCACTTCCGAAAGAAGCACGGCCTGAAGCCGGTCTACAAGCGCGTCGACACCTGCGCCGCCGAATTCGAAAGCTACACGCCCTATCTCTACTCGACCTACGAGGAAGAAGACGAAGCCGCGCCCACGCCCAAGAAAAAAGTCATCATTCTCGGCTCAGGCCCCAACCGCATCGGGCAGGGAATTGAATTCGATTACTGCTGCTGCCATGCTTCGTACGCCCTGCGCGAAGACGGCTACGAGACCATCATGATCAACTGCAATCCCGAGACGGTCTCGACCGACTACGACACCAGCGACCGCCTCTACTTCGAGCCGCTCACGCTCGAAGACGTCTTCGCCATCTGCGAGCACGAAGCCTCGGCCGGAGCGCCCGTCGGCGTGATCGTGCAATTCGGCGGACAGACTCCGCTCAACCTGTCCCTCCCGCTCAAGGCCGCAGGCGTGAACATCATCGGCACCTCGCCCGAATGCATCGACCTGGCGGAAGACCGCAAGCGCTTCGGCAAGCTGCTCGAGGAACTCGACATTCCGCAGGCTCCTGGCGCCATGGTGACGTCGGCCGAAGGTGCCGTCGAGGCGGCCAAGAAAATCGGCTTCCCGGTCCTCGTCCGCCCCTCCTACGTTCTCGGCGGACGCGCCATGGTCATCGCCTTCGACGAAGACACCATCGTCGAATACATGAAGCAGGCGGTCGAATACTCGCAGGACCGCCCGATCCTGATCGACAAATTCCTCGAAGACGCAATCGAAGTCGACGTCGACGCGCTCTCCGACGGAGAAGACGTCGTGATCGGCGGAATCATGCAGCACATCGAGGAAGCCGGCATCCACTCCGGCGACTCCTCCTGCGTGCTCCCGGCAGTCGATATTCCCGAGTCGCAACTCAACTGCATGCGCGACTACACCTTCAAACTGGCGCGCGCCCTAAAAGTAGTTGGCCTGATGAACATCCAGTTCGCCATCCCCCGCGGAGCCAGCACAACAAATGGAGGGACGGGCGTTGTGGGGACGGGCGCCCTCGCCCGTCCAAGCGGAGCGGAGCTCCGCAGCCAAACGGCTGACGGAAACGGCAAAGTCTACGTTCTCGAAGTCAACCCCCGAGCCTCGCGTACCGTTCCCTACGTCTCAAAGGCCACCGGCGTCCCCCTCGCCAAAATCGCCGCGCGCCTCATGACGGGCCGCAAGCTGCGCGAGTTCCTCCCCGAGTACATCGAGCGCGGCGCCGACTTAGACACCGGCCGCTGCTTCTACGTGAAGTCGCCCGTGTTCCCATGGCAAAAATTCCCGGGCGTCGACACGGTCCTCGGCCCCGAAATGCGCTCCACCGGCGAGGTCATGGGCGTGGCTGACAACTTCGGTGAAGCCTTTGCCAAAGCCCAAATCGCCGCCGGACAAAAGCTGCCCACCCAAGGCACCGTCTTCCTCAGCGTCACCGACCACGACAAGCCGCAGGTCGTCGACGTAGCCCACCGCTTCGTCGACATGGGCTTCAAACTCGTAGCCACCCACGGCACCGCCGACATCATCGAAGCCTCCGGCCTCGGCGTCGAGCGAGTCTACAAAGTGAAAGAAGGACGCCCCAACGCGGTCGACATGATCAAGGCCGAGCGCATCCAGCTCATCGTGAACACGCCCCACGGCCCCGATCCGTACTTCGATGAGAAAGCCATCCGCCGCGCCGCCGTAACCGCCCGCATCCCCACGATCACAACGCTCTCCGCCGCAAGGGCCGCCGCCGACGGCATCGCCGCCCTGCAACGAGGAGAGGTCCGGGTGCAAGCGCTGCAGGCGTTGCATGCGGAGCGCGTGGGCACCCCGAAGTAGGTTTTAATACAGGCCGGAGAACCCCGGCTATTGAGGGTGCCCGTGATCTGTTTATTAAGGAGTTACCCTGAGCGGAGCAGCATCTTCTCGCGAACCGAGAAGATGCCGCGGAGTCGAAGGGCCCGTACCCTCTCGAACCGCCAATGACGCGTCAAGGCATTCTCCCGATACGGCATGACACAACCCGCGTCTCCGGCGCATAATTTCAAAATCGCATGCCGAACCAGACCGCACGCGCCATTATCCTCCTCATCCTCGGCCTCCCCATCTTCGTCGCGGCCGCCGTCTTCGGCCCCTCCGCGCTCGATCTCGTCATCCGCCGCCGTCCGCCCGAGCGCTACTTGATCCCCGCCGGATACACCGGCTGGGTCCGCATCGACTTCCACCAGCCTGGCGCGCCCGCGCTTCCCATCGAAGACGGCCGCCGCCTGCTCAAACTAAACGCCCAAGGGACGCTCCAAACCTCGTCCGACCCCCGCCCCGGCCACGGCAAAGACGAATTCTTCGCCGACTCCGCAACCGGACGCACCCCGCTCTCGAACGCCGGAGTCTGCAAGGGCGGAATGATCTGGGGATTAGGAACCATGTTCGACGACCGCACCGGCAAGCCCTTCGCGCGTTTCTTCGTCGGCACCGAAGACTAGTACCGCCACGAAGTCGACCCCACCGGCAAGAACGCGCCCGGGTGCGAGTGAGGAACGAATCCATCTAAAAAAACTGCTAAGCTAAAAGCCAGGAGCCAAGAGCTAGAAGCCAGTAGCTAGTGGCCAGGAGCTGAACCATGCTTCTCTCCGGAATCTTCCCGCCCATCACTACGCCCTTCTATCCCGACGGAGCGGTCTACCACAAGAAGCTCGAAGCCAACGTCGAGCGCTACTCGCGCACGCCCGTCGCCGGCATCGTCGTCCAGGGCTCGACTGGCGAGGCCATCTTGCTCTCCGACCAGGAGCGCCGCGACGTCTTCAAGACCGCAATCGCCGCCGCCGCGCCCAACAAGGTGATGATCGCCGGCACCGGCATCGAATCCGCGATTGAGACCCTGCGCCTTACCGAGTACGCCGCCTCGCTCGGTTACGACGCTGCCATGGTCCGTACCCCGCACTACTACAAGAAGCAGATGTTGCCCGCCAACCTGCTCGCCTTCTACCGCACCGTCGCCGACCGCTCCCCCCTGCCCATCGTCATCTACAACTTCCCCCAGGCCACCGGATACGACATCCCCGCCGAAGTGGTCATCGAACTTGCCGATCACCCCAACATCGCCGCCATCAAGGAATCCAGCGGCAATCTCGAAAAAGTGAAGAAGATGGTGGACGGCACCCGGCACGTGAAGCGCCAGGCTACTGTGACCGAAACCTTCGAAGCCGTCACCCCGCGCATGCTGAAAGCCGCCGCGACCGACAGTACTAGAGAGAGCAGGGAATTGGTCAGCGTCGAAGCGTTAGGGGGTTCCGAGTGTGGCGCGGACATCCTTGCCCGCCACGGCGACGCCCCGAAACCCTCATCCGCGGCTGTGAGTGTTGTCGGCAGTCTCAAGACCCGCCAGAAAGAAGTCGGCTTCCAGGTGATGGTCGGAGCCGCCCACCAACTCGAACCGTCGCTGGAAATCGGAGCCGTAGGTGCCATCCTCGCCTTCGCCTGCCCCGCGCCCACCGCCTGCTACGAAATCTACGCCGCCCTCAAAGACGGAGACCACGCGCTCGCCCGCGAAAAGCAGGAACGCGTCAAACTTCCCGCCCAGCGCGTAGTCGGCGATCTGGGTGTCCCCGGAGTCAAGTACTCCATGGACCTCAACGGTTACTACGGAGGCCCATCTCGCCTGCCGTTTCTGCCGCTCAACGGCGATCAGAAAGCCGAAATTGAGAAACTAATGTCCGCCATCAAGAGTTAGTAAGTGTGGCGCGGGCCTGCCCTGAGCGCAGTCGAAGGGGCACCCTCGCTCGCGTAACTTGGCACCTTCCTCCCGCAGATCAACCGTTGCTCTTTGAACCTCCCTATGCAACAATTTCGCGCATGTCCGGGCGCCGATTCTGCTTGCTCCTACTCGTTGTCATCCTGGTCGTCCTTCCCTCCGCCGCCGAAGACTCCGGCTTGGTCATGCTCTGGCCAGACAAAGACAATCCAACTCTGAAGCTTACCTTCGGGCGTTTCCACAACGAGGGTTCCTACGCCGGCCAGATGACGCTCGTGTCCGATGTCATCGTGCAGAATCTTTCGCCGAAAGTAATGCCGCAGGCGTCCTTGACCGTCTCGTTGCTCGACAAGGATCACGTTCGAATCGGCCAGGGACTTCTGGTAGTCAGCGACCTTAGCCCCGGAGAATCGGCTAAGGTACTCTTCCGGTGTCAATCGGTAGGCGTTCCGGCCACGCTCTCGATCTCTGGAAAGAACAATGGCGGGACCCCCACTTCGTTGAAGACGATTCCGCTCCAGGTGGTTTCGGAGCCGGCGGGAGCCAGCCTCAAGGTCGATGGCAAAGATCAGGGACTGACTCCGGCGACGGTCTACCTGACCGTCGGCAAACACACTCTCGAACTCCGAAAAGAAGGGTTCGCCTTGACCACCACCCCGTTCGATGTCGCTCCGGACGAAGCCCCCGGTGGCAGTATCAAGGTCACCTTGGGCGGCCTGCCCAACGACGTGCTATTGCTGCGGGATGGATCCAGCCTGAGCGGAGATGTCCTCTCGATGACCATCGACTCGATCACGATTCGCGTGGACGGTATAGATCAGAAGCTCGACCGCAATCGCGTCAGCAAGATGTTCCTGGTCGAACGGATCGTGAGCCAGCCTGTACCCGCAGTGGAAACGCCCGCGAAAGCGATCCCAACCGCAAAGTCTCAGACTCAGCACCAGTGAAGCAAGGACAGAAACGGCAATCGAGCTGTTCGCGGTGGATCGAGCCGCGGCTTCTGCCTTTCTCCGGATCTCCGAAGGGAATACAGCTTCCAGGGGTCGTCACATTCTCTTGTGATTCAGATCACTCCGCGTTATGATTAGAACGAACGTTCGAACTATGAAGGCTTTCCCGGCAATCCGAGCCTCCGCAAAGCTCCGCAAAGCCGCCCCTGCGCCCGCCGAAACTCGCTTCGACCGGCGCCTGAGCGAAATCCTCGACCACGCCACCGAGGTCTTCTGCGACAAGGGTTACGAAGGCGCTTCCATGCGCGACCTCTCTCGCGCCAGCGGCATGTCGCTCGCGGGACTGTATCACTACTTCCATTCCAAAGAGCGCCTGTTGTACCTCATCCAGAAGCACGCCTTTACCACCATCGTCGAACACCTGAAAGAACGACTGAAAGGTATCACCGACCCCGAGCAATGCATTCGCGTTTTTATCCAGAATCATCTGGACTACTTCGTGACCAACCAGAGCGGGTTGAAGGTCCTAGCCCACGAGGATGAGGCGCTGAAGAATGGCTTCAGCTCCGAAATCTCGGGCATCAAGCGCGCATACTACCGCATCTGCCTCGGCCTCATGGAGGACCTGAAGCGCGAGCGCGCTCTCGACTTCAACTCGCGCACTGCCGTCATGAGCCTGTTCGGCATGATCAACTGGATCTATACCTGGTATAACCCGCGCGTCGACGGCAGCGCCGCGGACCTTGCCCGCCAGATGGGCGACATTTTCCTGGGTGGGGTGGGACGCCGCGTTGTCCCCTCCAGGAAGCATCTCAGTATGTCATCCCGAGCCGTCCGCGGGCGCAGCCGGGAGCCTGCCCTGAGCGCAGTCGAAGGGGCGAGCGAGGGATCTGCAGTTCGCCGGCGCACGAATGCGGCCGGCTAAAGAAAACTAGAAGGAGCAACCATGGCCACCACTCTGCAGCCCGCCACTGGCGACACAACCAAGCAGCTCATCAATTACCGCACCGATGCGGGCGTTGCCGTGATCGAAATGAACGATCCGCCCGCCAACACCTACACCTACGAGATGAATCGCCAGCTCGACGACGCCATCCTGAAAGCACGCATGGATAACGACGTCCATGTGATGGTCCTGACCGGCGCGGGCGACAAGTTTTTCTCGGCCGGCGCCAACATCAAGATGCTGGCGAGCGTGGACCCGACCTTCAAGTACTACTTCTGCCTGCACGCCAACGAGACGCTGCTGCGCTTCGAGCAAACCCCCAAGCTCGTCATTGCAGCGCTCAACGGGCACTGCGTCGGCGGCGGACTCGAAATCGCCATGGCTGCCGACCTCCGCATCGCCCGCAAAGACGCGGGCAAGATCGGGCTGCCGGAAGTCAACCTCGGCGTGCTCCCCGGGACCGGCGGAACGCAGCGCCTCTCGCGCCTGGTGGGGAAGAGCAAGGCCATTGAACTGATGATCACCGGCAACACGTTTTCCTTCGAAGAAGCCAAAGAGCTGAACATCATCAACGACATCTTCGAGCGCGACGGCTTCATGGAAAACATCATGGAGTACGCGCGCCAGTTCTGCCCGCCCAACAAGGCCGCCAAGGCTGTGGGCCGCATCAAGCGCGCAGTGCAAACCGGCTGGGAGATCCCGCTCGAATCCGCGTTGGCCGTGGAGCGCGAGAATCAGCAACTCCTGTTTCAAAGCGAAGACGCAAAAGAAGGGCTGGCGGCGTACGTCGAGAAGCGCCCAGCCACGTTCACAGCGAAGTAGTGTGGCGCGGACACTCCTGTCCGCGAGCGGAGCGAAGCTCCGCTAAGAATCTTGAGGTCTTATGCCAGGCAAAGTAGCCAAGATCGGAAGCTTCAGCGATTGGGTCGGCCTGTTCAACGAGTGGCGCCAGGACATCGGCGTCAATCAGGATGACGTCTCATCCTTCCATTTCGACACCCTCTACGGCGCGATCGAAACCGACGACATCCAGTTCGGCTCCTACAAGGGCCGCAAGAAGTGGGAGAACCTGCGCCAGGTCCCAACCCAGCAGATGCGCGACGCGCTCATGAACATGATCGTCTATCAGGGCGACACCGAGTTCGCCAGCGTCGAGCAGCAGCGCAACCTGTTCGAAACCGCGCCCACCGACTGGGACCGCCGCGCGCTCACTCGCGTGATGATCGAAGAGATGCGTCACGGCTGGCAGATGTGCGCCCTGCTCATCGACTTCTTCGGCTACTCCGGCAAGGTCGAAGCGCAGAAGATGCTCGAGCGCCGGGCGTTTGAAAACCAGCGCCTGCTCGGCACCTTCAACGTCGATATCGATAACTGGCTCGACTTCTTCACCTACACTGACTTCGTGGATCGCGATGGCAAATTTCAGCTCCAGATGCTGAAGTACTCGGCCTTCGCGCCTCTCGGCCGCTCCACGTCGTACATGCTGCGCGAAGAAGCCTTCCACATGGGCACCGGCAACGATGGCCTGCGCCGCATCGTCGAAGCCGGAGTCATCCCGCAGTGGCTGATTCAGAAGTATCTGAACAAATGGATCTCGAGTTCCTATGACCTGTTCGGCACGGACCACTCGTCCTCGGCGCACTGGGCCTACGTTTGGGGCATCAAAGGCCGCTACGACGAACCGCAGAACGACAAGGCCGCCGACCTCGACGACCTGAATGACTATAGCCGTCACCTGTACCGGCAAGAAGTCGCGGGATTGATCGAGCGCCTGAATGCGTTCCTGAAGCCGGGCGGAAAGAAGTTCTATACACCTGACATCCGCTTCAACCGCGGCATTGGACGCTGGGCAGGGCAGAGGTTCCACTGCGAGACCGGCGAGCCGCTCGATGATCACGCCTATCAGCCGCACTGCGAAGAGTACCTGCCGGGCACAAAAGACAAGCAGGCGTTGTTGGACATTCTTCGCAACGAAAAGAAGTGGATTAGAGAAAAGGAAGGCGCCCGCGACCCGCTGGCCACGATTGGCGAGCCGCGCAAGTCGGCGATCAACTTATAGCGAGAAATGTTCCACGTGGAACACTTTGCAGTAACACTATTGTACGTACTGTAATATAAGCGAAATGGCTGGAAGTAATTCACCCGTAACGGGTTGGGCTGCATTCTAGCAAGCTGGGGAAGAAATTGAATCGGCGACCTCGGCTAAAGCCGCCGACGGAAACGAAGGCCTGATCGCAGCGCTGAAAGCGCTGCGCCACCCAAAACCAGACTCTATGCGCAGCCTGCTAGGGAAGAACAAAGAACGGTGACCACTGCCTCCACAGTCCGACTTGAGACCGAGGTTGCGCCGCCCGTGGCCCGCGTGAAGCTTGTCCATCCTCCGCTCAATGTCATTGACTTATCACTGGCGCGGTCGCTCACGACGATCGTGTCCGACCTTGACTCCCGGCCCGACATCTCCGTCATTGTCTTCGAAGGCGATTCCCGCGCTTTCTCTGCCGGCGTAGACATCAAGGCCCACCTCCCCGATCAGGTCCACGAGATGCTGACCAGCTTTCATGCCGTGATCCGGGCTATCGTCGCCTCCCGCAAAATCACCATCGCCGCCGTCCAGGGTGCCTGCCTCGGCGGAGGCGCGGAACTGGCGGCCGTCTGCGACATGGTTTACACCGCGCGCGACGCCACCTGGGGATTTCCTGAGATCAAGCTAGGTTGTTATCCTCCGGTGGCGGCCGTTGCACTGCCGGCGCTGGTGGGCCAGAAGCGTGCGGCCGAGCTGATTCTCACCGGACGCCAGATCAGCGGGGATGAAGCCGTTGCGATCGGCCTAGCCAATCGCTCTGCCCGCGCAGAGGAACTCGACGCCCTCGTGCAGCAGACGCTTACAGAGCTCCAGCGACTCAGCCCGGCGGCCCTGGCCCACGCCAAGAAGGCGGTTTACGCGTGGGACGCGATTCACTTTGACAAGGGATTGGCGCGGGCAGAGAAGATCTATTTCGAGGAACTCGTCTCGACGGAGGACGCGCGCGAAGGTATTATTGCTTTTCTTGAGAAGCGTCCTCCGAAATGGACAGGCAAGTAGAAGCGACCCACACCGCTAGCAAGCCGGACCCGTCGAAGGCGCCCCGCCACGTGATGTGCCGGGCCGCGTTGTGGGGCATCGGTGGATTTCTCGGCTGCGGCTATTTTGCCTGGATCTCGTTCAGTCATATCACGCGCGGTGAATATGACTGGCCGCACGACGCTTGGACGGCAGCGACCTATATTGTCTGGATCATTCTGCTCACCGGCCTGGTGTTTGACACCCGATGTCTGCGCGAGCGCTTGTTCTTCGGCGTGCTGGTGGTTAACTTCGTGATCGGATGTGGGCTAACGCTCTGGAGAACCATTCCGGCGGCGGATGTTCGCGCCGCCAGAATCGGCACGGGCGCGCTGTGGGCTCTGGCTGCTCTCTTAAGCCTGACCACACTGCACAACTCGGGGGCCAAATCCCGCGCACCACGTGCTGACGGCTGAACTTGACGCTGAATTATGGACTTCGAAATCTCTGCCGGCCAAGTCAAATCGCTTCAGAAGCGCGGTGAGACCTTCACGCTCCTCGATGTCCGGGAACCATCGGAGTGGGAGAAGGCGCGCATCGAAGGATCGAAACAGATCCCTATGGGTGATGTGCCCACGCGGGCGCACCAGGAACTGGACCCTGAGGACCACATCATCGTCGTGTGTCATCATGGCGTACGTTCGTTGACGGTCACGAACTGGCTCCGTCAGCAAGGGTTCGAAAAGGCTCAGTCCATGCGCGGCGGGATTGACGGGTGGGCACGCACGGTGGATCCGAAGGTGCCGTTGTACTAGGCTTCGAGTACGGGCCACGAGCAAGGCGGCACAGCCTTAAAGAGGCTGCGGAAAAAGTCGAATCGGGGCCCTCAGTGGCTAAAGCCGCCGATGGTAACAAAAGGCTTATCGCAGGGCTAAAGCGCTGCGCCACCCATAACCAGACTTTTTCCGCAGCCTGTTAAAGCCGTGCCCCTTCTCAAAGCCATTTTTTGAAAGTAGTTCGCGGGCACTGACTACTGACTACCGGCTATTGACTTGATCACCGACTGCCACATCCACATCGAACCCTTCGAAATGTTGAAACCGGCTGCGCTGGAACTGATCAGGAAGAAGCGCGCCAACTTTGAAGAAATCGTCTCCTACACCCGCTCGCCAAAAGCCTTCCTAGGTTATCTTGATCGTTGTGGTGTCGACCGCGCCGTCCTCATCAACTATGTTGCGCCTGAGGTCCTCGGGTTCACCGCCGAGGTCAACCAGTTCGTGGCCGACTACGTCAAAGAAGATCCCAAGCGCCTGATCCCGTGCGGCAGCGTGCATCCGCGGCATACCAGCAACATTCTGGCGGACGTCGAGCACATCCTGCGGCTTGGCATCCGCATGGTCAAAATCCATCCGCCCCACCAGTTGCTGTACCCGAACGATTACCTGAGCGGTATGAAGGAACTCGAAATCATTTACCGCGCCGCTGAAGGCAACGGCATCCCGGTGATGTTTCACACCGGAACGTCCGTGTTCCCGGGCGCGCGCAACAAGTACGGCGACCCGATCTACGTGGACGATGTGGCGGTCGATTTCCCGAAGCTGAAGATTTTGCTGGCGCACGGGGGCCGGCCGCTCTGGATGGATACGGCGTTCTTCCTGATCCGCCGCCACCCGAATGTCTATCTCGACATCAGCGGCATCCCGCCGAAAAGCCTGCTGCGGCACTTTCCGCGGCTTGACGAGATTGCTCACAAAACCGTGTTCGGCACAGACTGGCCCGGCCCCGGCGTCCCTGATATCAAGCAGGTCCTCGATCAATTCAAGGCTCTGCCGATGAGCGAAGAGACAAGAAAACAGATTCTCGAGACGACCGCCGCCAGCCTCTGGCCGGAATGAACTTGCCGCGGCTGCTTGGCAAAGCGCCTCACACCTCTGACCTCTTGCGGAGACGAGCCCACTCATCGCAAGAACCGCGATGAGTGGGGTACCCGCTACTGCAACCTCATCACCTCTGTCGTGCCTCAGCTTCGGCTAGCCACCCGCGGCGTAGCGTTGCGGACGAGATGCTAGACAGGTAGGGTTTGATATCGAGAATAGGGGTCCCATGTAGCATATCGACGCCCCGAACGTGCAGCTCGATGCCTTCGCGGCGACGCAGCTCGACGATGGTCAAGCCAATTGGGTTCGGACGTCGCGGAGATCGGGTCGCAAACACACCATGCGGCCGATTGTCGGAGGGCGGTGTAACGAGCAATTCAAACCCTTGGGAGCGATCGAACTCCCAGATGACGATGAGATGCGAGAAGCCCTCGATGTCGGTGAGCCCGGGCTCAAACTCGGGCAGGATCTTGAGCACACCATCCGCCTCGTGTTTCGCGCCAAGACCCTTGGGAATCTCGCTTGCGTCTTTGTACGGACTACTCACAACTCCAATCGGCTGCGAGGTGAACATAACTTCTATTTTAAATGGGTACCAGTCGTGTGGAGGCCGGCAACCTGCCCCTCCTACCGATGATGCAGGGTGGCCCGGATCTCCGACTCAGTACAGACCGAGTCTCGATTAGCGTCCGCACTGTCGAAACCCTGGGACACCCTCCCAGCCCGTCTTTCATGTTAGATTAGCCCAAATGTTGCTAGTCATTTTCGGAGCAGGAGCCTCCTTTGATTCCGTAGCAGACTATCCCCCAGGAGGCCACGACGATGCGCGCCCACCCCTTGCGAACCAACTTTTCGAAAACCGACGGTCGTTCAGAGAAACACTGGCGAGATTCCATCAATGCCAGCCATTGGTCACACGTTTAAGTAATTCCGAGACTTCATTGGAAGAACAGTTGGAACAGGCCCAATCAGAAGCCGGGAAACACCCAGCAAGGCATCAGCAATTAGCCGCTATTCGCTTTTACATACGCACCATAATTTGGGAGGTCGAAACGGCTTGGACCAACAGACATCTTGGCGTGACAAACTACAAGACTCTACTCGATGATCTTGAACGATGGCGCTCGGAGAATAACGAAGAAATCTGTCTGGTAACCTTCAACTACGACAAAATGCTCGAATCAGCGCTATCGGTACTGGGCGTTACCTGCAATTCTCTTGAGGACTACGTCGCTCCTAGAAATTACAAGCTGATCAAAATACATGGATCTGTTGATTGGGTGCACCCGTCCAATGCAATCCGGGACCCTCAAACCGCGATGACGGATGATGCCATGATCCAGCACATGATAAATAATGCGGGAATGGGGACGACACTGAGTAATGATTTCGACGTTATATCCTCGGCCGAGATGGCGGTGCAAGCGGTGAGCCCTGTCAGGGTAGTTGGATTGTTCCCGGCGATAGCAATTCCTGTCATTACAAAGACTGCCTTTGAATGTCCGGAGTCGCATCTGAAAGCCCTGCGCGAAGCGATCCCGAAGGTCAATCGAATACTGACAATTGGATGGCGGGGAACTGAAAAACATTTTCTGAAGCTGCTCAAGGACAATCTGACGCAAATGCCAAAGCAAGTAATAGTAGTTGCGGGTAGTCGCTCGGATGCAGATAGGGTCGAGAGCAATTTGAAGGCGGAGGGTATCGGGGGAATCTTCAACAACTGCCAGGGTGGATTTTCACAGGGACTCACAAGGCGGGAAATAGACCATTTTCTATGGGCGGGTGGCCCAAACTAATCGCAAAATTTGATCTCGAGGGGTGCCCCGTCCAAGCTCTGCTGGGGCGGGACTCTCCGCGGATGAGCTATGAGCCTGAGTCATGAGTAAGGCCACATACCCATGACTCGTAGCTCACACCCGTCATCAGTAATTCTTCGGCTGGGTCAAACTGAACCAATTCCCGAAGGGATCTTTGAACACCGCTTCCACGCCGTAGAACTGATCTTTCGGTTCGGAGACGAATTCCACGCCTTTGGCTTTCAGTTCTGCAAAGGTCTTGCGGCAATCGGCGGTGCGGAAGGCGCCGGCGCTGAACCAGCCTTTCTTCAACAATGCTGCCATGGCGTCAATGTCCTTCTTTGCACTTTCTTCGGAGTTCCCGCCCTTCATCTTGACGAAGTCGCCGCCGCTGCCGACTTTCATCAGGATGATCTCCAGGTCAGACTGTCCTTTGGGAGCGACGGTCAGCCAGCGGAAGCCGCTGGGCAGGGACTGATCCACCTTGACTTCAAAGCCCAGCTTGCCAACGTAGAAGTCCTTGGCCTGGTCCTGATCAAGCACATAAATGGTTGCGTGTGACATCCTTTGGATCATGATTGTTCTCCTTCGCAGGAGAGACTAGCGAATTCGAGGCAGGCAGTGCTTCTCAATTCTTGCTATTTAGTGTATTCCGCGCCAACACGCGAACCTCAGCGGTTAAAGCCAGCGGGCTGTATTCTTGCGCCGCTTCGCAGCTAAGAAGCGGCAATTCGGTTCCACCACAATGGTCGAATGCGAGTTCTCACGCACACACTGAAGCGCTGCGCCACCCAAAAACTAACGCTATTCGATGGCCCAGGCCTGCAGAAAGCATCCGGGCACCATCAGCACGCGCCAGGGAGCACTGTATCCGAAGATGCGGCGGACCTCACGCTGAAATTGGGCGGGACTGCGGCCGAACTGCGCGCGGAATTTGCTGGAAAACGATCCCAAGCTTCCGTAGCCGATCTCGAAACAGACTTCCGTCACGCTGCGCTCAGAGGCGAGTAGCTGCCTGGCGCGGTCCATGCGCAGGCGAGTGAGAAAATCATGCGGGGTCTCGCCGAAAGTGGAACGAAACAGGCGATGGAAATGAAATTCGGAAAGGCATGCCTCGCGCGCCGCCTGCTCGAGCAGAACACGGGATTGGTGCTCGGCGGCGAGGAGGTCACGTCCGCGACAGATCCGACGGAAGGTGTCGTCATGGAGAAGTTGCGGCACCAGAAAATAATACTATCCTTGCGGCAGTAGTGTCGGCACTCCTCGGCCATGCCGGCGGCGCTACGTCTTCTATGCCCTCGCGGGGAAGGATTCAAGGTTTCGCGGTTGTTTTCGCCTTCGCTGCCGCTTTCTTGCCGCCGGGAGCGGCCGCGCCCACCAGTTCATCCGCCAAGGCATCCGCGCCGTAGATCTTGCGCAGAGCCTCGAGGATGCCACGCGAGTCCACGTGGACGGCTCGCTGTTGCACATCGTCGTAGAAGAAGTTGTTGGCCAGCGACTGGATATTGCCGTCGAAAATAATCCCCACCACTTCAGCGGCCTTGTTCACGGTCGGACTGCCGGAGTTTCCGCCGATAATGTCCGCAGTCGAAACGTAATTGAAGGGCGTGGTCAGGCTCAGTTTCGATTTCGCCTTGACCCAGCTCTCCGGCAATGCGTAGGGAGGCTTGCTGCCGTTCTCCGCCGCATGCTGGTAGGCGCCACCGAGGGTGGTGAAGTAGGGGATCTTCTTCCCATTCTCGCTGTACCCCTTCACCGGCCCGTAGGTCAGACGCAGCGTGAAGGTGGCGTCGGGAGGCTGATTGAAACCGCTCTGCGCGAACCGCGCCCTGGCAATGAGCGCACCATTGCGCCGCTCCACCGCATCGACTTCGTCATCAAAGCGTCTCCGGACCGCCCGTGCCAGCGGATCCACGTTCCGCATCAGAACAATCAGGGGATCCGTGCTCGCCTCGATCGCCGCCTGTCCGCCTTCGTAGAGCTGCTTGCGAACCGCAACATCCTCGAGCTTGGTCCCGCTGATCAGTTCTCGCGCAGCTTTCTGCGGCGACTTGCCGTTCAGCGCTGCCTTGACCGCCGGATCGTCGGCTCCCAGGGCTTCCTGCATCTGGGCAAACGATTCCGCCAAGGTCACGGTTTCCAGGTTCTTGTAGACGGGAGCGCTGCTGAACAATCGCTGTTCGAGCGAGCGCAGCGCCGAATCGCGGTACTCGCGCAGGCGCTCCCCGTTTGGCTTTGGTTTCTCCGCAGCCGCGCGGACCAGATTGCGGGCGATGGCCGACAGATTTGAGTAGAAGCCGCGCGTCCGCTCGACGTAGGTCAGCTGGTTGTAGATCTCGCGGTCCACTTTCACCGCACCGGCGATTTCTTCCCACGGGTTCGGGGCACCGGGATTCTTTTCCAGGTATTGCTTCTCCTGTTCGCGCTCCGCCAGATTCTTCTGCGACATGGCGGCCAGGTCCCGGACTCCCGCGAGATAACCGGTGACCGCCTTCTGCGAATTCTCCAAGCCGAAGATGTCCTTCTGCGCAATGCGCGCGTTTTCCGCCGACTCCGCGCTGAACTTCTTCAGCAGATCGATGCGCTCCTTGAAGCTGGTGAGCCGGGCCGGATAATCGACATCCTTCAGGAATTGCATCTGGGCCACCGTCTTCAAGCGATCGGTATTGCCCGGATGGCCGGAGACGAAGATCAATTCGCCATCCTTTACGCCGCCTTTCGACCATTGCAGGTAGTGCTCAAGATGGACCGGTTTGTCGTTTTCATAGATGCGAAAGAAGGTGATGTCGAGGTCATACCGGGGAAAAGTAAAGTTGTCGGGATCGCCCCCGAAGAACGCGATTTCGAATTCGGGTGAGAACACCAGACGCACATCGGTGTACTTCTTGTATTGATAGAGGTTGTAGACCTCGCCTGAATAGAGCGTGACCACGTCGCAGCGCAAGCTGGTGGAAACTGTGCAATCTTTCTCGATGGCGCTCATGGCGGCACGCTCAGCCTGACCGCCCTGGGCGGTGGACATGCCGGCAGTCACCGCAGCTTTCACTTTGGCGGTGACATCGTCAATCTTAACCAGCACGTTGAGTTCAAGATCGGGACACTTGCCTTCTTCCGCTTGCGTTTTCGCGTAGAAGCCGTTCTTCATGTAGTCGGTGCTTGCCTTGCTAAGTTTCTGGATGCAGTCGGCGCCGACGTGATGGTTGGTAAACGCCAGGCCGTCCGCCGACACAAACGAACCTGAACCGCCGTTGTTGAACCGCACGGAGGAAAGCCGCAGGTGGTCGAGCCAGTCCTGCGTGGGCAGAAAACCGTACTGCGCTTTGACACGGTCTTTGGGAAACGCGTTATACAGCCACATGCCTTCGTCGGCGAAAGCGAGGGGTACGGCGAGGGCGAGGATTAAGGCGAAAAGAAGCGATTTCGTTCTCATGAATGTCTCCGGGATTTAATTGGGGCCAGACTTGCCGGCCCAGGAATATGGAACTCTCAACCGCAGGAAGCAAACTCCTAACTATACGCCCCGGATTCTCGCGGGCCAAGCAGCGCGGTGGCAAGGCGCCTGAGTTTATCGTATAAAAGAAGGTTGCCTCTGTGCTTCTGCCCGGAGGAGCATCAAAACTACTATCCGCCACTTGAGCGAGGAATCATGTCCAGCGTAACCAGCACGCACGCTTCGAAAGGACTGGAGGGGGTCGTCGCCACCACCTCCAGCATTTGCTACATCGACGGCGAACAGGGAGTGCTCGCCTATCGCGGGTACGATATCCACGACTTGGCGGACCACTCGACGTTTGAGGAAGTCTGCTATTTGCTGTGGTATGGGCGTCTGCCCAAGCCGGAAGAACTGAAGGCGCTGAAATGGCGCATGGCGGAAGAGCGCAAGCTGGATGCCTCGATTTTCTACCGTCTGCAACTGGTGCCCAAGCATGCGCTCCCGATGGACGTGTTGCGCACCATGGTGTCCACCCTTTCCTTTTACGATCCCGAATACAACAAAAACGACCGCGATGCCAACGTCGACAAGGCGATCCGCCTGACGTCGCAGATCGCTATGATCGTGGCGAACTATGACCGGATCCGAAAAGGAAAGCCGATGGTGGAGCCCGACCGGGAACTTTCCCACGCGGCCAATTTCCTGCTGATGCTGAACGGCAAGGCGCCCTCGCCCACCGCCGAGCGGGCGTTCGACATCGCCCTTATCCTGCACGCCGATCACGAACTGAACGCCTCGACCTTTGCCGCCCGGGTGACCGCGGCCACGCTCTCGGATATGCACTCCGCCGTCACCTCGGCGGTGGGCACGCTCAAGGGATCACTGCACGGCGGCGCCAACGAGGCCGTTTTCAAAATTCTCAGAGAAATCGACGACAACGGCGCCGATCCGGTGGATTACGTGAAAGGCATGCTGGCGCAGAAGAAGAAAATTCCAGGGTTTGGCCATCGCGTTTACCACACGGAAGATCCGCGGGCCACCCACCTGCGGCAGATGTCGCGCGATCTGGGCAACTCGAGCGGCAATCCGAAGTGGTTCGAGTATTCGAGCAAGATCGAAGAGTTCGTCAAGGCCGACAAGAAACTCAACGCCAATGTCGATTTCTACTCCGCTTCCACCTACCACACACTGGGCATTGAGGTGGACTTGTTTACGCCCATCTTTGCCGTGTCGCGCGTTAGCGGCTGGACGGCACACGTGATCGAGCAACTGGACGACAACCGGCTGATCCGTCCGCGCGCGGAGTACATGGGGCCAGTGTATCCGCAGAAGTACGTGGGCATGGACAAGCGCTAGGGTTGGGCGGAGCGCGACCTTTTGCTAAGTGTTGAGCTCTGTGCAAGTGTCAGTCCGTGGCTGTAAATCCAAGCGTTTCAGCGCGATGAGCCTCCCAGGCTCACAATCGTCACCGTTACTTCAGTCATTTGCCACCAGTTATCTCCCGACCTATCTTTTTGAGTGAAGCAGTGCGGTGATGTGGGGAACCGCGACAAGGAACGACCTGGAAACCGGCCGGTGGACGTCTCCGCCCCGGGGAGTGTTTCTCCACCTGTGCTGAGTGCGGGCGTCTCCTTCCCCCTGGGATCCCCTAGAAGGTGGTGTCTATGAAGCTGATTGGCGGACTGCTTGCGGTCGTGGGGATCGCTTTCGCCGCAGAAGTCTGTGCGGCACAATCCGGTTATCAAGTTGTGTCGGTAGTGGACGGCGGAACCATCAAGGGGACCGTGAAATGGCAGGGACCATTGCCGCACCTGGTGCCCTCGGAAATCAACAAAGATCCGCAAATTTGTGACCCGCAGGGTCAAAAACGGCGGGACCTGGAGCGCCTTCTGGTCGCACAGGACGGGGGCATCGCCAACACCGTCATTTTTCTGAAGGACATCACTCATGGCAAGGCCATGGACATGCCGCAGGCACGCCAGGCTCTCAATCAGAAAAACTGCCGCTACGAACCCCATATTCTGCTGGTGCCCGTGGGCGGGAATCTCCAGGTGAAGAGCAGTGATCCGACGCTGCACACGGTGCACATGTCGGGCGCCTCGGACTACAACCTGCCCTTTACCTTCAAGGACCAGGTGATCAACCGTCCCATGACCCGCGCGGGCGTGGTCGATTTGCGCTGCAACGCCGGACATGTCTGGATGAACGGCGAGATGATCGTCGCCCCTCACCCCTATTACGCGGTCACCGACCAGAACGGGGACTTCGAGATTTCTCAGGTCCCTTCTGGCAGTTATGAAATCGTGGCCTGGCATGAAGGATGGAGAGTCGTCGGCGAAAGCCCGCTCTACGACGTGATGACGCAGCTCCGGGTGAAGCGTCCGGTATTTTCCGATCCCGTGATGTGGAGCAAGCACGTGACCGTGCCGGCTGGCAAGACGGTGGAGGTGAATTTCACGCTCGGTGAGCGCACTCCGCAAATGCCCGCCGGTCACTAGAGCCGTAGCGCCGGCGGCCCGCCGATTCGCGCTGCCGTGAGCGAGGCCGAAGGGTGTGGGCGTCCTAGCCCGCACACCTGAAACGACAATTTCCTCCCGCGCTGCGACGCATTCGCTGGTATCCTTTCGTCCGATAAACGTCCCTTCTTGTTCAACGTCAAATCACTACTATGCCGGAATCGAATCCGCAGATTGCCGTCCTTGCCAGTTCCGCGCCGGGCAACCCGGCCTCAGGCCCGCAACTCCCCGCTTCTTCGAGCAACGCCACTGCCCTCGTGTGCCTCGCCCTGGCTACTGTCGTTGTTCATCTGCTGACCGGCGGGCGCTATGGATTTCATCGGGATGAACTGGCTACGCTGGACGATGCACGACACCTGGCGTGGGGCTATGTTGCTTATCCGCCGATTACGCCTTTTTTTGGCCGCGTGTCATTGATGCTGTTCGGAACGTCGCTAGTCGGCTTCCGTTTCTTTGCGGCCCTGGCCCAAGGGGTGGCGGTTCTGCTGACGGGACTGATGGCCCGCGAACTGGGTGGAGGGCGTGGCGCTCAGTTGGTCGCCGCGACGGCCGCCGTGCCGTTTGCCCTGGCGGGGGGCGCGCTGATGCAGTACGTCTCGTTCGACTACCTGTGCTGGGTCTTGACTGCCTATGGCCTCGTTCGCCTGCTCAAGACGGACGACCCTCGTTGGTGGCTGGCCATTGGCAGCGCCATTGGCCTCGGCATGATGACGAAATACACCATGGGCTTCTTCGTGATTGGAATCGTGGTGGGGGTGGTGGCGACCAATGCCCGGCGGTACTTTGCCAGCAAGTGGCTTTGGGCGGGAGTTGGGTTGTCGATCGTGATTTTTTTGCCGAACCTTGTCTGGCAGGCACAACACCACTTCATTTCTCTCGATTTCCTGCGCCATATCCACGAGCGGGATATTCGCTGGGGCCGCACAAAGGACTTCGTGCCCGACCAGCTCAAGATGACGCTGCTCGCCTTCCCGCTCTGGACCGCGGGGCTCTATTGTTGCCTGCTTTCTGCGGCAGGCCGTCGATTTCGCATGCTGGGCTGGATGTACGTCGTGCCCCTGGCATTGTTCGTCCTTGCGAAGGGGCGGGGCTATTACCTTGCCGCCGCATATCCCATGTTGTATGCGGCGGGCGCGGTGTGGGGCGAGCAGCGACTAAGGGCGCTCGGCCGCACTTGGGTAGCCGTGGTGAGAGGGCTGGCGTGGACTGCCCTGGCCGCCGACATTATTCTGATTACCGCCATTGCGCTGCCCTCGGCCCCGGTCAACTCCGCTCGCTGGGAATTTGCTGCCAAGAACAATGGTGACCTGGTCGAGGAACTCGGCTGGCCCGAACTGACGGAGAAGGTTGCCCAGATTCGCGATTCGCTGTCCGCGCAGGATCGTGCCCGCGTCGGCATCCTGGCGGGCAACTACGGGGAGGCGGGGGCGATCAATCTGTATGGACCGCGCTACAGATTACCGTCAGCAATTAGCGGCATCAATTCGTTTTGGGCGCGGGGTTATGGCGACCCGCCGCCGGAGACGCTGATTGTGCTGGGCATCTCGCGCGGTTTTCTGGATCGTAATTTTTCTGCCTGCGAGTTGGCTGGGCACACGCCGAACCCCTACGGCATCGAGAACGAAGAGACTCGTGATCATCCCGACATCTACGTCTGCCGAGGACTACGGCAGAGCTGGCCTGAATTCTGGAAGGATTTTCAGTACTACGGATAACAAGGTTACGGGTAAGAGGCCACAGGTCACGGGTGACAGGTCGTAGGAGGTTGCCCCTGAATTTCCTGTTGAAACCGGTTAATCAGCCCGTTCAGAATTCGCGCGACTTCCAAGACCTTTGTCGAAAGACCTCGACCGGTGTAATCGTCTATATAACCAAGGTCGCGGGCAATACAGACTTGTGTCTCAAGTTCCATCAGTGAGCCTCGAGCTTTGTATAAGAACTGGACGAGTTCCTTTCGCGAATATCGCCCCTTCCCTTCGGCGATATTGCTCGGAACCGAAACCGCCGCCCTTTGCATTTGAGACCTGAGGCCAAACAGCTCTTCTCGCGGAAACGAGCGCGTGCAACGGTAGATCTCTTTCACAAGCCCCATCGCTTGCTTCCAGGCGGCAAGCTCTTTGTAGTCTGTGCTCACATTGCACGCTTCCTGATCTTCCAAGACTAACTGAATCTGCGTCAGTGATTTGCATCACGGCCGAGTTGGTACATTTCCCCAACCGTGCCCGGTTTTCCTGTGACCGGTGACCTGTCTCCTCCATGCGGCCTCTCCCACTCGCGCCGAATCGGTACAATAGAATCAGCACCATGCAGCGGGTTTATTTCGACAACAACGCGACCACGCCCGTGCTGCCCGAGGTCTTCGAGGCCATGCGGCCTTACTTCGGCGAGCACTTTGGCAACGCCTCTTCCATCCACCACCATGGACAGGAGACGCGGGCGGCGGTTGAGCATGCCCGCGAGTCGGTGGCGCAGTTGCTGGGGTGTCGCGCGTCCGAAGTCGTTTTTACCAGCGGCGGCACGGAGGCCGACAATCTGGCGATCTTCGGATTAGCGCAGCCGGGCGATCACGTGATCACTTCGACGATCGAGCATCATGCCGTTCTGAACGGGGCGAAGCATCTGGAAGAGAAGGGATGCGAAGTCACGTACGTTCCCGTGGACGGCCGCGGCCTGGTTGATCCCGATGACGTCCGGCGTGCGCTGCGGCCGAATACGAAGCTGGTCACGATCATGATGGCCAACAACGAGACCGGGGTTGTCCAGCCAGTCGAGGAGATCGGAAAAGTGGCGGCTGAGGCTGATGTTCACTTCCATACGGATGCGGTGCAGGCAGCCGGGAAGATCCCCATCGATGTGAACCAGATCGGTTGTGATCTGCTGACGATCTCGGGACACAAACTGCACGCGCCGCAGGGAGTGGGCACGCTGTATGTCCGCAAGGGAACCCGGCTTGAGCCCATGCTGTACGGCGGCCGCCATGAGCGCTCACGCCGCGCTGGAACTGAGAACGTGCCGGGGATTGTTGGTCTGGGCAAAGCGGCCGAGTTGGCGAGCGTTGGCTTGCGGCGCGGTGACGACACGAAAATGGCCGCCATGCGCGACCGCCTGGAAAGGGAACTGCTGGCAATCGAGTCGAGCGGTGTGAATGGCGCAGCTGCAAGTTCCCACCCAACGCGCGTGCCGAATACGACGAACATCTATTTTGATGGGATCGAAGGCGAAGCGCTGGTGATCGCACTGGACTTGAAGGGCTTGGCGGTTTCGACTGGAGCCGCGTGTTCGTCGGGGGCCATCGAGCCCTCGCACGTGTTGACGGCCATGGGTTTGCGTCCAGAGCAAGCACGATCCAGCATCCGCTTCAGTTTGGGCAAGCAGAATACGGCGGCCGAGGTTGAGTTCGCGATCGGCCTTGTGCCGGAGACGGTCGCGCGTTTACGGGAGTTGTCGCCGGTGTACCAGAGAGCAGCTACTAGCCGTTAGCTACTGGCTTCTGGCTTTCCTAATGGGCGCGAGTCAGTTGGCAGGTGTTTGCCAGCAGACCGCAGGAGGGCCGATTTGCGGGACGCGAAGGTCGTCTACACTGCGGACAAAATGCATAGGTCCTTCGCTTCGCTCAGGATGACACAGGAACTTATGTCGCGACCGTGCGGGACTGCACACTATCAGCTAGCAGCTAGAAGCTAGGAGCCAGGAGCTTGTTTCCAGAGACCATTGCCGTTGCCATGTCGGGAGGAGTCGACTCGTCGACCGTTGCGGCTATGCTGCGCGCTGAGGGACACAACGTCATCGGACTCACGATGCAGCTTTGGAATCAGCGGCGACTTGCCGGGCACGAGGGCATGCCCGAGTCGGTGCAGGGGCGCTGCTGCTCGCTCGACGATGTGTACGATGCACGGCGCGTGGCCGAAACGATCGGCATTCCGTACTACGTGGTCAATCACGAGGAGCGTTTCGAGCGCGAAGTGGTGCGGCCGTTCGTGGAGGAGTATCTTTCCGGGCGCACTCCGATCCCCTGCAGTCTCTGTAACAATCACTTGAAGTTTGATCAGCTTCTGATTGTGGCGCGGCAGATTGGCGCGGAGAAGGTTGCTACCGGCCACTACGCCCAAGTCGCGTGGAGTGAACAGAATTCGCGCTGGCTGCTGAAGCGACCGGCAGACAAGGCGAAGGATCAAACTTATTTTCTTTTTGGCCTGACCCAGGAGCAGTTGAGCCGGACCTTATTCCCGCTGGGTGGCATGACCAAGCCTGAAGTTCGCGAACTCGCCCGGAAGCATGGGCTGGTGATTGCCGAAAAGCCGGACTCGCAGGAGATCTGTTTTGTTCCGGGCGGCGACTACAAGGCCTTTCTGGACGCCTATCTTTCCGAGCAGGGAAGCGCGCTGCCGGATGCGGCTGGTGAAATGGTGACTTCCGACGGGCGCGTGCTCGGCGAGCACAGCGGCGTTCATAATTTCACTGTCGGACAGCGCAAGGGACTCGGTGTCGCCACGGGTTCACCGCTCTATGTGATCCAGATCAAGAACGAAACGCGGCAAGTTGTCGTGGGCAAGGACGAGCAACTTTACTCGCGCACTTTGCGCGCCCGTCGCGTCAACCTGATCTCCGTGGCCAAGCTACCAGGACCGATGCGGGTCGCGGTCAAGATCCGCCATAAGCACCAACCCGCGCCGGCTGTCATTGAATCTGAGGGGCCAGACCAAGTGCTGGTGACCTTTGACGACCCGCAGCGCGCCATCAGTCCCGGACAGGCAGCTGTGTTCTACGACGGGGACGTAGTAGTCGGCGGCGGTTGGATCGAAAGCAGTTCCTAGCTGCTCGTTTCCAGTTGTTGGTTGGTGGTTTCTAGCATCCGTCGGTCCCGTAGGGACCACTGAAAATAGCCCGCCAGTTCACTGGCGGGAGTACTCTTTCGCAACTCCGGGGCTCGCTCATTTTCCATTTAAAACCCACAGCTGACGCTGTGGGCTGTATTGTTACGCCGCTTCGCGGCTAAGGTCAGCGGCTCCGCTCACTCTTTCGCATCGCGACGAGCTATGACACAGACGCCTACCCGACCGGGAATCGAGTTTTGAAGCCCAGCAGTTCCTGCAACTAGAAACCAGCAACTGGAGGCTAGGAACGATCCCCATCTCTCCTGATTACCTTCGATTACTCCTTGGATACGCTCATAGCACTTTGGTGGTCTGGACTGGCCGATAAGCTAGCGGTAGGTTGGAATCACGACGGGACCTTATGCTTGTCACTCCCCAGGTCACGTTCCGGCGTGGGGAGGGTTTCTATGAAACTTTGGCATCTCTGTTACGCGGCTCTGGGGATTGCGGTGGCCCGCTGGGTTTTCAAGCGGCAGCCAGTACCTGTAACGGATCCGGTCACGCGTTTGCGCACGTCGGGTTTACTGTAAGACTTTAATCTGGCCGAAAAGCAGGGGGCGCGTCCCGTTGCGCGTCGCTTCGATCGCGCGCCCTTCTTGCTTCTTCTGTCGAATTGGCAAGCCCTCCAACCCCTTTTTCCGCCAAGGTACTAGTACCATCGTTTGCCTGAAGTAACTTCCATCCGGTTACCACTCGCCTAGAATTTAACTGTGAAGCGACGGCGGGAAGATGATCTGCGTCTTCCCGTGCGCTCAGGCAGAAGTATGCGATCGCAACTTTCAGGTTCCGGGTTGCCGAGACTCAAGTGCTCCGCCCTGCGGGTGGTGGCTCTGTGCCTGCTGCTCTCTCCGGCTGCGCTTATGGCCCAGGATGATGAACCGTCGCTCGGAGACCTGGCGCGCAATCTCCGGCGCAACAAGGCGCAACAGCAGGTGGAGCAGGCTCAGCCGCAACCGCCACCTCCGGTGATCGACAACGATAACCTGGCGCAGGCGATGGAGGACGTCAGGCGACTCAAGTCCGCGGAGAAGATTCTCTTCTCCGTCGATTCTTCCGGGAAGAATCTCCGACTGACATCGCCAGATATCAGTTGCAGCCTGGCATTCAACGGTCGAGCCAACTTGCTGCTGATCAAGCCGGTTTTGATTGAGGACCTGCCGCTGGCGGAGGTGTTGAAACTGGACGGTCCGGCTTCGATTCAGGACGACACTCTGCAACTGGAAGTGCTCAACGGAACCGAGTGGGAACTGCGCGAGATCACGGTGGGAATTACGCTTGAGCGCAAGGCGGGAGGGAATGCCGAGGTAGCAGCGCGCGCCCGCGTGATTCCGGCAGCGCAGAACTTTGCTTCGGTTACCGTGGAGCGGCGATCGGACATGACGCTGCTTTACCATCTCAAGGCTACCGCCAAGCCGTTCAGCACGACCATCTTCCGCGAGGACATCGGGATCACGCCGAGCGCGGACGAAGACTGGCGATGGTCGATTGTGGAAGCGAAGGGAATCCGGCCGGGGCAGGGGCCGAGCTTGCCCGAGACATTGCCAGGAGTTCCGCCGCTCGCGCTGCCCAGCCCGGAGCCACCCCCGAGTGCGCCCGTGAAGGCCCCCGGCGTTAGCAGCGCGCCCAACACCGCAAGTAAAGCGAGCCAAGACAAATCCGCAGTTCCGAGCGACCCGCCGCAGCGATAACCGAGACTCCCTGATTGGGACGCCAGGACGGACATTTGGCGGGGACTGTGCTCGCCATCGAGAAGGCCCAGGCGATTCGACCTTCGGTGCCTGACATCCATCCACCTGTCGGCCCGATTTAGCCCGAGCATTTCACGTTCCTACCAGCCGTGGCGCTGATGTTTGCGGGTGCGTACGCCGTCGGATTGATTGGTTGGGCGATTCTGTTTGCGCTGAAACGCTCGGGCGTCCACCGCTTGTCGGGATGCAAGACTCGGCGGGGCGGGAATAGGGGGGGCTGGCGCGGGGGAGGCGTGCTTGTCCAAGGCCGCTTGACAACCGTTCTCTGTCGCACCAGAATGCGCATTCGTCTATCGGCCGGGCGAAGGTGCACCCATGCGAGTTGTTGTCCTGCTAACGTTCAGTGTATTTCTACTAGTCCCTAGTATGTCAGCCCAAGACCGCTCTCACGCGCGTTCCATGGTGATTACGCGCTATGGGATCGTGGCCACCAGCCATGCGCTCGCTTCGACGGCTGGTGCGCAAGTGCTGGCGCGCGGTGGATCGGCGGTCGATGCCGCGATTGCTGCCAACGCCGTGCTGGGCGTTACCGAGCCCATGATGAACGGAATCGGCGGCGACCTCTTCGCCCTCTATTGGGACGCCAAAACCGGCAAGCTCTATGGACTCAATGCCAGCGGCTGGGCGCCGCAGGCGCTCACGATCGCGCATCTTGCGGCAAAGGGTGCTACCTCGATGCCGCAGTCGGGCATTGATACGGTCACGGTACCGGGAGCGGTCGCGGGGTGGGATCAACTGCACCAGCGCTTTGGCCGTCTGCCGTGGAAGGAGATTTTCCAACCGGCAATTTTCTACGCAGATCGGGGCTATCCCGTGCCCGAACTGATCCATGCTTTCTGGGAGGATGCGACTGACCTCACAGATGCAGAGAGCCGGCGAGTCTATCTGCCCGGCGGGCAGGTTCCGGCGGTGGGCGCAATCTTTCACAACGCGGATCTGGCCAAGGCTCTCCGTGCGATTGCGACGGAGGGTCCGAAAGCGTTCTACCGGGGCGAAATTGCGCGCGCGATTCTCGAGACGTCAAAGGGGCTCGGAGGAACCATGTCGGCCGAGGACCTGGCGCAATTTGCGCCCGAGTGGGTCGAGCCAATCTCCACCACGTATCGCGGCTGGACGATCTATGAACTGCCTCCGAACGGGCAAGGCATGGCCGCGCTTGAGATGCTCAACATCATGGAAACATCGGCCGCTTCCGCTGACGGGCCGCTGAGCGCCGCAGAACTGCACAAGAAGATCGAAGCAATGAAGCTGGCGTACGCGGATCTTGGCCGCTACAACGCAGATCCACGCTTTGCAAAGGTTCCCGTCGAGGGATTGCTCTCGAAAGACTACGCGAAGGAGAGGGCTCAGCACATCGATCCCGCCAAGGCCAATTGCGAAGCCTCGCCGGGTACTCCCGCCACCAGCGAAACGACTTATCTGTCGGCGGTCGACCGGGAAGGAAATATTGTGTCGCTGATCCAAAGCAACTACGCCGAGTTCGGTTCGGGGATCACGGTTCGCGGCATGGGTTTCGCGCTCCAGAACCGCGGCGCACTCTTCTCACTCGATCCGTCTCATCCGAACGCACTCGTACCGCGCAAACGGCCGTTTCACACGATTATTCCTGCATTCATGGAGCGGGGCGATCAGCACATCGGATTCGGGATCATGGGCGGGGCGAATCAGCCGCTGGCGCATGCGCAGTTCGTGTCGAACGTGGTGGATTACGGAATGAACATCCAGGCCGCGCTCGAAACGGCCCGCTTTACGGTGAGTCCGCAGCGCGGCTGCAACATCGTGATTGAGTCGCGAGTGAGCTCTGAAGTTCGCGACAAGCTGACGGCCATGGGCCACAAGTTTCGGGTCGACCGCGAGTATTCGACCGCGATGGGCCGCGGGCAGGCAGTGCTCCACGATACCAGGGCGAAGGTGAACTATGGAGCTTCGGACGCGCGCGCCGACGGCGCTGCCGAACCGGAGCCTCCGCCGGTGGAGTGGTAGCTCAGGTTCGGCCTGCCGGCGGCTGCGCATCCCTTATGAAACAGTTGGGAGAAACTGGGGTTTCTGGCGCGCCTTCGTCAGTTGCTCAAACCCGTAGGCGATCTTGAGCAGAGTTGGTTCGCTCCAGGCGCGTCCGAAGAATGAAATGCCGACCGGCAGTCCCGAGATGAATCCGGCCGTGACATTGATGTTGGGATAGCCCGCCACCGCCGCAGCGCTTGAACTTCCGCCGGCGGCATGATCGCCATTGATCAGATCCGTAAGCCACGCGGGACCGCCGGTGGGAGCGACCAGCGCGTCCAGTTTGAACTTGTTCATGACGAAATCAATGCCCTGGGTGCGGGTAAGGCGATGATTCTTTGCGAGCGCATCCAGATATTCCTTTGCAGTGAGCGGACCTTTCTTTTCCGACTTCAGAAAAATGTCCTGACCGAAATAGGGCATCTCCTTGTCGCGATTGCGGTCGTTGAATTCAATCACGTCTTGCAGCGATTTCATGGGTGCCGAGGGGCCGATCCGCGCCAGATAGGCGGCGAGGTCGGCTTTGAGTTCGTAGAGGAACACGGTCATTTCACTGTCGTCGAATTTGCCGATCGTTGGAATGTCAGCTGGATCGACAATCTGGGCGCCGGCTTGCTTCATCTCGCCGATGAGCTTGTTCATGAGTTCGTCGACCGCGTCGTTGAAGCCGAAATATTTGCGCACGACGCCCAGGCGCGCGCCTTTGAGTCCGTCGGCGTCCAGAAACTTGGTGTAGTCGGGATGGGAGTTGCCGGCGCTGGCGGCCGTGGCGCGATCTTCCGGGTCGATGCCGGCCATCGCGCTGAGCAGAATAGCAACGTCACGAACCGTGCGCGCCATCGGGCCAGGCGTGTCCTGGCTGTGCGAGATGGGGATGATGCCGCTGCGGCTGACGAGTCCTACGGTCGGTTTGAGTCCGGCAATGCCATTGGCGGAGGATGGGCAGACCACGGATCCGTCGGTCTCGGTGCCGACTCCGACGGCGGCGAGGTTCGCTGAGATGGCGGCGCCCGTGCCGGAACTGGAGCCGCAGGGATTGCGATCGAGCGCGTAGGGATTGCGCGTGAGTCCGCCGCGTCCGCTCCATCCGCTGGTGGAATGGCTGGAACGAATGTTGGCCCACTCGCTCAGGTTTGTCTTACCCATGATTACAGCGCCGGCTTTGCGCAACTGCGCCGCGACGAAGGCGTCTTTGGAGGGGCGCGAGTCGAGCAGGGCGAGGGAACCGGCGGTGGTGCTCATGCGGTCGGCGGTGTCGATGTTGTCTTTGATCAGAACCGGAACCCCGTGCAGCGGGCCACGCGGACCTTTCTCTTTGCGCTCTTTGTCGAGCGCGGCAGCGATCTCGAGCGCTTCCGGATTCACTTCGATGATGGCGTTGATCCGGGGGCCGGCTTTGTCGATCTCCTGGATGCGGGCGAGATACTTCTCGGTCAGCGAGTGTGACGTCAATGGGCCCGATTGCAGGGCCTTCTGGAAGTCGTCCAGGGTGAGTTCGTCGAGTTCGAAGTCCCTGGGAGTTGAGGTCGGTTCGGGAGGAAGGTCCGCGCCGGCCGCGGACCCGAGTGCGGGATACGCGGCAGCCGCCACGGTGGTAGCGATGGAAGCGCGAAGAAAATTGCGGCGAGAGTTGGACTTCGAAGGACTGGGCATCGGCGCTCCTGCGGGGCGGGAAAGATCGGTGCCCGCCCGACGGGGCATCTTAAGGGAGAGCGCGAGGCGATGGCAAATGGGAGCAGGGGGCAACGTTGTCTCGGAGCGAGTGGGGTGATAATCTAACCAGGCTTGGGCGGGAGTAGTTCAGCGGTAGAACGCCAGCTTCCCAAGCTGGATGTCACGGGTTCGATCCCCGTCTCCCGCTCCATTTTTTCGAATCATCTTGAGACCAGCTGTGGCTCCGATTGTCTTCTGCACCTGATCCGACCCCTCGGGAATCGCCATTCGAGTAATGCTTCAAGGCTCTCCTAAAGCGGTGCTTCACCTTTACTCCTGACGATTGTCTGCTGAGCCAACGGGGCAACAGGGAAGCGTTCTTCATGTAAGCCCTGAGAGTCCCCTTCAAGCAATACTTCACCTTGCACTGCAGTTCAAGTACTGCTCGAACCGCATTGGGGCCACCCCCAACATATGGTGGCATCGCAAAACCACAAAATACTGGAGCAGGGGTATTAACTATTAAGTACACATGGCATGTGTAGTTACTGAATAGTAAACACAAGATGTTGTTTTACGCGCGGCATGCAACTTTAGGTGTGAGCGTCTATGTGATTGATTTAGCGATCTTTAATGCTATTTACCCGTCAAATTCCCAAGCCCCATACTTCCTTTAACTATTAGATGGACGGTGCACCGGTACGCAGAAACATCCAGACTTTCCACGCCTTAGCGGCATCCTGGGTTAAGGCTGTGGGGAAGACTCCCCGGTAAGGTCGCTCGGTTGGCAAAATCAGCCATCCATCGAAGCAAAAGGGATCGTTCCGACGGAACATAGCGATCGGCCTGCGCAGAGTTGATGCGTCCCGCGTTCTTGCGCGGGGACAAACCTTCGCTAAGACTTCAGCGACAAGAGGCGCAGGCGACGGATGGCCGACAAGCCAGGTGGATCGATCGCGGATGGGAGGGGCCATCTGCGGTACTGAGAAGGGAGACGAGGCACGCCGCGGCCCTACGATTGCCGTCGTTAGAAGGGAGCCGCGGCCCGGCCCGGCACGCATTCCTGCGCGCGCACGGCGGGAGTGCACACTTATCATCACGCATTCGGTGCTATACGCGGAACACGCAGCGCACGGTTTCGGAGAGGGTAGGACGTGGCGAATGACGGACGGGTCAGTCCGCAGGTCTGTCAGCGTGTCTGTCTTACGGTCTGTCAGACAGTGTGTAATACGAGTTAGCCGTCTTAAATCAGATGTTTCCGCGTACGTGTTGTCGGGTTGACAGACAGTAGGTACGCCTGTCCTGTCCGCAGAACCATAATAGTTACTCCACGCATGAGCGCCATAGGGGTAGGCTGCGACGTATGGCGACGATCATAGCGGTTGCAAACAAAAAGGGTGGCAGCGGGAAAACCACTACCGCTACCAATCTAGCGGGCGCCTTTGTGGCTAGAGGTTATCGGACCTTGATTGTGGATGCCGACGGTAGTCAAGCCAGCGCTTACTCGTGGCGAAGAACCGGAGAAGGGTCTGGCTGTTCGTACGAAGTCCTGGGCTTGCAGTCCACGAACGTACGGAATTTCCTGAAAGCCGCATTGGCGGTCGATCCTTACGATGTTGTGCTCATTGATTGCCCGCCGCGGGACCCTGGCGAAAAGGATGGGGAAGTGTTGCGGAATGCGGTCTTGGTGTCAAACGCCGTTCTGATACCCGTTGTGCCATCCGGACACGACCTGCGGGCGCTCGTCGGGTTTCTGCAGTGGCTCTTAGCCATTCGCGAAACCACAAAACCAGACCTCGAACTTCTGGCGTTCATCAACAATCGCGATGTCCGAACGAACTCGGCCAAGGGGGCCAGGACCCAGCTTGTATTGAACCTCGCCGGTTTACCGATCCGTGTTCTGGAAACCTCAATTGCACATCGGGAGGACATCCGCCGGACAGCTGATGCGGGGCTGACGATCTTTGAAATTGCACAGAACAGTAAAGGAGCAGTCGAGTACATCTCTTTGAGGGAGGAGATTCTGAAATGGCTAGCATCAACAAGCGAGAGGGCAGCGGCGGTATTAACTTCGGAGCAGACTTCAGCGAGCTACGCGAACGTCCAATTCTGAAAGGCGCCGATCTCGATCTGCCAACGGCGATGGAGGTTGCCCTTCTCGTCGAGGAGCCGCAACCGGTTAATCACACCGAAAGCAGGGAAGCGGTAGCTCCCGAGAGCGCTGTTGAGCTGGAAGCCGATCCCTTGACTAGGCTCGTGACTGCAGCCGAAAAGGAACGCGGGCTGCCTTACACATTTCGCATCCCCATCAGTATGGACAGGGAATTTCGAACCCTAGCCAAAGAGTTTGATCTGGATCTCTCCGACATAGCCAGGTCCGGTTTGGAGATGGCTCTCGTCAAGTTGCGCCAGATGTCGAGGTCAAAGAAACGACCACGTCTGCCGCAGTAGAGGCAGTCTTGATTTCTGGTCCCTGACGTGGAGGTTTCACGATATAGGTTCAACTAATTGACCGAGCCCCAGTTAAGCCTGCAGAGCGGCGCGTTTTGCTACTCGTGCGCAAAGCAGCATAGCAGCCGAGCCCGGTTGAAGCCGCTGACTTGTGGCGGTTTATCGGCTCCCCGTTGATTCGCCTCGTCCTTGCAGGAGAGCGTCAAAGGTCGTTGATACGTCACTGGTTCCCCGCTTCCCGTTTTGCATTCTGCGATCCAGCCCAACAAAACCCTGTCTTCTGTGTCGCGAGGCGGACCCCAAACTTGCAGACCTGGAAGTGGAGTCTATCGGGAAGCGCTGGCACTCGAGGACGCAGCCTTCTGCTGGATCAGACCAATTCCAAGGCCTCCCACAGCGCCCGCGAGCAATCCCAGCAGAATCAGAATGGGCACGCTTTCAATGATTGAAAACCTGTGTTTTGCCATCGACCGTCTCCTGCACCGGAGTCATTCCTGAGCAGAGTTTAGCACCGACCGTACCATCCGCTGCCTACGTACAGTGCTGCAAGGGCTGGTGGCGGCAGGAGGGGAGCCTAAGGTCGCGCGAGCGAGCAGCGACGCCAAGAGGCTGGCGAACATTCTTCGTCAGCCTCTCTGTGTTTCTGGGACCGGGATGACGGGCCTAAACTTATCCTTTGGCTTTGGAGACGCCATGAAACTGGACGGAGTTGCAGTTGTAGTACTGCTGGCAGCAAGCGTTTGTGCGCAGGAGAACGCCCCTCACACGCGGCAGGAAGGAGCACCGGTAAGACACCGGCCGCGCATCGGACTGGTGCTCGAAGGTGGTGGAGCGCTCGGCTTGGCGCACGTGGGAGTGCTCCAGTGGCTGGAGGAGAATCGCATCCCGGTGGATGTGATCGCGGGCACCAGTATGGGCGGCCTGATCGGAGGAGTCTATGCGACGGGAGAGCCTCCGGATCAGATTCGCAAAATGATCCGAGGCATCAAGTGGAACGAAGTCCTGCGTGGAGTAACGCCGTACAAGAACCTGTCATTTCGGAGGAAGGAAGACCGGCGGGAGTATCCCAATGCGTTCGAGTTCGGGTTGAAGCACGGCGCGCAATTTCCAAGCGGGTTCAGTTCCGGCCAGCAAGTGGGATTGATTCTGGACCGCGTGGGATTGCCGTATTCGGAGATGCGGAGCTTTGACGATCTGCCGATTCCGTTCCGGTGCGTGGCTACCGATCTGGTAGCTCAGAAGGCGTATGTCTTCGACCACGGGTCGCTCGCGTTGGCACTGCGGGCTACGATGTCACTGCCAGCCTTCTTCAGTCCGGTGCGGGACGGCGATCGCGTCCTGGTGGACGGTGGACTGCTGGATAATCTGCCGGTCGACGTCGCGCGGCAGATGGGTGCGGACATTGTGATTGCGGTCCACTTGAAGACAAAGCCGGTGAACCCGAAGGAACCGATGTCATCGGTGGGCGTGCTGCAGCGCTCGGCAAGCGTTACGATTGCCATCAACGAACTGCGCAGTATGGAGAAGGCAGATATTGTGCTGACGGCCGATATGGGAAACTTTGACGCGGCCGACTACCCGCGATTTGCCGAAATCGAAGCCGAAGGCTATAGAGCCGCGCAGGAAAAGCATGCGGTGCTGGCCGGTCTGCAAATTGGCGCGGACGAGTGGCAGCAGTTGCAGACAGCGCTAACAAAGAGGCGTCGGCAAGTACCAACGCCGCAGTTCGTGGACGTCACCGGCGCCAGTGATTCCATCGCGAGAGGGCTGGAGCACCGGTTGGCAGGACTGGCCGGCGAGCCCGTCAAAGAGGACGCCGTCGATCAGCAGATGATGAATATCACGGGGCTGGGACGCTTTTCCCGGGCGGGGTATGCCATTCGAGAGCAGAACGGACAACCGGGATTGGCGGTCGATGCGGAGGAAAAGGAGTACGCGCCACCGACCGTCCATCCACAGCTTTTGATCGACGGATCGGACTACAAGAATGTGCTGTTTCAGGTGGGCGGCCGGATCACCTTTCTCGATTTTGGCGGATTTGGATCGGAGTGGCGCAATGACTTTGTGGCAGGCTCCGAGTACGGGCTGAGCACCGAGTATTATCATCCGTTCACTGCCTACACCCACTGGTTTATCTCGATGTACGGGATGGCGGATAGCAGCCCTTTCAACGTCTATCAGCGCAATCGAGTGCTGGGCGAGTACCGTAACCGGCGCATGGGCGGCGGAGTCGACCTCGGCTATGCGTTCGGGCGAAGCGGGGAACTGCGAGTCGGGTATCAGGCTGGATATCAGAAGGTGAGCGAGGATATTGGCGTGCCGGTGACGCCGGCTGTGCACGGCCGGTTTGGGATTACATCCTTACGGTACCGATTGGAGCGTTTCGATGATCCGGTGATCCCGCGCAGCGGGGTGCGGGTGGAATCCACCTTCAAGTTCTACGATGCGAATCCGGGGACCGCGGACGTGGTGCCGACCGAAGAATTGCGATTCGGCTTGGCGCAACGAACAAGCGAGCGGTCGTCCGTGTTGTTCTTTGCATCCGGCGGGACGGCGTTTTCGACCAAGAATGTAGGTTTCCCGCCCTTCAGCCTGGGAGGACCGCTGCGTCTGGGAGCTTATGGGACAAACGAGTTGTTAACCAACCAGTACTTCCTGTTTCAACCCGCGCTTCTTTACCGGTTGCGCGAACTTTCACCGCTGCTGAAGCAGAATCTGTATCTGTTCTCGATGTACGAAGCGGGAAAAGCCTATGGTCAGCCCACGGGCGTGCCGAGGATCCAGCAGAATGGGACGATCGGAGTATTGTTCCAGACGGTGTTTGGGCCGATGTTTTTCGGAGGCAGCCTGGGAGACACGCAGCATCGCAAATTCTATTTCAAAGTGGGTAAATTCTTCTGAGATCGCGGGCGGGCGAGGAGTGCAAACTGCGCTGAAGCCATATACTATTCGACGTTGTTGTAAGTCATCATTTCAGTCACAAGTCTTTATGGCAGAGCGCGTACCAATAGGAGATCTATGGGCATTGTCATCCCTGGGGAAGTGAAAGAATTGCTAGACGGACCAAACTTCGCGCATCTGGCAACGCTGATGCCAGACGGCTCGCCACAATCGGTTCCGGTGTGGATCGGTCGCGATGGAGAGAGAATCATTGTCTGCACCGGAGAAGGCTCGTTAAAGGCTAGAAACACGCTTCGGGACGCCCGCGTGGCACTGTCGGTGGTCAGTGGCACGAATCCCTATGAAGAGGTTCAGTTGCGAGGAAGAGTCGTGGAGCGGCGTCCAGACCCGCAGTTGACAATTATGGATCCGATCTCGGTCAAGTACACCGGGAAGCCGTTCCCGTTCCGCACACCGGAAGGGAGAATCGCGCTGTTTATTGAAGTCGATAAGGCTCGCTATGCGAAACTGCCGTTCGAACACACGCCCAGGCGGTAAGATGAAACAAAATCGTTCGAGGTCTTGTCATGACAGAACCAACCTATGAAGAATTAAAGGCCCGTTTAGCCGATCTTGAAAAACAGGTGGATACAAAGAAGCGCAGCGGCGCTATGGAGTTTCGTGTCAGTGAAAAGGGAGGCGTGAGCGTGTATGGGCTCGGACGCTTTCCAGTGACACTCTATTATGAGCAGTGGAAGCGGTTGCTGGAGGTCGCGCCCGATCTTCAAGTGTTTCTTGAAGACAATAAGGGCAAGCTGAAGCTTAAACAGGGGTAGCCTGGCGCAGGGTCGTTCGTGTCAACCGTGGACATTCTAAGCCGGCCGCAACTGCCTCCGGACAGGCGGGAGGCGTACGGAAGCGACTCGAATCAGTTTGTCGAACTGCGCCTTCCCCGGGGCAAGGGGCCGTACCCGGTCCTGCTGAACCTGCACGGTGGCTACTGGCGCGCGAAGTACGACCTGGCGCATGCGGGACACTTGTGTGAGGCGCTGCGGGCAGCGGGCATCGCGACCTTCAATGCGGAGTACCGGCGAGTCGGCGACCAGGGCGGAGGCTGGCCGGGAACCTTTGCCGACGTGCGATCGGCTTATCGGTATGTCCGGCAGGAAGCCGCCCGATTTCAACTGGATCGGAAGCGGTTGGTAGTAATGGGCCACTCCGCCGGGGGCCAGTTGGCACTTTGCCTGGCGGCGCACGAGACTTCGCTGCGGAGGGTAATGGCACTCGCCGGCGTGGTGGATCTGAGGAAGGCATTTGCGCTGCATCTCAGCCACGATGCGGTGGTGGAGTTCCTGGGCGGCACACCGGAAGCGGTGCCGGAGCACTACCGGGAGGCCGATCCGATGGAACTCAAGATTCCGCAGGCGCGGCAATGGCTCATCCACGGCACGGATGACGACACCGTTCCCGTGGAGTTCAGCCGCAACTATGTCGAACAGAAGAAGAGCAGCGAGTCGGTTCAGTTGATCGAGATTACCCGGTGCGGGCATTTTGAACTGATCGACCCGGGCTCAGCAGCTTTCAAGCAAGTAACGGCTGCGGTGCTCTCCGCCTTGGGGTAGTCGCATTGGAATGGACGATCCGGCGTTTTAGTATGCGCACTCGCCGGGAATCAGGAGCCGAACATGAAGTTGCGAGCGGTCACGGTTGTGCTGTTGGCGTGCAATCTGATGGTCGTCGCGCAGGTTGCGATTCAGGACCCCAAAACCGAAAAGAGCAAGCTCATCGCGCTCGAAAACGCCTGGAACCAGGCGCAGATTCATCGCGATGGAGAAGCCCTGAACACACTGGTCGCGGATACGTTTGTCTATACCGACTGGGACGGCACGGTGATGAACAAGGCGACGTTCATTGCCGACAGCAAAGATCCCTCTGTGAAGACAACCTCAGTCTCGAACGACGGAGTCGATGTGTACTTTTACCCGGGTGTTGCAGTGGTGACCGGGGCCTACCATACCAAGGGCATCAATAAGGGGAAACCGTTCGATCATTACGGCCGCTTCACCGATACGTGGATTTTATCCGGAGGTCAGTGGCAGTGCGTGGCCAGTCACACCAATCTGACCAGAAAGCCAGTTTCCCGGTAGGCCAGCGCCGGAGGGGATCACGGCGTTGATGATCGCCGGCTTGCTACAATTTGCACACCTCTGATCTTTCCCATGGAATCGACGGCAACGCTATGACCGGTCTCGGCGAAATCGATCCGTTCCTCGATGCGGAAGAAGCGTTTGAAGGCTTCGACCGGCTGATGCCGTTCCGCGTGCACGATATTCTGCTCGTCTCCAACCTGTATGATTCCTTCATTCTGCGGGAAGATGGACGGCTCAACGAACTGCTCATCGGCGAGTCGCGCGAACTGAACTTGCAGCAGATTCCGGGGATCACCCACGTTTCCAATTGTACCCAGGCACTCGACTTAGCTCGCTCCCAGACCCGCTTCAACCTGATCGTGACCAACCTTGCGGTGGGCGAGATGAATGCGGCCCAGTTGGCGCGGGAGATTCGCAAGTCCGGCCGGGACGTGCCGGTAGTGGTGCTGGCGTATGACTACCGGGAGGTCAAGAATTTCATTGCCCGGAACCCGGTGACCGAGATCGATCGCATCTTCATGTGGCAGGGGAACGCGCGCATCCTGATCGCAATCGTGAAATACATCGAGGACAAGCGCAACGTCCGCCACGACACCCAGGCCGTTGGTGTCCCGGTCTTGCTGGTCGTGGAAGATAACATCCGCTACTACTCTTCGATTCTCCCGGTGATCTATACCGAACTCATCAGCCAGTCGCGGCGCGTGATTCGAGAAGGAATCAACGTCGCGCACAAGCTGGTGCGGCAGCGGGCGCGGCCGAAGATCCTGCTGTGCTCCGATTACGAGGATGCTGCGAAACAGGCGATGGAGTATCGCGAGAACCTGCTGGCAGTGGTCTCCGATGTGCAATTTCCGCGCGGTGGCGCGCCCGATGCGGATGCTGGATTCGAACTGGCCCGGGTGATCCGGGACTCGGTCCCGGACGTTCCCATTGTTTTGCATTCCAGCCACACAGAATACCGGTCGCGCGCCTATGCCGAGGGATTCGCATTCCTGCAGAAACGCTCGCCCACCTTCCTGCGCGATTTTCGCAAGCTGCTGACCCAGCAGTGCTCTTTCGGCGATTTCGTATTCCGCATGCCGGATGGAACGGAAGTCGCCCGCGCCAGCGACATGCAAGCGCTCGAGGCGCAACTGCACACGGTGCCGGCGGAGAGTATTGCCTACCACAGCCAGCGGAACCATTTTTCGCGCTGGCTGACGGCCAGAACCGAGTTTGCCGTCGCGCAGAAGCTTCGGCCTCGCAAAGTTTCCGATTTTGCGACGCTGGAAGTGCTGCGGAACGACCTGATCGACTCGATCAACGACTATCGCCGGGAACAGAGCGAATTCCTGATCGGGGACTTCGATGCTGGCACGTTCAAGCCGGGCGATGCCTTTTTCCTCCGGATTGGGGCGGGGTCGCTCGGGGGCAAGGCGCGGGGCCTGGCCTTTGTGCGTCATCTCTTGTACAAGCGGCGTTTTTCTCGCCGTTTTCCCGGCGTCAAGGTCACCGTTCCCCCAGCCGTCGTGATCAGCACAGACGTGTTTGACCGCTTCCTGACCGAGAACAACCTGCAGGAGTTCGCAATTCACTGCAACGACGACGCCGAAATCGAGCACAGGTTTCTGGCCGCTTCGCTGCCCGCGCATCTGCTGGAAGATCTCACGGCGTTTCTCCGCGAAGTGAAATACCCACTGGCGGTGCGCTCCTCGAGCTTGCTGGAGGACTCCCAGTATCAACCCTTCACCGGCGTATATGAGACCTTCATGTTGAGTAATCATCAACCGGACCTGCAGGAGCGGGTGGAACGACTGACCGAGGCGATCAAGCGTATCTATGCTTCGACCTTCAGCCAGCATGCCAAGGCCTACGTGCGCGCCACCCCGTACCGGACCGAAGAAGAGAAGATGGCGGTCATCCTCCAGCAGGTGGTGGGGACGGTTCACGGCGAACGCTTTTATCCAGACTTTTCGGGCGTGGTCCGCTCGCGCAATTTCTATCCGGTGCCGCCGATGGCATCGGAGGATGGGGTGGCGGCGGTTGCGCTGGGCATGGGCAGGGAAGTGGTCGAGGGGGGAAAATGCCTGACTTTTTGCCCGCGCTATCCGCGGAACCTGGTGCAGTTTTCGTCGGTGAAAGACATCCTCACGAACTCGCAATCGGAATTCTGGGCGCTGGAAATGAATCATTTCCAACACGAAGACCCGCTGGAGGGATTGCGCGAGGCCCGCTTTACCCTGAGGACGGCAGAGGAGGACGGCACGCTGCAGGCCGTCGGTTCCACCTACAGCCGCGATAACGACGCGGTGTATGACGGACTGAGCCGGCCCGGAGCTCGCATTGTGAGCTTTGCGCCGGTTCTGAAACACGGGGTTTTCCCGCTGGCTTCGGTCCTGGACCAACTGTCCCGGGTCGGCGAGGATGCGCTCGGGCAGCCGGTGGAGATCGAGTTCGCGGTGCGTCTGGCGCGGCGCTCGGACGAAGCTGCTGAATTCGGCTTCCTGCAGATTCGGCCGCTGGTGATGTCCCGCGAAGGCGACGAGTTGCGCATGGGGGATGTGGATCCCGCAGGCTTGGTCTGCCGGAGCTCGATGGTGCTGGGCAATGGGCGAATCCAGAATCTGCAGGATGTCGTGGTCGTCGATTTTCATCGCTTCGAACGCGGCCGCAGCCAGGAAGTGGCCGAGGCTGTGGCTCATTTCAACGCGCAGCTGGGATTGGAGAACCGTCCCTATTTGCTGATCGGAGTGGGCCGGTTGGGCTCGAACGACCCATGGCTTGGGATCCCTGTGGAATGGGATGAGATCTCAGGGGCGCGCGTGATTGTGGAAGCTGGGTTCCGCGATTTTCGAGTGATCCCCTCGCAGGGTAGCCACTTCTTTCAAAATTTGATGGCGTTTCAGGTCGGCTACTTTACAGTGAACCCGGATGCGGGAGAAGGATCGGTTGACTGGCCCTGGCTGGGTGAGCAACCAGCGATTGAAGAGCAGGCGTGCGTGCGCCACCTTCGTTTTGAAGACCCACTGCTGGTGATCATGAATGGGAAGGCGCGCGAAGGCATGATCTTCAAACCCGGGTTCGGACCGGGGAAGAACGCGAAGTGAGGATTTCGACTCCGCCACGGCCGCCAGCTACCAGGTTCCGTAGCGATACCGGTGTGGGCGCTCGGAAAACAGTTTGATGATCAGAACGCCCGTCACAAAGCCTCCGATATGTGCCCAGACCGCGATCCCGCTTTGAGCCGCCGCGGTCGCAGTGCCGATGAAAAACTGCATGAGAAACCAGTAGCCCAGTATCAGCCAGGCCGGAACATGGAACAGGAAGATGGGTGGAAACCAGGTTAGAACTCGAGCGCTTGGATAGAGGATGAAGTACGCGCCCATGACGCCTGCGATGGCTCCGCTCGCCCCCACCGTGGGCGCACGGGAATTGATGTTGAGCACAAGGTGGGTCAGGCCGGCTGCGATGCCACTGCCCAAATAGAACACCAGGTATCGGAAGTGCCCGAGGTAGTCCTCGATATTGTCGCCGAAGATCCAAAGAAAAAGCATGTTTCCAGCCACATGCAAGAATCCCGCGTGCAGAAACATCGAAGTGAACAAGGGGAGAATGCCGGAGGCCGGGCTGCCATAGGAGTGTCCGGTGAGAACCGCGACCGTGTGCTGGGGCACGAGCGCGAATTGACCCACAAAGGCGCTGAGTGCGCGGGGGTTCTGTATGCCGACAGAGAATTCCCACAGGTAGACCAGCACGTTTGTGACGATCAGAAAATAATTGATGAAGGGCACGGAGAAGCTGGGCTGGTCGTCGCGCAGAGGAATCATGAGGAATTGGTAATTGCGTAATTTGTAATTTGGTAATGTGTAAGAGAACCGATGAGGACGCCAGCCCCAGGGATCACCTGCAAATTGCCAAATTACAAATTACCAAATTACACAATTTCATGAACGGCGTCGTAGTCATCGACAAACCGCAAGGCCTGACGTCGCATGACGTGGTCAACCGCGTGCGCCGCATTCTGGGGCAACGCTCGGTCGGCCACCTCGGAACGCTCGACCCCTCGGCCACCGGGGTTCTGCCGATTGTGACCGGAAATTTCACGCGCCTGGCGCAGTTCTACACCCATTCCGAGAAGGTTTACGAAGGGGTCATCCGGTTTGGCTTTGCCACCGACACCTACGACGCAGATGGCGAACCGACCACCGCAGCGTGCGATGTGCGTTTGGACGTCGAACAACTGCGAGCGCTGGCGGCGGACTTCCGGGGAGTAATGGAGCAGGTACCGCCGCCGTTTTCCGCCAAAAAAATCGCCGGCGTGCCCGCCTACAAACTCGCTCGCAAGAAGCAGGAAGTCACGCTGAAGCCGGTGAAGGTGGAAATCAAGGAACTCGAAATCGTAGCGGCTGACCATGAGGTGAACGCTGATCGAGCCCGCTTTCGTGCGCGCGTCACCTCCGGGACCTACATGCGGTCGCTGGCCCACGACATGGGCCAGAGGCTGGGTTGCGGCGCGCACCTAGCATCGCTGCGCCGGACTGCGGTCGCCGAGTTTGTGATAGAAGATGCGCACACGCTGGAAGAATTGGAACAAGCCACCCAGCAGGGAAGTGCCGAGGATATTTTTGTCCATCCCAGAAAACTGCTCTCGCAGTTCCCCTCTGTGACGGCGACCGACGAAAACGTGGCGCTGATCCGCGCCGGACGCGCCGTAAACCTGCCGGAAATGTCGCGGGCGCCACTGGTGAAGGTCTTCCGCGGCCAGCGCGAGTTGATTGCGATCGCCACGCGGGTGGCAGGAACGCTGTTCCACGCGGGAATTGTGTTTCCAGGTGGAAGCGACTAACGGGCGAGACCGCCGGGTGTGAGCACGGTATCGATGGATATGTAATGTCCGATAACAGGTATTATGTAAATCCGCGAAGCCGAACCAAAACACGCTACGCCGAGCCCGAATCCTTCCCCGAGCCTCGCGAAAGATAGTGGCGCGCGAGTTCCGACGCATAGGTGCCCCCGATCGTCTGGGCGTGGGACTTGATCCACGTTTCCAAGCTCGTTCGCCCGGTCGGCGGCCTGTGGGAGACGAGGAGGTCGGCCATCAGTCCTTTAATCTCGTCCTCCGTAAGAACGACGTCCTTGAGGATCATCCCCAAAACTCCAGAAGCAAGCCGGATGATGACGGGCGGTAAATGAACAACCGACGACTTGCTTCCGATAGCCGTCCTGATCATGTTCACCAGTTCTGTGTAGGTGTAAGTTTCAGGGCCGACCGCGTCCGCGGTGTAGCTGTCCGATCGCTGTCCGCCCTCGACCGCTAGCTCTGCCAGGTCGTCCACAAAGATGGGCTGAATGTGGTACTCACCCCTTCCTGGGATGGCGAAGACCGGAAACCGCTTCAAGATGAAGGCGATGTTGTTGATCAGAATGTCGCCCTCTCCGAACAGCACAGCTGGCCGGAGAATTGCATAAGACAGGGAGGATGACTGAATCGCTTGCTCCAACTCGGCCTTACCTTTGAAATACGGCAGCGGAGAATCGATCGAGGGATTTGTGATGCTGACATGAACGATTCTCTGCACTCGCGCCGCCTCGGCGGCATGGATCAGGGCGTTCGTGTTTTCTACTGCGCGTTCATGGCTCAAGCCGCCATAGGAGAACCGGACCCAATAGGTGTTGTAAAGAACGCTTGCACCCCTCATTGATTCGGTGAGTTGTGCCGTGGCACCAAAGTCAAGCGGAGACACCTGAATTCGACCAAATAGCGGTGACGCGGGTTGGGGATGATTCGTTAGCGTTCGAACTTTCTCGCCGCGGAGCAGTAATCTCTTCGCAATTTGCTGCCCACTGAACCCAAATGCGCCGGTCACAACACTTGTAGTTGCCTCAGCCGGAGCGCCTTCTGGTTCAGACTCCATATAGCCTCCCTCTGCTGTCGATCGAACTAAAGCGCCGCCGCAGGTGCTTGTTTTGTCGCAAACTGGCCGGACTGCCGACGCATAAAGCTACTCAGCACCCAGCCAAGAATCAGCACGGCGAAAAGCAAACCCGCCAGCGCCCACTTGAGTTGTGTGGCTAGTTCGAGTACTGCAGCATTTCCCGCTTTCAAGTCGGGGGTGTAGTGCATCGCGAAAATCAACGGCACGAGGGTGATAGTCACATTCGAGAACGAAACCCAGAACGCAGCACGCTCACGCGTCCCGCAAAGCTCCACCAGGATGCTGTGCAGCGGCGATCGCATGTAGGCAACGATTGCAAACGCTGTGACCAGGGTCAACCCGAGGCCCACCAGAAACAAAAACGAAGCGGTCATTGGACTACTCCTTTTCAACAGTTGTGTCTGATAATTCTGAATACACTGAATCTATGGAGCAAAAAAATCCGTCAACGGCGCCCCTTCATGGACATGGACAAGAGTTTGCGGACAGCGCCACGGGCTTTTACGATTCCCCGGATGGTCGAGACTGGAAACTGCCGGATATCCGCATAGAGCGCCTCCACGTCTCCGAAGAACTCATAGATTTCCCGCAATCGCTCCTTGGTGTAATCGTCCTTCGTATCACTCTTGTCCACCTCCGAAATGCATAGCCGCAGCACCTCCAAAGTCGGATCAATCTCGCGGCGCTTTCGTTGGTCAATGATGATACGGAACATCTCCCAGACGTCCTTCATGGACTCAAAATGCTGCCGCCGGTCGCCTAAGACATGTACGGGACGAACCAGGCCCCATCCTTGCAGTTCGCGAATACTGGTACTCACGTTTGAGCGGGCAACGCTCAGGGTTCCTGCAATTTCCTCGGCCGTAAGCGGCGTCGCAGAAACGTGTAGAAGCGCGTGGATCTGGGCCACTGTCCTGTTGATTCCCCAGCGAGTTCCCATCTCTCCCCAGTGGAGGACGAACTGCTTCTTGGCTGCACTCAACTGCGGCATATTTCTCTCATAACAGAAATTACTGAATTGACAGTCACATGTCAAGATTACTTTTGGCTGAGAATGCAAGGCACACGCATCCAAGGACTTGCGCAGTTTCAGGGAGAACATGGTGCATGTCTAACCGCCCAATAGCTTCGTGAGGTCCCGCCGGAACCTCTGCAAGGTCGCCAGCTTCTCGGGCGTCGCTTCCACAATCTCTGATTTAGCCTGGAACAACTGCCGCCCTTCCCGTTCCGTCAGAACACCCATGACTTCGCCCATGCGCCAGCCTGGGGTGCCCAGAACCTGCAGACCGTCCACGCCCGGGACCAGCAAAGCGATGCAGTTGTCTCGAATCACGCCGACGCATTTGGGATATCGGTCGAAGGTCTGGAGCTCGAATCCTGCCAGGTAGATGCGCTGGAGTTGTTCAGCGGAATCCATAGGCGTGCTCTGATTCACCGTGCCTCAGCCCGGACGACCTCAAGCGCGTTCCCTTCTCCCAGGGTCAGAAACGTGAAAACTCCGTCGTCCGCCGAATAACAAGCGAACGACGTTCCCAAGGTGCCCGGATCGACGTAAGTCGCGATCCTGCGGCCCGTCTGTGCATCGGCTACAACCAGTAGTTGGTTCCCGTCATTCCGGAACGAAACTGCCAGCTGATTTTTTGAGACGTGGAAAGTACCGGGCAAGGCGCCCGCGACCGGAGCGTTGACCTTGAGCGTTCGCACCACCTTGCCCGCCGGAGAGATCACATAAATCAGCGCCGGCGAGGAGTTGCGCATGGCATAGAGGTTGCCGTCGACGCCTACTTCGGCATCGGCCAAATCAAGCGTGGGAGCCGATTTCCCCGCTCCGTCAACCGCCTTAGCTCCCGGCTTCCCTGCTGTTTTTGCCGACTCCGTCGGCGGATCCAACGACAGCTGCGCCAGCACCCGGCCGTCGGCGGAAAAGACTTCGGTCACAGCGCGGCCAGCGTCCTTGGGATTCTGCACATCGCGCTCGAAGCCGGACACCAATAAGTTTCCGTTTAGGAAAGCCGCGAAGGAATACACCTCAAAATCAGCGTCCAGTCGGATGGGCGATGAAGGCGAGCCATCGGACGAAAAATGCAGCACGTAAATGTGCGGCTTCACCACTCCATGCTGCGCGATCTGATAAAGCCCGCCGTCCGACGCAGGAGAGAACGCATCGGCACGGTCCAGTTCCAACTGCGAAAACGTAACCGGGTCAAACAGCGCGGCGCGCTTGCCATCGGCATCGATCTTCACTACCGGGCCAAGAAGAGGACGGTCCGCCGCATACTTGCGGATGTAGAGATTACCGTCCGCGTCACACTTCGAAGAGCCCATGAAGGCCCCGCCCATTTCGGAGACGATGTTCTTGCGGCTCGATTCCTGCAGGGCTAGGGCAGAAGGTGGAACGGGACCGTTGGCCGCAGGCGTTGGCGCCGCCGAATTGACTTGTGCCACGCTCACGGCGACAGCCAGGAACAACAAAGCGGTAATGGCAAGCGGCCTCATCCCAGGCTTACATCTTGTACTTGCCAAGATCATCGTCGCCCAGGCCTTCGAGCCATTTGCGAAGTTCGTCGCTGGTCACGCGATCGGAGAGATTCGCCGCCTGCTTTGAGTTCTTCAAGACCTGGTCGTCGACGAAGATGGGGCAGTCCATCCGCAGGGCCAGAGCCAGTGCATCGGAGGGACGCGAATCGATGCTGACGATGTGTCCTTCCTTCTCCAGCCAGATGACGGCGTAGAAAGTATCGTCCTTGAGTTCGGTGACCACGATCTTGTGCACCAGCGTGTCGAGCCCGGTCAGAACATTCTTGATGAGGTCGTGCGTCATGGGGCGTGGGGTGGTGACTTTCTCAATTTCGAGCGCGATGGCGTTGGCTTCGTAAACGCCCACCCAGATGGGAAGCACCGTGTCGCTGCCGACGTCCTTGAGCAACACAATCGGCATGTTGGTGACTGGATCCATCATCAAGCCGCGAATTTTCATTTCGACTTCCATCAGGAACCTCGAGGACCAGAAACCATTTCTCCCACCAGGCTATTGGAAAAACTCGCCGTAACCCGCACGTTCACATAGCTTCCGGTCTTCAGTTCTACACCCTCGGGCACGGTAAAGTTCAGCACCTTGATTTGCGAGGTCCGGCCGATCCACTGTCCGCGGGCTGCGTTCTTCCCTTCTACCATGACCTCGATGGTCTGCCCAAGGTGTCTTTTATTCCGATGCGACGAAATCTGCTTCTGTTTCTCGTTCACAACCGCCAGGCGCCGCACCTTCTCCTCATCGGGGATGGCGTCGTCCAGGCTGATGGCCGGGGTGTTGGGACGCGGCGAATACTTAAATGTGAAAGCGCTATCGTAGCCGACTTCATCCAGCAGGGAGAGAGTCTGTTCGAATTCGTGCTCGGTTTCGCCCGGGAAGCCCACGATCAGATCGGTCGTAATCGAGAGGTCGCGTTGTGCCCCATGGATCCACGAGATGCGCTCCAGATACTGGTCACGCGAGTACAGGCGCTGCATGGCGTCGAGCACGCGCGTGGAACCGCTCTGCACGGGTAGATGCACGTGGTCGCAGAGCGTGGGCACGGCATCGAGCACGTCGACAAAGTCGTAAACCGGACGCGGCTGATTCCGGCCACCTCGGCCACGGCTGCCAGCAATTCGGCAAAGCTCTTCTTTCCATCAGGATCGCGGTAAGAGTTCACGTTTTGCCCGAGGAGTTGAATCTCCGTGTATCCGAGGTCGGCGAGCTGGCGTGCCTCAGCCAGCACCGAGAAAGACGTGCGGCTCCGTTCCTTGCCGCGAGTGAACGGGACGACGCAGTAAGCGCAGAATTTATCGCAACCCTCAATGATCGTGATGTAGCCGCGATGTGGGTTGGTGCGGGCGGTGTATTCGGTCTCGAAACAGTGGTCGGTCGCGCGGTCGTCGAGCCCGGTCGAGCGGTTCCCTGCCTCGATCTGCACCAGCATCTCCGGCAAGTTCCGGTACGAAGCCGAGCCGCACACCATGGAGACATGCGGTGCGCGTTCAAAAATCTTTTCGCCTTCCTGCTGGGCCACGCAGCCCAGTACCCCAAACTTCTTGCCTTGCGCCTGCAGTTTCTTGTAATCGGCCAGCCGGTGAAAAACCTTCTGCTCCGCCTTGTCCCGAATCGAGCAAGTGTTGTAAAGAATCAAACCCGCTTCTTCGACGGTCGGAACCTGCCGATACCCTTCCTGCAGGAGTGTGCCGATCACCTTTTCGGAGTCGTGCACATTCATCTGGCAGCCGAAGGTTTCGAGGTAGAACGTTTTGTCCGTGGTCCCCGACATCCCTCCCAGTATAAAGCAGGGCGCAACCGCGCAGGTTAGGCGTTGGTGGTTTCCTTGCGCGTGTCCGCAGTCTCGCCTTTCTCCACAAACCCCTGCAACCACCCAAGCACGCGCTTCCAACCTTCGGCGTGGCTGAGCGCAGCTGCAGGAGCAGTCGCAAATCCCTCGTGACGGAGTTTCACCAGTGTGCCCGTGCCAGCCCTGCGCGGGCCGCTGGCGTGCAATCCGTGCACATCCGTCGGCTCGAGTTCCCATCGCACTACGGTCTTGAGCGGGCCGCTCCAACTGGCGACCCAAGTATGGACCAGCAGGCGGGGCGGATCCACTTCCAGATATTCACCCTCCACTTGAAACGACGTGCCATCAGCTCCGACCCCGAGGCTCGACCATTTGCCGCCACGGCGAACATCCCCCTTCCACTCCGTGATGCGATACATGCCCTCCTGGCCCCACCACCGGGGCGCTTGGCGTGGGTCGGTGATTGCCTCGAAAACTCTTGTCGGAGGCGCGGCGATGAAAATCTCGGCAACGATAACGTTCTGGTCGGGAGTGATTGTGGCAGTTACCACGGTGGCCTCCTTGATTTTTTGGTTGAAGACTTATGTTGTGCTCTGCTTCTCCACAAACTGTTTGAGCTTTTCCATCACACCCGACCAGCCGCCGCGATAGTCCTCGCGAGCCGTCTGTTCCGGGGCAAGTCCGCTGTGCGTGACTTTCACGTGCGTGCCGGTACCACTCGGCGTCAACTCCCAGCGCACGATTGTTGTTCGCTGTTTATCGGCATGCCAGTTGCCGATCCAGGTATAGGCGAGGAGGCGCGGCGGATCAAATTCGATTATCTCGCCGTGGCACTCGAACTCGCTCACCCCATTAATCTCGAAATTCCCTTTCTCGGTCGCGTAGCTGTAGCGGCCACCCTGGCGGGCGTCCATATGCCAGAACTTGACTGGACAACTCGCGTCGGTAAACCAGCGCGCGAGCTGCTTCGAATCCGTCAGAGCCTGAAAGACACGATCGGGCGGTGCGGCCGTGTCGATCTCCGACACGACGGCGTCCAGATCGGGCGTAACGATGGTGGTAGTCATGGCATCTCCTCAGTGAGTCTCGGCGAAGCTCTTCAGCCAATTGATGACACCGGGCCATCCCTCGGCGTAACTTGCGCCCTCGGGCAAAGGCTTCAGACCGCTGTGTGTCATCTTGACCAGCGTGCCTCCCTGGTTAGGGACAAGATCCCATCGCACGAGCGTGACGACCTCGGGCTTGGAGTGGAAGCTTGACAACCACGTGTATACGAGCGTGCGCGGAGGATCAAACTCCACGATCTGGCCCGTGATCACGCCCTCGCCACTGGGGAGCATCGTCCGGCTCGGATCTTCCACCACGTGCCGCATACGGCCGCCGAGGCGCGGTTCGATCTCCCACACCTTGACCCGGCAGGGCCCGCCCTCTCCATTCCACCAGCGCATAAGGAGATCACTGGAGGTGAGAGCCTGGAAGATGCGCTCCGGAGGCGCGGCGATCTGCACCTCGCTGATCACGGCGTCCTGGTCGGAGGTAACGATGGTTTGAGGCATGGAACTCATGGTCGGCTCCTGATCGCGGCTTTACCGAGATGATTTACTTCGCGCGCTGCAGCGTGAACAGTTCCTTCAGTTCCTTGCCGTGATCGAGGAACGTCCACTCTTCGGTGTGGTGATCGGCGTCGGGCATCGCGAAGACGACGTGGTGCATGTGTCCCGCGTCGGCGCTGGCCAGGTTGGTGGCGTCAATGAAGTCGAAGATCACGCTTTTGCCGTCCGGGGCAAGGGTCGCTTTCATGCGCGGCTGGTTGCCGGCCCCGCAGTAATGTGTCATCAGAAGACGATCCCCATCCAGGTGGATCATCGAGATCATGTTCTCCGGGCCCTGACCGTGAATCTCGCTCAGCAGCGCGGAACCGCCGGCAGTCTCACGAAACGTGACGCGAAGCGTTTGCCCCTGGCTGTTCTTCCCTTCCCAGTTGCCCGCGAGCGCTTTCAGCGAATCAAACGTCTTTTGGGTGTTCGACTGCGCCAGCGCACAGCCGGCACACAGGACGATCGCGATGGTAACGGCGCAGCGAAATGCCTTCATAGATCACTCTCCAAAGGATGATTTATTTCTTGCCGGGTTCCCTGCCCGTTTCTCGGGCGTACTCCTCTTCCACAAATGCTTTCAGGTTCGCCAGATTCGCCTGCCAGAAACTGCGGTAGCGTTCGAGCCATGAGTCTACCGCTTTGAGGGGCTCGGCATTGAGCTGGTAGAAGCGGTGACGCCCACGACGGTGCTCGATGACCAGACGCGCCTGACGAAGCTGGCGCAGGTGCTTCGAAATGGCGGGACGCGATACGGGGAACGCTCCGGCGATCTGGCCGGCGGGCTGAGCGCCCTTCCGCAGCAGGTCGAGGACGGCGCGGCGGGTCGGATCGGAGAGCGCGTGGAACGTAGCTTCCGCCGAATATGTAACCGATCGGTTCCGCATAATGCGTAACTATACGGTTACACGTTTATCCTGTCAAGAGGTACATTTCATTTTTTTGCGGACGGCCGGCAGCCGCGGGAGACGCGGGAGACGCTCTGGTCCTGCACACCGGATTGTTCGTCGCCTAGTACGAGGGCTGGGTGTTTTCGATCAGGTCCAGAAAGTACTGGTGAATGCGGCGGTCATGACTGAGCTCGGGGTGGAACGTGGCGGCCAGCGTCTTGCCCTTGCGGACAAACACCGGGTCTTTGCCCTCCGTCGCGATCACTTCCACTTCCCTGCCGACGCGCTCGATCTTGGGCGCGCGAATGAAGACCATCTCAATCGGATGGTTCAGAAAGCGGCCCTCGCGGATGGAACTGTCAATCTGGCGGCCGTAGGCGTTGCGGCGGACAGTGATGTCGAGCGCGCCGAGTCCGGCCTGTTTCGGATTCTCAACTTCAGAGGCGAGTAGAATCGCTCCCGCGCAGGTGCCGAAGGTCGGCTTCGAACGGACGAAATCCCGCAGCTTCGCGAACCCTTCTTCGCCCAGCAGTTTCAGAAACGTCCCGGACTCTCCGCCGGGGATCACAAGGCCGTCCAGGTCATCGAGCTGCTCGGGCTTTTTGACGAGCACAACTTCTGCGCCGAGTTCTTGAAGGCGCTTGCGGTGGGCGTCGAAATCGCCCTGTAACGCCAGTACCCCGATCTTCATTCTGACCTCTCAACCGCAGGGGGCACAGAGGAACACAGAGGAAACCGGCTCTCCCTCTGTGCAGCCCTGTGCCCTCTGTGGTTCAGTCCTTTTCCTACCATCCTCGCGTCTGCAGCATGTGGGCTTCGTCGAGGGCGGAGACAGCCAGTCCTTTCATCGCCCCAATGAGATCTTCGCTGACTTCAAGTAACACTTTAGGGTCGTTGAAGTGGGTTGCAGCTTTCACGATGGCCTTCGCGCGCTTCTCGGCTTCTAACGGATCGGCAAACTCGGTCGAGTTCTTCATGAAGATCCCTGAGCCAACAAAGACAGCCTCGGCGCCCAACTGCATGACGAGCGACGCGTCGGCCGGAGTGGCAATCCCGCCCGCCGAGAAGTTCGGCACGGGCAGTTTACCGTCGCGCGCCACCATCCTCACCAGTTCGTACGGAGCCTGGTGTTCTTTGGCCTTCGCATAGAGTTCCTCTTCCCCGAGCACCGTGAGGATCTTCATCTCCTGCACGATTTGGCGGATGTGCTTCACCGCGTGCACGACGTCGCCCGTGCCCGCCTCACCCTTGGTGCGGATCATGGCTGCGCCCTCGGCGATGCGCCGCAGCGCTTCTCCCAGATTGCGCGCGCCGCAGACGAACGGCACGGTAAACGCGTGCTTGTCGACGTGATGGGCTTCATCGGCGGGCGTCAGGACTTCGGACTCGTCGATGTAGTCGACGCCCAGTTCCTGGAGAATCTGCGCCTCGGCAAAGTGTCCGATGCGGCACTTGGCCATGACCGGGATGTCCACGGTGCTCATGATTTCGCGAATTTTTTTCGGTGATGCCATGCGGGCGACCCCGCCTTCGGCGCGGATCTGCGCCGGCACTCGCTCCAGCGCCATCACGGCGACCGCGCCGGCCCTTTCGGCAATCTCGGCTTGCTTGGCGTCGGTGACGTCCATGATGACGCCGCCCTTAAGCATTTCGGCGAGGCCCGTCTTCAAGCGGAGGCTGGTGGTGTTGTGTCCATTGTCTTGTGACATCGTTGCATCTCCCTTTAGTACGCCAACAGGATATACGAAGAGTGGTATTCTCATGATGTCCATTTATAACAATGGAGGCATACCACTTTCCCGTGGCCCGCGAAACTACTTCCCTGCCCCTGAATCTGCCTGGTCCGGCCGAGGGGGTTCCCCTCTATCGGTGGCTCTATGAGCAGTTGCGGGTCGCGATTCTGGAAGGGCGCTTGTACCCGGGAGCGCGTCTTCCCGCGACCCGCGATGTGGGAGAGATGTACCGGCTATCGCGAGCCACCGTCGTTACGGCTTTTGAGCAGTTGAAATCCGAGGGCTATGTTGAGGGTCGGACTGGTTCTGGCACGTACGTCAGCAAGGTTCTGCCGGAGCAGTTGCTGCACGCGGGTGGATTGCGCGCGGAAGGCCGATTGCCGCACCGGCGCATTTCGCTCTCGGCGTATGCGAAACGCCTGCAGCCGTTTCGGTCGCGTCCGGCGCAGCCCGTGCGGGCGTTCCGCGCGAACCAGCCGGCGCTTGACCTCTTTCCGACCGCGCTATGGGCGCAGGTCGCGGCCCGCCGGTTGCGGCGCGCCTCCACGAAACTTCTTGCGGGAGGAGAAACGCTGGGATACCGTCCGCTGCGCGAAGCGGTCGCGGAATACCTGAACACATCGCGTGGCGTGAGATGCACGCCAGAACAGGTGCTGATTGTTTCCGGCGCGCAGGAAGGACTCGATCGCACGGCGCGGCTGCTTTTGAATCCCGGCGAACCGGCGTGGATGGAAGAACCGGGATATCCGGGGGCGGCGGCAGTTCTGCGGGCAGTGGGGGCAAAGATCTGTGGAGTCCCAGTCGACGCCGAAGGATTGGATTCGCAGCGTGGAGTTCACCGATGGCCTGCTCCTAAACTGATGTATGTGACCCCCGCACACCAGTTCCCATTGGGTGTCACGATGAGCTTACGGCGGCGGCTCACGCTACTCGAATGGGCGCGCAAGGCGGGGGTGATGATCTTCGAAGACGACTACGACAGCGAATACCGCTATTCAGGGCGCCCAGTGCCCGCTTTGCAGGGATTGGATCGCGCAGGGGTCGTAATCTTTGGCGGCAGCTTCAGCGCGGTGATGTTTCCTGCCATGCGCCTGGGATACCTGGTCGTGCCACCGGAGATGGTGGATGTCTTCGCGGCCGCCCAGTCGGTCAGCACGCATCATCCGCCGCTGCTGGGACAGGCCGTGCTCTGCGATTTCATCAGCGAAGGGCATTTCGCGCGGCATATCCGGCGGATGCGCGAGGTCTACGCGGAACGGCTGAATGTTCTACTCAAGGCGGCGCGGGAACAACTGGAAGGAGCGGTTGAGATCTCGAACGTGGAAGCGGGACTGCAGACGATTGGCTGGTTGCGACGAAAGATCAGCGCAGAGGAATTGGCCCGAGCCGCGGCAGAAAGGAATGTCGAGGTCGTGCCCCTCAGCCGGTACGCTTTTGGCCGAGCGCGAGGCAATGGGATCGTGCTGGGATTCGCGGCGGTGGAACCGAGGGAGTTACGCCGGGGCGTGGAGGAGTTGGCGTCTGTGCTGCGGGCCTGATGTGAGTGTCGGACGGACATTCCTGTCCGCCTGCCGAATGCGGCAAGACTGCCGGCAGGATTACCAGCGCACAACGTTCGGCGGACAAGAGTGTCCGCCCTACACGAACTTAGCGGTCTACGAACTTGGCAAACATCTTTTGTGGATCGATGGCGATGAACACGCCGCGACCGCGCGCCAGGACTTCGCCTTTCCGGTTCAGAATCTCGGCCATGTTGACGTGCTGCCTGCCCGTCACTTTCACTTCGCGCGATTCGACCCGCAGCGGCTTGTTCAGCGGAACGGGTTTCAGGTAGTGAACGGTGATTTCTGAGGTTAACGCAATGACGTGGCGCAGCTTGTTTACCTTACCCATGGCTTCGTCGAGGATGGTCGCAATGATGCCCCCATGGCAGTGTCCAGGTGGCCCGGTGTAGCGCTTGCCTAACCGAAAGCGGCTGATGAAGCAGTCACGCTCTTCGTCGTAGGTGAAGCGCAGGCGCATGCCCTCGGGATTGTTCTTGCCGCAGGCGAAGCAGTAATTTTTCTGGAGTTGGACGAAACGGGTGTTGTGAGCGCCAGTTATTCTTTTGCGGGCCATTGGGATGATTCTATCGTGAGTCTCTGCTCAGATTGGATATGATGGCGGGCTCAGGAGGTACCCATGCCTGCTGCAAAATCACCCTCTGGTCTCTATAGCGCTCACCCGGGTCTCGGCATGGTCGAGAAGTGGAAGAACGAGTTGCCGGCCAAGACCGGGCGGTCGCTCGACGACTGGATTGCGCTTGTGAGGAAGTCCGGACCGCCCACCGAGAAAGAGCGACGCGAGTGGCTGAAGAAAGAGTACAAGCTCGGGACCAACACGGCGTGGTGGATTGCCGAGCGAGCCGACGGCAAGGGCACCGAGGAGGACTCGCCCGAAGCGTATCTTGAGGCGGCCGAGCAGTGGGTGGACGCCATGTTCTCCGGGTCGCGGGCGGCTCTACGTCCGTTGTACGACCAACTACTCAAATTGGCGCTCGCGCTGGGCAAAGATGTGAAGGCGTGTCCGGGGAAAACGATTGTGGCGCTGTATCGGAACCATGTGTTTGCCCAGATCAAGGCTTCGACGAATACCCGGATTGACTTTGGTTTTGCGTTCGGCAACATGAAGACGCCGAAACGGCTGATCGATACCGGCGGATATGAGAAGAAAGACCGGATTACACGCCGGATCGAAGTCAAATCGAAGGCTGACATTGATGACGAGTTGAAACGCTGGCTGAAGATGGCGTATGAGATGGATGCGAAGTAAAGATGCACAATTTCATAACTCAGAGAGGAAACCACGATGTCCATACGAAAAAGATCAGTGGCGGAATTCTTTGGAACGTTCTGGCTGGTTTTCGGAGGCTGCGGCGCTGCCGTGCTGGCAGCGGCCTTTCCGGGGCTTGGCATTGGCTTCGCGGGCGTGGCGCTCGCCTTTGGCCTCACGGTGCTCACCATGGCCTACGCCATTGGACACATTTCGGGGTGCCATCTCAATCCCGCCGTGTCGGTTGGGCTGGTTGTGGGAAGGCGTTTTCCGGCCTCCGAACTTCTGCCCTACGTTATTGCGCAGGTGCTGGGCGGTCTCGCGGGCGCCGGAGTGTTGTACGTGATCGCCAGCGGCCGCGATGGATTCGACGTGACCGCGGGTTTTGCCTCCAACGGCTACGCCGCACATTCGCCCGGCGGATACTCGCTGGGCGCCTGCCTGGTGGCCGAGATTGTTCTGACGTTCTTCTTCCTGATGATCATTCTGGGCTCGACTGACAAGCGCGCGCCCCAGGGCTTCGCGCCAATCGCGATCGGCCTCGGACTCACGTTGATTCATCTCATCGGCATTCCGGTGACCAACCTATCAGTGAATCCAGCGCGCAGCACGGGCCCCGCGATCTTTGTGGGCGGGTGGGCCATCGGTCAGCTGTGGTTGTTCTGGGTCGCTCCGATCGTTGGAGCCGCGGCGGCGGGAGTTGTTTATAACGCGGTTTTCAGCGAGTATGTGTAACCCGTGGGTCGTGGGGCGGACAGGAATGTCCGCCCCACACAATCCCTAGTCGTAGTATTCCAGCCCCAGGTGCGTGATCAGTTCTTCGCCCTTCAGATGGCGAAGCGTGTTCTTCAACTTCATTAACTGGATGAACAGGTCGTGCTCGGGATAAAGCCCGGGCGCGGTCATCGGCGACTTGAAGTAGAAACTGAGCCATTCCTGGATGCCGAGGCGTCGCAGTTCTGGCGTGCGTTGCGCCAGGTCAAGGAACAGGACCAGATCGAGCACGATCGGCGCAGCCAAGATGGAATCGCGGCAGAGGAAATCGACTTTGATCTGCATCGGATAGCCGAGCCATCCGAAGATATCGATGTTGTCCCAGCCCTCTTTGTTGTCGCCACGTGGCGGGTAATAGTTAATGCGAACTTTGTGGAAAATATTGCCGTAGAGTTCGGGGTAAAGCTGGGGCTGAAGAATGTGTTCCAGCGCGCCCAGCTTCGACTCTTCCTTGGTCTTGAACGACCCGGGATCGTCGAGCACTTCTCCATCGCGGTTGCCGAGAATGTTGGTCGAGTACCATCCGCTTAACCCGAGCAGGCGCGCCTTGAAGGCAGGCGCCAAAACGGTCTTGAGCAGGGTCTGGCCGGTTTTGAAATCCTTGCCGCAAATCGGAACTTCGCGTTCGTGAGCCAGTTCGATCATGGCAGGGACGTCCACGGTCAAATTCGGTGCGCCATTGGCGAAGGGCACTCCCTCCATCAGGGACGCGTAGGCGTAGACCATCGAGGGCGCGATCGATTCGTCGTTCTCCTTCATCGCTTTCTCGAGCGATTTCAGGCTCTGATGAGCAGCCGTCGGCTCGATGAACGATTCCGTCGAGGCGCACCAGATGGTGATCAGGCGAGCGGCCCCGCTCGACTTCCTGAAGTCGCGGATGTCCTGGCGCAACTGCTCTGCCAGTTCCAGCTTGTTCTTCCCTTTCTTGACGTTCGGCCCGTCGATCTTCTTGACGTAGTTATGGTCGAACACGGCCTTGAGCGGCTTGATCGAACTTAGCCGGTCCTTCACTTTGTCGAGCAAGTCGCGCTCGAGCACGCCGGCTTTTGAAGCGGCCGCGTGCATGTCGTCTTCGAAGATGTCCCAGCCGGTGAAGACCAAGTCATCGAGCCCGGCCAGCGGAAGAAATTCCTTGATTTTGGGAGACCGACCCTCGGTCCGCTTGCCAAGGCGAATCGTTCCCATCTGCGTGAGCGAGCCGATCGGAGATGCGATCCCTTTGCGTACAGCTTCCACTCCCGCAACGAAGGTCGTTGCGACGGCCCCCATGCCGGGGATCATCACGCCGAGTTTGCCCTTGGCGGGTTGAATGTTGGAATTATGAGACTGCTTCTCAGGCTTCACTTCCGCGCTTGCGGCTGCGCGCTTTGGGGACTGCTTCCCTGTCGCCATAATTTGGCTGCATCCTTATTACAACTGTGGGGTATGTACAAACCAACTATGTTCTCGTATCCAGCAGGACTTTGGCAAATCCACACGGTCAAACGCGCAGAAACTCGCCTCAACGGGGCCAGCGATGCATTGATTGGAAAGTTGCTGGATCACTACTGCTTACCGTCGACGGTCTCGATCGCTCGTTGATCGCACTTATCGATTTTTTCAATTGGACTCCTGGGCTGGTTCTCGGCATAGTGAAATTGCTTCGTACCTCGCTCTGTTGCGGATTCTGCGAAGCCTGCTATTTGCCTGCCAGCTCTGTTGCGGCACGCAATTCCTTCTGACCTCGTTGTTCTCAGCCACAACTGAGCCCACGCCGTATCGGGGGCACTCGTCCGCCGATGCGTGCGCTCACCAGACTCAGAACAGGAGATTCCATGAAATCCATTCGCAGATTCGTCTTTGCCGCTGTCTTCACCTTGAGCAGTTTGAGCCTCGCCGTCCGGCCCGCCTCTGCGGAAGCCGCCCAGGGACGCTTCAGTCTGACCCACGAAGTGCACTGGCAGGATGCCGTTCTTCCCGCCGGAGACTATCAATTTTCCATGGGAGAAGAGGGGCCTTCGGAGTTGCTGACGATCCGTAAACTCAGCGGAGATCGGGCTGGCTACATTTTGCTGGTTCAGGATCTAACGCCGTCCGAATCCACCGACCTCAGCCGTCTCGTCCTGGTGTCAAGGCCGGCCGGGAGTTTTGTTGAACGTATGGAGCTTCCCGAATTCGGCGTGACACTCCACTTCAAGGTGCCGGCGGGGACCTCGGTTGTGGCGCGAGCGAATACAGTCGACGCCACCGCGTCCGGCAAGTAGTTCCGCCGTGACGATCCGGGAGCGGAGACCCACACTCTGCTCCCAGATTCACCTCTTGCTGGATTTCGTTGTCGTTCTGAGCGGAGCAAAAGATGTTCGCTTGACGCTCCTCCGCTCACGATGGATTCGACACCTTAACTCCGCCCTTCACCTCATCGCTGAGCACGATCGCTTCCGCAATATCTTTCATCGCCATGCGCTTCTGCCGGCTCTGGCGCTGCAGAGCCAGGTAAGCTTGCTCTTCGCTCAGTCCCAGGTCGCGCTGCAGAATGCCTTTCGCGCGCTCTACGACCTTTCGCGTTTGCAGTTGTTCGGAGAGGTTGGAATTGGCCTCTTCCAGTCGCGCCAGTTCAATCTCGGCGCCCACCAGAAAGCCGATGGCCGAGATCAACTGAATCTGCCGCCGGTTGTAGTGATGGGGCAACCGGTGCTGTAGGTTGATCACACCCACGACGCGGCCGCGCGACGTCAACGGTACCGACAGGAATGCGTCGTAGCTGTCCTCGGGCAATTCATGGAAAAACTGAAAGCGCAGATCGCGCGCCGCCTTCTCGGAAATCGCCACCGCTTCGTGGTGCTCCGCCACCCATCCCGTGATTCCCTGTCCTACACGCAGTTTCAGCCGATCCACCACTTCGGGGTGCGGGTTCTTCGAGGCCCGCAGGACGAGGTCCTCGCCATCCAGCACATAAATTAAACAGGAATCGCACTTCACCAGCGCCGAGGCGAACTCTACGACGCGTGTGAGTACTTCGTGAAATCCATCGGCCGTTGCCAGGCGCGTGCCGATCTCGTGCAGTGCATCCACGCGTAGGTCTTCAACACGATTCGAGCTATGCATGAGCCAGCGTATCGGCAGTTCGGCTTTGCGTCTAATTCCAAATTCTGATGGCTCGGATAAAGAATTTCCCGCTCGGAAATAATCGTCCTTTTACATCTTTTTCAGAGTTGCTGCATCGCGTGGCCGACTACGCAATGCCCGCGTCCCGCCCGCCGCAAAGCAGACGGTCGCTGGAAGAACGCTATTGCAGCCAGGGTCGGAGCCGCGTCAGCGCGCCGTGGTCACCAGAAGCGTGATCACGATCAGCCCCGTCAGGATGAGGCTGGCAATCAGCGAGAACATGCCATGCAGTGGGTGGCCATGAAAATAGTTGACGTGGCGATGTTTGGCGTGCACCAAGGGTGTCATGGCAATTCCTCCCAGAACAATTAGACACCTCTGGCGACCAAAATTACAGTGATTCCCTGGTGGCTGTCAAAGCGGGCACGCCCCCTCATACCGCCCCGAAAATCTACGGTAGATCTACGCTCTTGATGGGCACGTCCCAGTGCCCGTCGAGGATCGCAAACCGGCGCTGCTCTTCTTTCTGGTACGCAGCCTGGTCGGGATAGAGCTGCTTCTTCAGGCTCTCTTCGTCGAAGGGTTCGTTGGCCGCCGCGGAGTTCTTGAACACGATGGTGACGCGGTAGTCCCAGCGGCCATCTTCAGTTGTGTGGTAGCGCGGCTGGTCCATCCAGACTTTGAGCATCCGGCCCATCTCAACCTGCTTCTTCAGCAGCGGATAATGGTTCTTCTTAAAAAGCTGCAGAAACTCATCGGCATAACCCCATTTCGCCTTGTAATAGTATTCGACCACGAACGGCTTGCCCGTTTCCGGTGCGGACTGGGCCGGGAGAGACACAGGAAGCAGGGTGAGAAGCAGCAGTAGGAATCGCAATTTCATGGATCGTCTCCGTAGGGAGGGATTGTCGCACATCTGGCTGCTCGAAAACGTGTAGGGCGGACACTCCTGTCCGCCCACTGCCGGCAGCCCCGTCACCATGCGAGAGTGCTAAAATCCCTTGTGGCCGCTGTTCCTATCCGCCTGATTGCTGTCGATATCGATGGCACCCTCCTCAACCCGCAATTCCAGATTTCCGAGCCCGATCTGGCGGCGCTCCGGCACGCCCATGCCGAGGGGATCGAGGTCATCCTGGTTACCGGACGGCGGCACGCGTTTGCTCTGCCGATTGCGCAGCAACTGGGGTTCGATTTGTGGCTGATCAGCTCAAACGGAGCCATTACCCGGTCGCTCGCCGGAGAAACCTTTCACCGCGACTTGCTGCCCCAGCAGACCTGCCGCAGCCTGTGCGGCGTGATGCAAGAATTCCGCGGCCAGACCGTTCTAACCTTTGACCGCGAAGGCAAAGGCACGATCATTGTCGAGCATCTGCAGGAACTGGAAGCGAGCATTCAGCGCTGGCTGGAGAAGAACCTGGACTACATCGATTTCGTCATTCCGATCGAAAACGCGCTGACGACCGACCCGGTGCAGGCTATGTTTTGTGGGCCCCTGGCCCTGATGCAACAGGTCCTGCACGTGCTCGGGAGTTGCGGGCTGCCCATCACGGTGCTGCGCACGGAATATCCGGGGCGCGATCTCTCGATTGTGGACGTGCTGAACGCCGGGTGCTCCAAAGGCCATGCGCTGGAGCGTTGGACCCAGTACCGGAACATCACCCGCGACCAGGTCATGGCCGTTGGTGACAACTATAACGACATCGAAATGCTTGCCTTTGCCGGGCGTCCCTTTATCATGGGAAATGCGTCGGCAGAGCTGCGCGGACGGGGGTGGACGCTTACTCGCTCGAACGCGGAAAGCGGCGTGGCGGCCGCCATCCAGCATGTTCTCAACGGAACGGCGCTCGAACCGGCCATAGTCGGCAACGTGAATGAATCCTGAGCGACCAACCCGTGCTGGGCGACGTACGGCAATCCTGTTTGCCTTCGTGGTCAGCTTGCTCTGCGGTTCGTTATGGGCTGCGGAAGTGGCCGTGCTGCACAACGGTTTCACCATTCGCCATGAGCATCGCATCGTAATCGGAGACAACACGCGGCTGTTCTTCGACGGTGATAACGCCAGCTTCATCGACGTGCCCACGGCCGACATTGAAGGCTTTGAAAAAGACCTGACCCAACCGGCGGTTCCGAAACCGGCGCCCACAGTGCCCCCGCCGTCCACCCCGGCTCCTGACTTGAATCAGGTCGTGAACTCGGCCAGCGCTGCCTACCATCTTGATCCGGACCTGGTGAACAGCGTGATCCACGCCGAGAGTGGTTTCAACTCACATGCTGTCTCGCGCAAAGGGGCACAAGGCTTGATGCAGCTGATGCCCGACACGGCAAGCAAGCTGGGCGTTGCCAATGCGTTTGATCCGCAGTCGAACGTCGCGGGCGGAAGCCGCTACTTGCGGGAATTGCTGGAGCGCTACAACTTCGACTTGATCAAGGCGCTAGCAGCGTATAACGCTGGACCGAAGCGGGTGGAGCAATACCGGGGAGTGCCGCCCTACAGCGAAACGCGCGCCTACGTGGCCAGAATCGTGCGGGAATACAATCGAAAAAAGATCGCGCAGGAAAAACAGGCCGCGGCTGAACGTGGGAAGACGAAGGCCACGCAGCAACCCGCCCCGAGCGCATCCGCATCGCAGCCAAAACGTTGACCCTTCTTCCCCTCTCATTTACCTTCAAGTGGGGACGCGCTCGCCGCACAGCTGCGCCGGTCCTCTGATTCGCACCGCATGAACAACAAAAAATACCTGGCGTACACGGTTGCTTTCGTCGTGCTGTCGGTGCTGGTCTACCTCCAATTCCGGACGTGGCGGAACTTCGACTGGGCGCGGCTGTTTCAGTACGGACTGAATTGGCGCCACGTTCTTCACGGGGTGGCCCTCATCTACCTCGCTTATTTCTTGCGGGCGGTGCGATGGAAAATCTTTCTTCGCCCCGTGCGCAAACAGGCATCCATCCTTGGACTGATCGCACCCACCGTGATCGGATTTACCGGGCTCGCGATACTCGGCCGTCCTGGTGAACTCATTCGTCCCTACCTGATCGCGCGCCGTGAGAACCTCAGCTTCGCCTCGCAAGTGGCGGTCTGGGCCGTAGAACGCATTTTTGACATTGCCGGTTTCACGGTTCTGCTGGTGGCCGCTATTTTTCTGCCCTCGAAGCTGCGTACGTTTGCGGAATCTGCCCCGCCCGAAGTCAGGCACTGGATTCATCTCACAGGCTACGGTCTGATCGCGCTCGTGCTTGGGCTTCTTGCCGCCGCTGTGCTGATGTCCTACCGGGGAAAGCGGATCGCCCAGTGGGTCGAAGACCGCTTTTCCCATCTGGCCGAGAATCTGGGCCATCGCATCGCTCAAAAAATTCGTGAGTTTACGGTTGGGCTCAACACCATTCACGGTCCGTTCGCATTTCTCCAACTGTCAGCCGTGTCGGTGTTGATGTGGTGGGTTATCGCGGTGGCTTACAAAGAAGTGACCTACGCCTACGGCGCACCCATGGCTGCCATGAGCACCACCAAGGTTCTTCTTCTCATGGGTTCCAGCATGGTTGGCTCTATGGTGCAACTGCCAGGTGTCGGCGGCGGCTCGCAACTGGCGACTATCAGCGCGCTTGACCACGTCTTCGATATTGTCCCCAAGGAACTCGCGGTTAGCTGCGGAATCATGCTCTGGTTGGTCACGTTCGTGGCAGTTGTGCCGCTGGGTCTGCTACTGGCGCATTGGGAGCGGCTCTCGTTAAGGAAGCTTTCCGCGGAAAGTGCGAAGGCAGAGGACGTCGTGCCAGCGGAGAATGTGCCTTGAAACCCTTCCCGCCCGCGGCCTTGTCATATCGCCTGCTACAATCATCGTTACTCCAAAGCTGAACTGAGCGCCATGAAGTGTCCCTTCTGCGGATTTGAAAATGACAAAGTGGTCGACTCGCGCGAGAGCAAGGAAGCGGACTCGATCCGCCGCCGCCGCGAATGCCTGAAGTGTGAAAAACGCTTCACGACCTACGAGCGCATCGACGAAATCCCCTACATGGTGGTGAAAAAAGACGGCCGCCGCGAGCGTTTTGACCGCCAGAAAATACTGAACGGCCTGATGCGCGCTTGCGAGAAGCGGCCCGTGCCGATTAGCAGACTGGAGCAGATCGTGAACGAAGCGGAGACCTTCGTCATCGAGTCTCCGGAACGTGAGCGCAAGACCAGCGAACTGGGTGAACTAATCATGAATCGCCTGCGCCGCTACGACAAGGTTGCCTACGTGAGATTTGCTTCCGTCTATCTGGACTTCAAAGACGTGCAGGAGTTCATGGCGGAATTGAAGGAACTGCTTAAGGCGAAGGACTCTCCGGAAGCGAAGGGTAAAGGCGGAACGAGGTAGTTTCGGAACTGCTGATCATAGCCGCGTAGCAGCGCAAGAGGACTTCCTGCGGAGGTCCGCTCCGCCGGACAGCCGGGGCGGCTGTCCCCACGTAATCATTTATGACACATAGAATTACTCTCATCCCTGGCGACGGCATTGGCCCGGAAGTCACGAAGGCCACCGTTCGCATCCTGGAAGCGACCGGCGTGAAGTTCGAGTGGGAGACCTTCGCTGCCGGCGCCGAAGCCTTCGAAAAATACAAGGAGTACATCCCAAAAGAGCTGACGGAGTCGATCGAGCGCACACGGGTCGGACTCAAGGGCCCGGTGACAACGCCTATTGGCGGCGGCTTTTCGAGCATCAACGTAGAATTGCGCAAGCGCTTCGAACTTTTTGCCAACTTCCGCCCCATCCGGAATTTGCCTCACATTCCAACGCGGTATCCCGATGTTGACCTGATCATTGTGCGCGAAAACACCGAGGGCCTGTACTCGGGAATCGAGCACGAAGTAGTGCCCGGCGTCGTGGAAAGCCTGAAGATCATTACCGAGAAGGCGTCCACCCGCGTCTCGCGTTTCGCTTTCGAATATGCCCGCCAGAACAAACGGAAAAAGATTCACTGTATCCACAAAGCCAACATCATGAAGATGTCGGACGGCTTGTTTCTGCGCTGCTCGCGCCAGGTCTCCAAGGAGTATCCGGAAATCACCTACGGCGAGCACATCGTCGACAACACCTGCATGCAGTTGGTCATGAACCCGTACCAGTACGACATGCTTCTGCTTGAGAATCTGTATGGCGACATCGTTTCCGATCTGTGCGCCGGCCTGGTCGGCGGCTTGGGACTGGTGCCCGGCGCAAACTTCGGGCACGAATGCGCCATCTTCGAAGCTGTACATGGCTCTGCGCCCGACATCGCGGGAAAGAACATTGCCAACCCAACCGCGGTGCTGCGTTCGGCTCTGCTCATGCTCCGTCACATCGGGGAGGTGGATGCGGCCTGGAAGATCCGCAACGCCATTGATCAGGTCTATCGCGACCGGAGCAAGCTGACCAGGGATGTTGGGGGCAGCGCGGGCACGTCGGAGTTCGCCGACTCAATCATTCAGGCGATGGAGTCGGCCCACCCAGCGGAAGCGCAAGAAGTCTAAGGAACATGAGCAACCGGGTCCTCTTGTCGTTGTGCCTTGCGGCATCTCTAGTAGCGTGTCAGAAACAGCCGACGAGTCCGGGGACGGGCCAGCCGCCTTCGTCCCCCAAACTATCTCCTGCCGGTGATGCGTCCGCGGCAGCGCAGATCAGCGGCACCGTGTACTTCAAAGGCGACCCGCCAAGACCCCCCGCAATCGACATGAGCGCGGATCCTGGTTGTCGAGGTAGCATCCAGTCCGAATCGCTGGTCGTACACGACGGCAAGCTGCAAAACGTCTTCGTATACGTCAAGGGCAACTTCACGTTTGTCCCGCCGCGCAACCCGCTAGTCGTGGAGCAGCGCGGCTGCCAATACGTGCCCCACGTCCTGGCGGTTGCCGTGTCGCAGCCCATCGAGTTTCGGAATACAGATCCGACCAATCACAACATCCACGGCATGCCCCAGGCGAACGATGCCTGGAATGCTTCGCAACCGGCACAGGCGCCTCCCATGACGCGCACGTTCCAGCACGCCGAAACCATGATTCCCGTGAAATGCAATCAGCATCCCTGGATGAAGATGTACATCAACGTTTCCGATTCCCCGTTCTTTGCGGTGACGGACGCGCGAGGGCACTTCGACATCAACGGACTTCCGCCGGGCACCTACGATCTGGTCTTTGTCCACGAAACCCTTGGTCCACAAAGGCATTCGATTACGGTCGGGCCGAGAGAGCGGAAGGTAATCGACGTGAGCTTTGTGCGATAAGCGCAGCCGCACATCTGCTAAAATGGCGGGTTTGGGAGTCCAGCGCCGGGCGCGCTGGACGCTGCAGAACCAGGTTTGTTGGGGGCCATTCTGAAGGGCATCGAAATTCCGTACCATCACGGGTTGCACCGCTTTGCCATCTTCACCGCCTGCGTCACCCTCGTGCTGATCGTGGCCGGCGCCCTGGTTACCAGCAATGACGCCGGCCTTTCGGTTCCGGATTGGCCAACAACATTTGGGTCCTTCTACAAGATGCCGCACATGGTCGGCGGCGTGAAATATGAGCACGGTCACCGCATGGTGGCAGAGTTCGTCGGCCTGCTCACGATCGTGCTGGCCGTTTGGACGTGGCGCGTTGAGAAGCGCCGCTGGCTGCGACTGCTGGGGCTCGCTGCTCTGGGCACGGTCATCACCCAGGGGGTCCTCGGAGGACTCACGGTCCTGTTCTTCCTGCCTGCGCCGATTTCAAGCGCGCACGCCGCGGTCGCGCAGACGTTCTTCTGCATCGCCGTTTCGATCGCCGTATTCACCGGACGCCGTTGGGTCGAGGAACAACCGCGCGTCGAACTCGACGTGCGCCGTCCGACGCTGTTCACGCTGACCCTGCTTTCGATTTTCGTGTTGTACGTGCAACTGATTCTGGGCGCCATGTTCCGCCACAAAGGACTCAGCTGGTGGCCACACGTAGTCCACGCCGCGGTGGTGGCGATTGTGCTCTCCTGGACTGCGGTTCGCGCGATCTCCGTCTATCCTCAGGTCGAAGCCGTGAAGCGGCCGGCGATCACCATGCTCGGCCTCATGGTGGGACAACTCTGCCTTGGATTTCTGGCTTTTATCACGCGCGTCATGTGGGGAAAGGACGCGGCGCAGCCAGAACTCCCGATGGTGATCTCAACCGTAGTGCACGTGGCTGTGGGAGCCCTGCTTCTGGCCACCACCGTCGTTCTCGCCATACAGGTCTGGCGCCACGTGCCGGTTTCCTTTGAGGAGCGCGTTCCCGGCCGGGAGCAGAAAGCCGTCGCAGTATGAAGACAACACACAATGTTTATCCGAATGATGATGTTCTGCAATCGAACGTCGTAAAATAGCCTGTGACCTCAAATCCGAGTGCCATTGCCCTCGCTCCTCCGGAAGCTCCAGCTACGCAGGCCAACTCGGCTGTCATTGCGGTCCGGGGCTTGGTACACCGCTATCAGGACCGAACGGCGCTCAACGGCGTTTCCTTTGACGTTCGTCCCGCGGAGTTATTCGGGCTACTCGGCCCAAACGGCAGTGGTAAGACGACTCTTTTCCGGATTCTTTCTACTCTTATGGTGCCGAGTTCTGGCGCCGCTACCATCGTCGGTCTGGATGCAGTTCGCCAGCCGGGCGCGCTCCGGCGTCATATCGGCGTCGTCTTCCAGGCACAGAGCGTCGATCTGAAACTGACCGCCTACGAGAACCTTTGGCATCAGGGACACCTCTATGGTCTCCGCGGACCGGAATTGAAGAAGCGGATTGAAGAGATTCTGACCCGCGTCGGATTGCTCGACCGCGCGGGCGACCGGGTTGAAACCTTCTCCGGTGGAATGCAGCGGCGCATTGAACTTGCCAAAGGCCTCTTGCATCATCCCGAGGTTTTACTGCTCGATGAACCGACCACCGGCCTTGATCCCGGCGCACGGCGCGATCTCTGGCAATACCTGCAGGTCCTGCGCGACGAGGAGCACGTCTCCGTTATCGTCACTACGCACCTGATGGAAGAAGCGGAACGCTGCGACCGGCTGGCCATCCTGAACGAAGGCAACCTGGTGGCACTGGGCACGCCGGAGGAACTCACGCGTGAAATCGGAGGCGACGTAATCCTGCTGGAAGCGCGCGATCCACAGAGCCTCGCTGACCGCATTCGCAGCAAGTTTCACGTCGACGCCAGCGTGATGGACACTCACGTGCGCCTGGAGATCGAGAGCGGGCATCGCTTTGTGCCCGACGTAGTCGAGGCCTTCCCGGGCGAAATCCAGTCTCTCAGCGTGAGCAAGCCGACACTGGAAGATGTCTTCATTCATCGAACGGGACATCGATTCTGGAACGAAGAGGGTGAGGCCGCAGCGGAGACAGGACAAAAGAAGAAGGCAAAGAAACGCTGAGCGATTTGTAATTGGCAATTTGTAATTGGTAATTTTGAAGCGCCGGATTTCAATTACCAATTACAAATTACTCAATTACAAATTTTATGGCGACTCAAACCGCAACTCTTCCAGCTGCCGTCCCCGCTTCTGTCGGAGTCCTGCTGCCCGCATTCACACTGTGGTGGCGCGAGGTGGTGCGCTTCTACCGGCAGCGGGCACGGGTGGTCGGAGTCATTCTTTCTCCGCTTCTGTTTTGGATCGTCATTGGCTCAGGCTTCGGAACTTCGTTCCGCTCGGGGCAAGCCGCCGGACAGCAAAACTACCTGGATTATTTCTATCCCGGCGCGCTGGTCATGATTGTGCTCTTCACCGCAATTTTCACCATGATGTCGGTGATCGAGGACCGCAATGAAGGTTTCCTGCTTTCCGTGCTGGTGGCGCCGGTGCCGCGCACCGCGATTGTTCTGGGAAAGGTATTGGGCGGCACGACCCTGGCCGCTATCCAGGGCTTGATTTTTCTGGTTTTCTCGCCGTTCGTCGGCATCCACATGACGCTCGCCTCCTTTGGGCTGATCGTCCTCACGGTGTTCCTCGTCTCATTCGCCCTGACCGCTCTGGGATTCGCCATTGCGTGGCCCATGGATTCGACGCAGGCCTTTCATGCCATCATCAATTTGTTTCTGATTCCGCTGTGGCTGCTTTCGGGAGCGCTCTTCCCTCTTTCCAAGGCTTCGCAGTGGATTCGCTGGATCATGTACGCCAACCCGCTGACCTACGGCGTTGAAGCCCTGCGCACGCTGATGTATCCCGAAGCGCCCAGTTCATTCTCGTTCGAATTTTCGCTGACCGCATCGATCCTGACCCTGGTGCTGTTTGCGCTGTTCATGTTCGGGCTGGCGTTTGTGCTCGCTAACCGGCGCACGACGAAGCCGGCAGCGTAGAAAAGTATTCCTTTGTTTTGTCATCCCGACCCTGAGCGAAGCCGAAGGAGAGGGATCTGCAGTTAGCGGGCGTCCAACAGCATATATGGCAGCCAACCTCGACATTCTCGCCCTTGCCGCGCATCGTGACGACGTCGAGCAAACCTGCGGCGGCACTTTGCTCAAGATGGCTGAGCGCGGCTACCGCACCGGCATTCTCGACCTCACGCAGGGTGAGATGGGAACGCGCGGCACCGCCGAAGACCGCGCTCGCGAAGCGGCCGAAGCGGCGCGCATTCTGAAGGTCTCATGGCGGCTGGCGCTTGATATTCCGGACGGCCGCGTCGAGAACACTTGGGAGAACAGGCTCAAAGTGGCTCGCGTCCTGCGAGAGCAGCGGCCCCGCGTGCTCATTCTTCCCTACTGGGAAGGCCGCCATCCGGATCACTACACGGCGTCGGTACTGGGATATGAAGCGGCGTTCCTCGCGGGACTGGCGAAGTTAGCCGTCGGTCGTCAGTTATCCGATGCGACCGTTGCCGGCGAGAGCGCCGGCGCTACCTTGCCTCACCGGCCGTTTAAGATCATCTACGCCAGCCTCTACCGCGACGTGCGGCCTACGTTCGTCGTTGATATTACCGAGCAGTTCGAATCGCGCTTCGAGTCTATGATGGCCTACAAGTCCCAATTCACCGACCAGCAAGCAGGCAGCGGCATCTTCCCGGCGCAGGCCGAAATTCGCGCCCGAGTCGAGTCGATGGCGCGCTTCTACGGTATGCAGGCAGGCGTCACCTATGCCGAACCGTTTGTGCAGAAGGAAATGGGGCTCGTCGATGACTTGCTCGCGATTCCGGTGAAGTCGATCTGACGAGGATTGTGGAAGGGCACGGCTTCACAGGTTGCGGGAATGGGGTTTGGCAGGCCACCCTTCGGCTATCGCTCAGGGCAAGCTTTCTCGAAAAGCGCGAGAAGTGGCGCACCCCTAGTTAGTTCGGCCCATGTTAAACGACAAACCCGCGTTATACTTCCCCCGTTTAAGTGGCCCACCCGCCGAGGAGGAACCTTTGAGAGACAACATGAATCCGCGCATGTTGCTGTTAATCGTCATGCTGTTGCTCGGTTTTTCAGCGTGCGGCGGCGGCGGGAGTTCGACAACACCGCCTCCAATCACTTATACAATTGGCGGCTCCGTTTCAGCTCTCTCCGGTTCGGGGCTGGTCTTGCAGGACAATGGTGGCGACAACCTGCCGGTCTCCGCCGACGGAACCTTCACCTTTCGGACCGCCCTTCCCAGCGGAAGCACTTACAAAGTGACGGTCGCCGTGCAGCCCTCCTCTCCGGCGCAGACCTGTGGAGTGACGCTTGGCAGTGGAACAGTAACCGCCAACGTCACAAACATCGGTGTCGATTGCGGGCACAACGAATGGACTTGGGAGGGTGGGGCGAACGCGGTCAACCAGGCGGGGACGTACGGAACCCTTGGGACGCCTGCCCCGGGCAATGTTCCCGGGGCACGAAGCGGATCTGCCATTTGGACCGATACCTCCGGGAGTCTCTGGCTTTTCGGCGGGGCAGGCTATGACTCCACCGGACTAGTGGCGGGAGCGCTCAACGACCTGTGGAAGTACAGCGCAGGGGAATGGACGTGGATGGGCGGAGCGAATGTAGTCAATCAGGCGGGGACGTACGGAACCCTTGGAACGCCTGCCCCCGGCAATGTTCCCGGGGCACGAAGCGGACCTGTCATTTGGACCGATGCGTCTGGGAATGTCTGGCTCTTCGGTGGGGTGGGCATTGACTCGACCGGGACGTACGGAGAGCTCGACGACTTGTGGACGTACAGCGCAGGTCAATGGGCGTGGATGGGCGGAGCGAACGTGGGGATGCAAAAAGGGACGTACGGCACTCAGGGTACGCCTGCCCCTGGCAACATTCCTGGGGCACGAGCGTTTGCTGCGGGGTGGGCCGATGCGTCTGGAAATTTCTGGCTTTTCGGCGGTGCAGGCTGTGACTCGGTCGGGAACTGCAGTGATCTCAACGATCTGTGGAAGTACAGCGCGGGCGAATGGACGTGGATGAGCGGGGCGAACGTGGAGAACCAGGCGGGAACGTACGGCACTCAGGGTACGCCCGCCCCGGGTAACGTGCCGGGGGCACGAGACGGGGCTATCGCCTGGACCGATGCGTCAGGAAATATCTGGCTCTTCGGCGGTTTGGGCTATGACTCGACCGGCACGGCAGGAGGCGGATTTCTCAACGACTTGTGGAAGTACAGTGCGGGCGAATGGACGTGGATGGGCGAGTCGAACGTCGCCAATCAAAAAGGAACGTACGGCACTCAGGGTGTCCCTGCCCCCGGCAATGTTCCCGGGGCCCGAAGCAAGTCTGTCATCTTGACCGATGCGACCGGGAATGTCTGGCTCTTTGGTGGCTTTGGCTATGACTCCACCGGGGCAGCAGCGCAAGCGCTCAACGATTTGTGGAAATACAGCGCGGGCCAGTGGACGTGGATGGGCGGCTCGAACGTAATCAATCAACTCGGGACATACGGGAACCTCGGGGTCCCTGCCCCCGGCAATGTCCCCGGATCGCGCTACTCTAGTGTCGGTTGGACCGATGCGGACGGGAATTTTTGGTTGTTCAGTGGGTATGGCTTTTCGGCCGCCACGCTGGGATCTCTCAACGACGTGTGGAAGTTCGAGCCCTGATGGTACGCGAGTAGCGGGTGCCCACCCACTTGCGCCTATTGCGAATGAGTGGGCGAGGTCTCACCACGGTTGGCGCCGCGGATGTCAACGCTGTGGCCACCCGGCTGCGTAAAGCGGAGTCGAACGGTGTCAGCGGTTCGGCAGGCCACTTCTCGAAAAGCGCGAGAAGTGGCGCACCCCAGTTATTTTGGTCAATGTTGCAAGACGAACCCGCGTTATGCTTCCCCGATAGAGTGGCCCACCGGACCTTGATATGAGCTCTGTACGAGAATCTGAAATGCGGTCCCAGAGCCAACTCCGAAGCGCGGGGGGTCGGGCGGAGTTCTCCCCGTTAAAGGGGCCCACCCGCCTTAAATCGGCTTATACGTCATTGTGACCGTCTTGGTGGCTCCCTTTGGCACTGTGATCGCATAGACGTGTCCGATCGAGCCGTCTCCGACAAAAGCAGCGTTGCTGATAAACGTCACGTAGTGGCAGGGATCCGGACCGGTGGGGACGCTCAGGACCATACCATTGTGGGCAAAGGTGAACGTGTTCGTGGTGAGTCCCAGACCCCAGCTGGCGCCGGGCTCCTCTCCAAACGCGGAATTGAAGCTCGAGACAAACTCGTCGTTGATTGCCACCGGACCCGCATTCACGTTGGCAATCCGTAACAGGACTGCATTCCGGCTAATGGTGCTGAGATTCTTGAGCGCCATGGTGACCTTCACCGATCCGGGACCGGCCGCACCTGCCTTGATCTGAACGACGGTCTGGGTTAATTGCCAAATGCCATCGCCGGTAGTGCGGACGAACTTCGCGGTGGTGGCGGTCGGGGTGGTCACCGTAGTTGCTCCCCAGTTGGCGCTATCGATGGAGGCGTAGTCGTAATAAGCCACGTTGGGGGTTATGTCACAAATGCCATAGCCCTCCATGGGACCTCCGTTGCTGATGTACTCGAAACCCGAGGGGCTGTCCAACTGCACAATATTGCCATTGCCGCTCAGGCAGTATCGAGTGAAGGTGGCCAGCGGTCCGGAGCTGTAAGTGAGCGAGCACGCCGTGGAGGCCGGCGTACCCGTTCCGGCCTGGGGCTGGCTGGCTTGCTGGCCGAACGCCAGCATCGAAAACGCGAGTACCGCTAAGAGAAGGGTGGATCTGTTTAGCATCATGGTTGTCTCCCAAGATTTGGTGGCGCTGGGTTGCTGGCTTGAGACTCGCCTGCGCGGGGACGATCGAGTCTCTTCGTACCGTTGCGATTCTGCGGGGCGACGGCTTCGGACTCAGAGCCGACGCACCTCAACTTCACTTGCTTGTCAGCAGATTCAAGGCCCAGGGGGAGTTCGGCGGTTGTTGTCAACCGATCAGGGCTCAAAGAATTGTGGGCGATTTTGAACCAGAGCCGTTCGTCTGTCAAGAGGGTCAGGTGCCGTACTTCCGCGTGCTCTTCCGGGGCGAGGCAGGGCCGGGTGCCCCACTCATTCGCGCACTTTGCGAATGAGTGGGTTCTCGACTTCGGCAAAACTCTCAACCGGACGACGCTTGATTTCCAGTGCCCACTCCTGGGACTTCACGCGCACCGGTCCCGTCTCCCCATAGAAGTAGGCCCGGAAACTGCTCCACTGCCACTGCTCAGGTCGCTCCACCAATCCCCGCTTCACCGGGTTCCGGTGCATATACCGCAGCTTCTCGATCTGCTTGCGCGCGCTCCACACGTTGAAATCATAGAAACGCTTCTGCCAAATCGGTTCCCGCATCTTCTGCCAGAGGACGCCCGGCTCGACCGCAGCTTGCTTACTTGTCCGGTTCACCTCCCGCGAGAAGCGCTCCTTGATCACCTTCATCACCACCGACGGGTCGCCCACCTCGGGCTCGGTGATGAGCAGATGAAAGTGCTCAGGCAGGACCACATATCCATGAACGACGAAGCGGTACTTGCGGCGCGCCTCTTCCAGGATTTTCAAAAACAGGTCGCGTCGCCAGGCCGAACCCAATTCCGGTTGCCGGTGGTAACAACTGCCGGTGATGAAGTGTAGATCGTGCGTGCCATAATAACGATGGAGACGCTTGGTCACTCAGTCAGAATAGTCACAAGGGTTGGAGAGTTACGGTGATCCCGATACAGTCGGGTTGTGACGAAACCCACTCATCGCAAAGTGCGCGATGAGTGGGGCACCCGGCTCGGACAACTCCCGACAGTACTATGAAATGCCAACGGACAGCGAGATAGAGCAGAGAACTGCAGCGAACTACTACAGCATTTTGGTCAAACCTGCTTGCGGGTACTAGAATCTATTGCACATGGCGCTTCCTAATCTGTTGTTCATCGACACGAACATCTGGCTCGACTGCTACAGGGCTCGAAACGACATCGGGTTGCAACTGCTCAAGCGCGCCGAAAAAGTTTCGGAGCAGATCATCATCACGTACCAACTTGAGAGCGAGTTCAAGAAGAACCGGCAGACCGTGATCTATGAGAGCTGGCGCGAGTTGAAAGGGCCGACAACAATCTCCCGGCCAGGCATCTTCGCCGACGCCAAAGCGGCTCTCGTCATGGCCCGCAACCTAAAAGAAGCGGAGAAGCGGGTGAAACACCTGCGCGCTCGCCTCATCAAGGCCTTGGACAACCCCGCGCAGCACGACCCAGTCTATCAAGTCTGTCAGCGTCTCTTTCAGAAGACCGACGATCTGACTCTCACGCGCGACAACCCGCTGCGACGACGTATTCGACGTGCCGCATACCGAAGACTGCTGCACGGTTGCCCGCCGGGGAAAAGAGGGGATACCTCCTACGGAGACGCGTTCAACTGGGAATGGATGGTGCACTGTGCACGGGAGAAAAAGATGGGTCTCGTGATCGTGTCCCGGGATTCAGACTATGGAGTCACGATCGAAGACAAGGCCTATGTCAACGACCACCTGCGCCATGAATTCAGCGACCGAGTGAGCCGAAAGCGCACGCTCGCGCTGTATCCGAGTCTCGCAAACGCTCTGAAATCTTTCGACGTCCCGGTCTCAGAAAAGGAAGAGGAAGCAGAGAAGGAGCTGCTCTCCGTCCCCACAGTTCCAAGCATGGCCGCTATCTACGGTGAGACTTTAGACCCGAATGTTTATGGCAAAGTGCCCTACGCCAACCGCGCATTCTCCCAGGGCTTTATTAACTCCCTCGTCGATCGGATAGACTGGGAAGCTCTGAACAAAGCTCAGGCAAACTGGAGCGCTCGATTGTCTCAGGTGGACTGGGAAGCTCTGAACAACGCTCAGGCAAACTGGAAAACTCTGTCTCAGGTGGACTGGGAAGCTTTGAAAAAGTACAGCGAGAAGCCTACGGCAGCGACCGAAAAGCCCCAAACCCAAAAAGCAACGGACGAAAAGAAGGACGAGCCTAAGTGAACCCTGGGCTTGTGTCCCGAGCGAACGGCCCCTCGAACCATCCAGAGAGCGTAGCGCCTACCCATCCCAGGCACGCTCAGAGCGCCGGGTGCCCCACACATTCGCGTTTTGTGCGAATGTGTGGGTGAGGGCCACGCTACGTTTACGGCCTAAAGATCGATGTTATGCGTAAAGCCCACTCATCGCAAAGTGCACGATGAGTGGGGCACCCGCCCGAGACCTGGAATACCGGCAGAACCTAATCTTTTCGAAATACGCAGCGACCAGCGCTGTCAGAAAACGGCACTTTGTCCGACTCGCTCCTGAAGCTCTCGGCGAATCTCCCGGTTGACCGCTGGATCGTCAAGCTGTACGTAATGGTTTTCTCGAACCTGTTCTGATATTTATATCCAACGTTCAACTGGTTTTCGTCAATAGAGACCCCCACCTCGGGATCGTTTTCATCTTGTTTCTTGAAGTTGATCTTTTCTGAGGCGAACAGTCCGGATTCTCCATAGGGACTCCATCGGCCTCGGTAAAACAAGGAAGGCGGCACGCTAGAGTCTTCGACGCCATTTCTGTAGGTCCGAGCAAACCCACCGCCAGGACGCGTTTGCTCGGTGTCGATCACTACTTCTTTCAGTTCCCTGTCCCAGTGCTTTAGAAAATAGGGCTCTGTAAACGAGATTACAAAAAACTCATCGCTATCCTTCCGAAAACAAACATAGGCGTGACCCGGCAATCCCGTGTCCTTCGCCCTGACTAATTCTTCATAGGACTTGCAGGCTTTCTGGGTTTCCGGTTCTGGACAGGCAACAAGTGAAGGCGCAGACTGCGGTGTCTTACGGGTGAGTTTCTTTGCGCCGCTGGCTGCCTGACCCGCGCAGGCCGCTACGAATACCATAAAGCACACCCAAATACAAACTGAGCAAGCGCGCATGACGGACCTCCAAGCTTGCGTGAGTTGTCGAGGGAAGGCGAGTTCTACTGCCAGTGCAAAGTACAAGGATAAGCTCTCACGGTTGGCCTCCACCGTGATCGTCGGCACAATGCACGGTGACGAACTGGGGGTGCCTGCCCCACACATTCGCGTCTTTTTGTCTTCTGCGAAAGTGTGGGGTGAGGGCCGCGACGGTTGCGGGCTGAATCCCATGCGCAAAGCCTACTCATGGCGAAATGCGCGACGAGTGGGGCACCCGCAGTAACTAGAGCAAGCCTTTATCCAGCATCTTCTGCGCGTTATCGATCTCTTGCTTCGATAAGTTCCAAAAATGGCCGCACACTATACCGCCCACACGCACTTCACCCGCGTCCAGCATTTCCTTCAGGCGTGCCTTGTTAAGAGTAGCCGATTGCGGGGCGCGGCCTGCGCACTCTGGATACGGGCACCGAATCGTAATCGTGCACGCAGTATCACTTGTACTATTCATATGGCGATTTTACGCCTGGGGCGCAGGCTGTACACCCGTTCCGGGGTGGGAATCGTCGGGACAGACGGGACGTTTCCTTTTGGGGAAGCAACACAAACCGTCCCGTGGGTCCCCGAGTTCTCTTAAAGGCAACTTGCCACGAATTCGTTGACAAGAGTGCGTGTCAGGTTCTCGCTCTGGAGGCAGACGCTTTAGAGTTCGAGCGTGCCGTGAAGATACAGGCGTGCCCGGCCGGCGATCTTCACGCGATCGCCGCCGAGTGTGCACTGCATGGATCCGCCGCGGGCGCTGAGTTGTTGCGCGCGGAACGTGTCCTTACCCAGCCGTCCCGCCCAATACGGCGCCAGGGTGCAGTGGATCGAGCCGGTTGCGGGGTCCTCATCGATGCCCTCCGCCGGTGAAAACAGCCGGCACACGTAATCCACGTCACCCTCGCCGGGAGCGGTCACAATCGTACCGCTATTCACCATGTCCAGTCTGGCAAGAGCGGCAATATTGGGCGAGAGCGCTCGCACTTGCTCAGCCTGATCCACCACCACCAGGTAATCGCGCGATTTCATGACCAGCGCCGTTTTCAAACCGAGGGCCGGCAAGAGGCCGGCGGGCGTCTCACAGGGTTGGGGTGGCCGGGCGGGAAAGTCCATTTCAAAGCCGTCCTGGTTCGGAGCGACGGTCAACATTCCGCTGCGGGTGTGGAAGCGAACCGGCCACACGTTGTGCTCCCGCAGCGCAAGCACATAGGCGGATGCCATGGTTGCGTGCCCGCATAGGTCGTCCTCGATTTTGGGTGTAAACCAGCGCAAGTCGAAATCACCATCCGCCCGAGGAACAACAAAAGCGGTCTCGCTGTGCCTGTTCTCAGCCGCAATGTTCTGCATGATGCTATCCGCGAGAAAAGCGGGAAGGATGCACACCCCCGCCGGGTTGCCCGCAAACAGCTCACCCGTGAATACATCAACGTGATAATACGGAATTGCCATGTCGTGCTCCTCGAAACGACTGGACCCTCTAAGAAATGCGGCGAGAGGCCCACGTCTCGCGCTTTCGAGACGTGGGATTATCTGCAGTCCACAGGAATTCGATTCCCTCTGAGGCGGGTGGGGCACATAAATTTGGGGGTGCGCCACTTCTCGCGCTTTTCGAGAAAGCCTGCCCTGAGCGATAGCCGAAGGGTGGCTTCCGCCGAGGTCTCCTCGAAAACATTGCCAAGTTGTGACGCAGGTCCTTGACGTCCCTCCATCCCAGAGCTAATGTAACCAACAATATCTATAGCTGAATCGCGGTTCGAAAACCGCACCCTCGACCCGAAGCTCAGACATCGTCCGAGGAAACAGGGGCAAATTAGGCCCTTCGCCCGCGAATTTCGGGCGTTAAGCTCTTTGAAATCTGGATCTTGCCACGATGGCAAAAGTTAACTGATTGATTCTAAAGGATCGGCAGTCTGGGTGCGCGGTGTAAGTCCTTTGTTGTCTAGATTTTGCCTGCAACTCATTTCGAATCTAGATTTTGGACCGTTTTGACCACCTAACTCCATGATTCCAAAAGACCGGGGGGGGGTCCCCACCCTACTAACTGGTTATTAAACTCTTAGTTACGGCCAGGAGGAAACACAAAACCCCTTCAACGAAACCTCCAATGGGACTCGGACTCGATGGGTGGCAGACGGATCGCACCGTGAGCTTCACCGTTCACGCCGCCGTATAATGTTCGGTTCCTCATAGCGCCGAAGGGCCCGACCGCTCCCGCTCCGGTCTTCGGTTGTACGCACAGGAGATCTTCATGGCTACTCTTACCGAACCCGCCGCCCCGACCCAACTAAAGACCCGCACCGAATCCGACAGCATGGGGAAGATCGAAGTCCCGGCGAACGTTTACTGGGGGGCGCAGACGCAACGCTCACTGCTGCATTTCGCGATTGGCCGCGACACCATGCCTCCGGAGCTGATTCGCGCTTTTGGGACGCTCAAGAAGGCCTGCGCGCTGGTGAATCAGGACCTGGGCAAGCTGCCCGCCGACAAAGCGAAGCTCATCGTCGAAGCCGCCGACGAAGTCATCGCCGGCAAGCTGAATGACCAGTTCCCGCTGCGCATCTGGCAGACCGGCAGCGGCACGCAGACCAACATGAACGTGAATGAGGTCATCTCGAATCGCGCCATTGAAATTGCGGGCGGCCCGAATGGACGAGAAATGATGGGGTCGAAGAAGCCGGTGCATCCGAACGATCACGTCAACATGTCGCAGTCGTCGAACGACACGTTTCCGGCGGCGATGCACATTGCGGCGGCGGAGCGGGTGAAGAACGCGCTGATTCCGGCGATCAAGACCGTGCGCGATGCGATCGCGGCCAAGGCGAAGGAATTTGAAGGCATCGTGAAGATTGGCCGCACCCATCTGCAGGATGCCGTGCCTTTGACCATCGGACAGGAATTTGGCGGCTGGGCCAGTCTTTTAGACCGCGACACGAAGCGGCTGGAGCAGGTGCTGGACGGGCTTTACGATCTGGCGATTGGCGGGACGGCGGTGGGCACGGGGCTGAACGCGCATCCGGAATTTGCCGAGCGCGCCGCGAAGAAGATCGCCGAACTGACGGGACTTCCCTTCCGCTCGCATCCCAACAAGTTCGCCGCACTTTCCGCCCACGATGAGATCGTGTTTGCGCAAGGCGCGATGCAAACGCTGGCCGCGTCTTTCATGAAGATCTCAAACGATATTCGCTGGCTGGCTTCTGGTCCGCGGTGCGGGCTGGGCGAGCTCTCCATTCCGGAAAACGAGCCGGGATCGTCCATCATGCCGGGCAAGGTCAATCCCACGCAATGCGAAGCGATGACGATGGTCTGCGCGCAGGTGCACGGGGCGACGGCCGCGGTGGGATTCGCCGGGTCGCAGGGCAACTTTGAGCTCAACGTGTTCAAGCCGGTGATCATCTACAACTTCCTGCACTCGGTCACACTGATCACCGACGCCTGCCACGGCTACGTGGAGTACATGGTGAATGGCATTCAAGTCGATCGCGCCAAGGTGGACTGGTATGTGAAGAATTCGCTCATGCTGGTCACGGCGCTCGCTCCGAAAGTGGGATACGACAAGGCGGCGCAGATTGCGCACACGGCACACGTCGAGCACTCGAGCCTGCGCGAGGCGGCGTTGAAGCTGGGATATCTTACGGGCGAGGAGTTTGATCAGCTGGTTAAGCCGGAGAAGATGACGCATCCTTAAGTAGTCAGTAGTCAGTTGTCGGCGGAATTGAATCACGTGCAGGCCGGCGGGACGGCGGCGCTCCTTCAGTTCTTCTTCAGGAAGCGGCGGCGATTCAGGTGGGTGGTGGCCGTCGGCTGGATGTCGTCGTACTTCAAGACGCTGATCGAACCATCTACTTCGAGCACGGCCAACGCAGCTTCTTTGTAGGAACCCACGCCGTGCTCGCGCAGGGCGCGCTGCAGTTCGTCCATGCTGACGTGCTCTTTGGCCATGTGCGCTTGGTTGACCTCGCCGTCGTGCACGAGCAGACTTGGCTCTCCCTGAATATATTTCCGGAAGCGGCGATTTCCTCCGGAAACCTCGGCCACCAGATAGTTCAGGAGGAGCAGCGTGGCGGCCGCCACGGCGCCTCCCGACAACGAGGTATCGGGCCCGGTCATGGCGTTCTGCACGGAATTGGACAGCAGCAAGAGAAGCACCAGATCGAACGGGGTCATCTGCCCTACTTCCCTCTTGCCGCTGAGCCGAATTCCGATCAGCACGAGCAGGTAGATGACTCCCGTCCGGAGTGCGATTTCCAGCAGCGTATGCGCGTTCGCAGGCAGCATCGCTACTGGGGCGTGGCCGTCACGGGCACGGGCGCGTTCTTCGGCGTGCTCAGGTAGCCGGTGATCTTGTTCTTGTCCACCGTCCAGACGACCAGTTCGTACAGCATGTGCTCACGTCCGGTATAAAACTGCACCGGCTCGCTCTGGTTCCTGTCTTTCTTCTCGATGGTCTTGTCGTCGGCGGTCACGTTGAGCGTGTACTTGCCTCGCTTGGGGTCCGTCTTTTTGAGCTGGAGGGCTACCGTGGAAATGGCTTGCGGCTTCGCCCCTTTCAGCAGCGTGAACTCGTAGTAGCCGCGATCTCCTCTGTGCTTGAGGGCTTCCAGATCGCTGCGCGTGTTGGCGATCAGTCCGCTCTGCACGTTGAGATCGCCGACCGTGCTCTGCAGTTTCGCGATGGTCGCCTCGAGCGAGGCCTTGGTGGCGGCCACGTCCGTCTTCACGCCGCCGACGTCGGTCTTCACATTGCCGACTTCGCCGGCCACGGCGCCCACATCTTTTTTCAACTCTTCCGCCTGCGCCGCGCTGCGCGCCGACGCGGCTTGCTGCTGACGCTGCAACTCGGCGGTCCGCGCCGCCAGTTCTTTCTTGGTCATGCCCTGTTGCTGGGCCAGCGTTTCTGAATCTGCTTCCGCCGATTGCATTCGTTTCGTCAGATCCGCAATCTGTTTCTGGCTGGCGGCTTGTTCCTGCGTTACCTTATCCAGCTTTCCGTGCTGGTCGAAAATGAAGTACGCCGACGCTGCGACGTACGCGATGGCTACTGCGATGAGAATCCATTTTCCTGTGTTGCTGTGGGTCTCTGAGTGATATACAGCGGGCTGCTCGCCTTGCTCCGGCATAAGCGTATGTCTCCGATTGAGAGTGGGAACCGTAGGTATTCTTCGGCACAGATGCCAGCCCTGTCAATTGTGTTTCAGGTACTTGGCCAGACGTAACCAACCGCTAAAATGAGACGGTGAAGTCCTGGGACACGATCATCATCGGCGCGGGGATCATCGGCCTTTCTCTGGCGATCGAGTTGCGGAAGGCCGGCATGTCGGTCCTGGTCATAGAAAAAGGCGAACCGGGCCGCGAGGCCTCCTGGGCGGCCGGTGGCATGTTGGCTGATTTCGGCCTTGAGATCCCTGCCCCACTTCAAGCACTGGCCAGGGCAAGCGCCCGCATGTACCCCGAGTTCGTGCATGAACTGGAAGATGAATCCGGCCTGAAGATCGATCTGCGATCCGAGGGAACGCTGTTTTTCCCTGACTCCAAACAGGACCACGCCCTGCAGGAATCTCACCCTCTGCCCGCGTCGCTCGCGAAACTCGAACCAGCTTTTCGGGCCTCCGACCGTCTGCCGCTCTACGTGCAAGAACGCTGTGTCGATCCGCGCCACCTGACGGCCGCTGCTATCGCCGCCGCGCGCCATCGCGGGATCGATTTCTCTTCTGGAGACCCGGCGCGGGCGATTGAGATTAGGGATGGGAAGGCTGCCGTAGTACGCACCGACAGGACTCAGTTTGCCGCCGCCATCGTGGTCAACTGCGCCGGAGCATGGGCTGGACAGATCAGGCCGCACGCCTTTCCAACCCGGCCCGTCAAGGGCCAGATGCTGTGCGTCGCAATGCCCGAAAAGGACCTGGTAAGCCACGTTGTCCGCAGTTCCGATGTCTACCTGATTCCGCGGAGCGACGGACGCCTGGTGATCGGCGCTACTCAGGAAGAGGCCGGCTTCGACAAACAGACCGTGCCGGAAACGCTTCAGAAGCTTAGAAAAGCGGCGCTGGACCTCATTCCCAAGCTGGCCGATGCGCGGATTCTGGAGGCTTGGGCCGGCCTGCGTCCGGGCACGCCCGATAAGCTGCCTATTCTTGGAGAAACGGCGACGCCCGGATATTTCGTTGCCACCGGCCATTTCCGCGACGGCATTCTGCTGGCACCCATCACCGGAAGAATCATGAGGCAGGTGATTACGGGACAGCAGCCGGAGTTTGATTTGAACGCTTTTGCGGCGGAGAGGTTCCGAACCTAGACGCTATCGAGCGGCTCGCCTTTCGTGATGGTGAGTGCCATCGCCTGGTCACGACACTCTGAAGGCGAGAATACTCAACCTTCCATTCTGTGATCTTCGTCACATCAGGTCGCCCCGATGGAGGCTAACATTTCAGCCCACATGAAAGCCGCCGTCTATAGCAAGGCTGAAGCGGGAAAGGTCCTCGAAATCAGGGACCTCGATCAACCGCTTCCGAAGGACAATGAAGCGCTCCTGCGGGTTCGCGCGGCTTCGGTGAATCCGCTGGACTGGCGCATGAAGACCGAACGGCCCGGCGTGGACGTCGCCGGCGAGATCATAGCAGTGGGCAAGAACGTGACGCAGTTCAAGCCCGGAGATGCCGTGTTCGGCGGTGGCAAAGGCGCGTTTGCTGAATACGCTTGTGCTCGCGAATCCAAATTGGCTCCAAAACCCGAAGGCGTGAGCTTCGAGCAAGCGGCGGCTGTGCCGATCGCGGGGATGACCGCCTTGCAGGCGCTTCGGGATGCAGCACACCTTCAGGCGGGGCAGAAGGTGTTGATTAACGGCGCAGCCGGAGGGATCGGCACATTTGCCGTGCAGATCGCGAAGTCGTTCGGCGCTCATGTCACCGGCGTTTGCAGCACGAAGAATGTCGAATTGGTGCGCTCGCTCGGGGCGGATCGTGTCATCGACTACACATGCGAGGATTTCACTGAAGACGGCGAACGCTACGACCTGCTTCTCGATAACGTGGGAAACCGCAAATTGTCGGCGATGAAGTGTGTCCTGCGTCCGAATGGTAAGTGTGTGATCGCCGGAGCGCCAAAGAAAATGTCGGCAGTGTTTACCTGGTTGCTCAAAATATTCGCACGTTCATTGTTGTTACGACAGAACTTCAAATTTCTCATTGCGAATATCAATCGAGACGACCTGACGACGTTTGGAGAACTGATCACGGCTGGAAAAGTGACCCCGGTGATCGATCGACGGTACCCGCTGAGCGGGACGGCCGACGCCATGGCCTACGCAGAAGAGGGACACGCCCGGGCGAAGGTCGTCATCACATTTGAATAGGGATCGGCGGCCCTATAAGGTCCTCTCTCTCGTTTGCAAGACGGTCTATCAGCGTACTTTGGTGAAAAGTCCTGTTATCAACAGTTAAGCGGGTGCGTGTCGGATTCCGGACGTAGTGAGCACTCATCAGCGCGCCAGTATCGGCCTCACACAGCAGTGTCACGCTACTCGGTGTGACGTATCACAGCAGCCGAAAGCACGATGCGCTTCAATGGCGGAGAGGGGATGTTTGCGCCTTTTCCGTGCTACCGAGCGGTCACGCCGCGCGGCGGCCGTGAGTTAATTCGTCTCTGTCGACGGAGGCTACATGCCGGGGCATCTGGAAGCCACGATTGACAAGTTTACGTTTAAGGTTGCGCGCAACCGCTTTTATACCCGGGACGGGGTTTGGTTACTGCCGTCCATCTCTCCGGCTGGCGTTACGGTTCGCATGGGCCTCACGGATTACCTTCAACAACACAGCGGAGATGCGGCATTCGTGAACGTCAAGCAGACGGGGACAGCCCTAAAGGCGGGCGACGAGTTTGCCGAAATCGAAACGGTCAAGGTGAACGTCGGCCTGCCCTCGCCAATTGCAGGATCCATCATTGAAACGAACAAAGGCCTGGAGTTGAATCCCGAATTTGTCAATCAGGACCCATACGGGAAGGGCTGGCTTGTGGCAATTAAGGCGGCCGACTGGGAAGGTGCCAGCGCTGCCTTGCTCGACGCAAATGCTTACTTCCAGTTCATGCGAACTCAGATTGACCAGGAACTGAAGGATACGCCATGAGCGAACGTCGCATTGTCTCCGTGATTCCGTGCAGCGGGATCGGCAAAGCGTTCGGCACGGTGAGTCGCGAAGCCGCCTACGAACTCTGCGAGAACCTCCGTCCGGCCGACACCACCCTTGTTGCACTTTCGAAGCTCGTTGTTGGCGACCAAGACGCACAATCACGAGTCCGAACGAACCCAGCCGTCACCATCGACGGATGCAAGCTAATGTGCGCATCGAAGCTCGTGAAGCATAGCGGCGCGACGGTCGCCCGCGAGGTTTCGGTCCTCGATGTCTTTCGCCGACACAAGGATCTCAAACCGGAAGGCATCGCCGAACTCAACGACCCGGGCAAGGAACTCGCGCGAGCCATAGCCGCTGAAATTTCCGGCGGCCTTGACGAGATCCTCGCGGAGACTGCGGGAGGACAGCATGCCTGATCTGCCTGAACGCAAAGTCGGCATTATCGCGTGCAGCGGGGAGGAACTGGCTGTTGGAACTGTCACCCGTCTCGCTGCTTTGAAGGTGTTGCATGAGGTGCGCCCCGGTAAGACTGTGACCATTTGCTTGCCGCTATTTCTTGCCGGAGGCGAGGGAGATCGAGCATTTGCCCGTTTCCACCCGACCATCACGGTTGACGGTTGTGAACTACGCTGCGCCGCGCGAGGCACCGAGATGTATTCGGGGAAACCCACCGCGAGCGTCGTGGTCAGCGAACTCGCGGCTAAAAACAGTCTCGAGCACATCGACGGGCGGCGAAGACTAAACGAGGCTGGACAGAAAGCAGTGGAGCTTACGACGGAGCGCCTGACGAATCTGGTTGATCAGATCCTCGCCACCAAGCCGTCAGCTGAATCTCTTATTTCGATTACCCCGGTGCCTGTGAAAGGAGCAAGATGAGCCGCACCGCCACGTATCACGCCACGGTTAGATGGACCGGCGAACACTGGGGGCACGTCGAGATGGGGAACGGCGCTGAAATGACGTTCTCAGCTCCTCCCGATGCCCAAGGGCATGCCGGTGTCCTCACCCCCGAAGATGCATTCGTTGCGGCCGCGAACAGTTGCGTAATGATGATGTTCCTCTGGGCGACCGAGCGCTTCCGTCTCAATCTCCTGTCGTTTGAATGCCGGGCCGAAGGCACGAAACTGATTGAACTGGACCGGACGGAGATCTTCACCCGCTTGCATTTCAGGCCGGTTATCCGGATCGCACGCGGAAACGAAAGCAAAGAAGCTGTGCAAGCAAGAACTCTGCGAGCGCTCGAAGCTGCTCAGAAGTACAGCCTCGTCGCGAACTCCGTGAAATCCGAAATTATTATGGAACCGGACATCTCCGTGGTTTGAGTCGCGTCAAGGTTCGGCCTGATTGTTGATAAATCCCGATTGCACCAGCGACCCTCCGCACCCCTCCCCCGTCCAAGAGTTCTCCACACTCTTCAGGTATACTGAACGGTTTCCGGCATTCCTGTTCGCGCGTACCAGCGCCAGAAAGGCAGAACACTATGGCTTCCCCAGCAGTCGATTTTGCACGCAATAATCAGCCCCGTTTCCTGAACGAGCTCAAAGATCTGCTCCGCATCCCCAGCATCAGCACGCTCGACGAGCACAAAGGCGACGTGCAAAAAGCCGCCGAATTTGTTGCTAACGAACTGCGGCGCATCGGGATGAACAATATCGAGATCATTCCTACCAAGGGTCATCCCCTGCTCTACGCCGACTGGCTCAACGCCCCCGGCAAGCCCACTGTGCTGATGTACGCGCACTACGACGTGCAACCGCCCGATCCGGTGGACGAGTGGCACACGCCGCCGTTTGAGCCCACCGAGCGCAATGACAATATCTATGCCCGCGGCGCCGTCGACGACAAAGGCCAGCTTTGGATGGAAGTGAAAGCCCTGGAATCGCTGATGCAGGCGTACGGCGGGAAATTGCCGATCAACGTCAAGATCATCTTCGAAGGCGAAGAAGAAGTGGGCGGCGAGTCGATCGCCGAATACGTCCGCAAGCAGAAAGCCAAGCTGAAAGCCGATTTCGCGCTGGTCTGCGACACGGAATTGTTCGCGCCCAATCTTCCGACTCTCTGCGTTGGCCTGCGCGGCCTGGTCTACACGGAGATCGAAGCCTTCGGCGCCAAGACCGACCTGCATTCCGGCATGTACGGCGGAGCGGCGCCCAACCCATTCTTCGCACTGATCGAGATCATCAGCAAGCTGAAGGACTCCAAAGGCAAAGTCTTGATCCCGGGCTTTTACAAGAACGTGAAGACCCCGACGAAGGACGAACTCAAAGCGTGGAAGCGTCTGCCCTTCAACGAAGAGCACTACCGCAAGACTGAGGTCGGCTCCAAGGTTCTGACTGGCGAACCCGGCTACTCCGTCCTTTACCGCACCTGGGCGCGTCCGACGCTCGAAGTCCACGGCATGCCCGGCGGCTTCACCGCACCCGGCGCCAAGACCGTGATTCCGGCAAAGGCCTCCGCCAAAGTTTCCATGCGGATGGTGCCGAACCAGGATCCCGACGACATCCTCAAGCGCTACACCGCCTTCGTCAAGAAGCTGACGCCCAAGGGGATTGAGACGAAAATCAAAGTCTGGAGTAAAGGCCCGGCCTGCGTGGTCGGCACCGACAACCATTTCATCCGGGCTGCCACCGAAGCGTTGCACGACACCTTCAAGAAAGACACCGTGTTCATCCGCTCCGGCGGTTCGATTCCCATCGTCACCGACTTTCAGGATGTCCTGAAGATTCCATCGGTCATGATGGGCTTTGGCCTCCCCGACGACAACCTCCACGCCCCCAATGAGAAGTTCCATATCCCGAACTTCCATCGCGGGATTGAGACGATCTGCCTGTTCTTTGAAAAGCTCGGCGGATAGAAGCAAAAGAACCACCACAGGGGACGCAGAGGATTACGGGCACGGACAAACAGGCGCTGGAAATCCTGGCGTCCCCTATGGTCATGCCCTCCAAAATTTTCGTGCTAAGATTCGGCACTTCTTATGAAACCTAGAGTGCTCCTCTTTCCGGTTGTCATGTTCCTCAGCGCGTCCCTCGCCCAAGCCCAGGCGATCGATGACCACGCCCAAGACCGAGCGTACATACGTCAGGCGGAGTCGGACTGGGCTGAATCCTCCGTCAAGAGAGATGTCGCCCTGCTGGAGCGCATTCTCGCGGATGATTTCGTCGGTGTGTCCCACGACGGGAAGCGATACTCCAAGGCGGACGAGATCAACGAGACTCCCACGCAACCCTCCCAATACCTGTCCAACCATTTGATCGAGGTTGAGATTCGTTTCTTCGGGGATGCTGCCGTGGCGCAAGGCAGCGAGGAGTGGAAGAAGAAGGACGGCACAACCGGAAGATACGTCTGGACCGATACCTGGATCCGGCGAGGCGGGAAGTGGCAAATCGTGGCTGCCGAAGACCTGGTTCCGCCAACCGCTCCCAACCCGACACACTAATCTCCTGGCTGACCCCGTACCCCGCCGGTACTCGGCCAATTCCGTGCCTTCAGGTAAAATAAGTCTTCCGAGGAGATTCCGTATGCGGAAGCGTGTCTTGGCTCTATCTCTGCTGTTTTTGCTGGTCACGATGGTGTCGGCCCCATGGCTGCAATCCGAAAGCGATCAGGGGGTTCCACATTTCAACGCCGCTCCCCCGGCGAAGGGCGCGAAACTGGAACCGATCCTCACCAAAGATCAGCTCTGGGGCGAGAACGCGCAGTATCCATACCAGACCCACGCCTACGAACTAGCGGCGAAGATTCCGAACGTGATTTATCAGCAGCCCTGTTACTGCTACTGTGATCGCGGCATGGGGCACAACAGCCTGCACAGTTGCTTCTCGGGCACGCACGGCGCGCAGTGCGGAACCTGCCTCAAAGAGCTTTACTACGCGTATACGATGCACAAGCAAGGCAAGACAGCGCGGCAGATCCGGGCCGGGATCATCAAGGGCGAGTGGAAGCAGTTCGATCTTGCGACGGCAGCCAGTATCGAGTGACAGAAGTTCGCAGAATTTTAGTTTTCCTATTTCCATATTTTGACGCGAGGCGGTTGAATGGCACAAAAGGGAACTCCAAAGAAGCAAGTAGCGGAAGATCCACGTCACACCCAGGCGGTCCAAAGCTACGAACAGGGGCTGCGCGCCCTGCAGGAGCGCAAGTTTGACAAGGCCAAGGGACATCTGCAGAAGGTCCTCAGCGGGCCCAACAAGTCTCTTTCCGACCGGGCGATGGTCCACATGCACGCCTGCGACCAGCACCTGGAAAAACCGGCTCTCCAGTTCAAAACATCCGAAGAACATTTTGACTTCGCAGTTTCGCTCATGAACACCGGCGACTACGTCGCGGCGCGCGAACACATGGAGAAGCTGCTCAAGCAATCCAAGTCTGACTATGTTCTTTACGGACTGGCCGCGCTCAGTTGCCTGACCGGGCACGTCGAAGAAGCCCTCAAGACGCTCGACGAGGCCATCCATGCGAACCCCGCCTTGCGCTTCCAGGCTCGCAACGATTCCGATTTCCAGAACCTTGCCGAAGATCCGCGCTTCACTGAATTGCTCTACCCGGATCCGGGAGCCGAAGACTCGGACTCGCAGGAAGAAGTAAACACATACTAACCGGCTGGCGATCGCCCCTTGAGGTGCTGCATGGTCCTCCAGCAGCGCACGAATTCGTCCGACAAACTCGCTCCTGATCTCAGCGTCGTGGCCATTGGCGGTGGCACCGGGCTCTCCACCCTGTTGAAGGGCCTGAAGGGCTACGTGCTGACTCCGGCGCTGGCAGCCTCTGGCAAGCTCGCCATCCGCGAGTTGTGCGGCGTGGTCACGGTCACCGACGACGGCGGCTCCAGCGGCCGCCTGCGCAAAGAGTTCAACATGCTGCCACCCGGCGACGTGCGTAATTGCATCGTTGCCCTCTCCGAAGACGAGGCCCTCCTTTCGAAGCTCTTTCAGCATCGCTTTCAAAAGGGTTCCGGACTGGAAGGCCACAGCTTCGGCAACCTTTTTCTCGCCGCGCTCACTTCGATCACGGGAGATTTTGCCGAGGCCGTCCGCCTCTCCTCGGAAATCCTGCTCACGCGCGGGCACATCTATCCCGCCACTACCTCCAACGTCGAACTCGAAGCCCTGATGGAAGACGGGACCCGCGTCCGGGGCGAAACCCGCATCACCGCCAGCAAGGGCAAGATTCGCGAGCTTTCTCTGATCCCCCCGGACGCCGAACCCCTTCCCCAAACACTCGAGGCCATCGCCAACGCCGACCTGATCACCATCGGGCCCGGGTCGCTATTCACCAGCCTCATTCCCAACCTGCTGGTCCGCGGAATCGCCCGGTGCATCACCGAATCCAATGCTATTAAGGTATTTGTTTGTAACCTGATGACGCAAGCAAATGAAAGTCTCGGTTTAACGGCAGCGGAACACATCCGCGCCCTCACCACGCACGCTGGAGCTCAACTATTCGACTATGCCCTCATCAACCGCAAGGCGGCATCCTCGGAGATGAAGGCCCAGTATGCTCTGGAAGGCGCCTCGCAGATCGTGGTCGACCTCGACGCCATTGAAGCGCTCGGCGTTTGCCCCGTGCTCGGCGACTACCTCGACGAAGGCGCGGTAGCCCGCCACGCCACTGAGCGGGTCGCCCACGACCTGATGGCCCTGATGGCCCAGGCACCCGACCGCCAGACTGCGTCGAAATCTTAGCCTCGACTGGTTACCGGTTTCTTTCTGTCCGCGACTCCGAGCCTTTCCTCGCGATATATTGGCTGAGAATGGCAAAACCATCTCATAGCAGCCCGAAATCATCCAGTAGTCATCCGGCCCGCGTGGCCATTGCGATCATGGCCGCCGGCAAAGGAACACGGCTCAAATCCAAGCATCCCAAGGTTCTTCACGAAATTGGCGGCAAGCCGATCCTCGCCTATGTCATCGCCACTGCGTCCAAAGTTGTGCCGCCGCCGGACATCTTCGTCATCATCGGCCACGAGGCTAACCGCGTGCGCGCGGCCCTGGCATACACGGGCGTCAATTTCGTCCTGCAAGCCGAACAGCGCGGCACCGGACACGCACTCATGGTCGCCGGCGAGGCGCTCTCACCATATGATCAAGTCATCGTTCTCTCCGGCGACGCCCCGCTGATCACGCCCGAAACCATTCAAAGGCTCAGCGACTTCCACGCGGCCCAGAAAGCCACCATGACCCTGCTCACCGCCGATCTGGCCAATCCCTTCGGATACGGCCGCGTGCTGCGCAAGAGCGCCCAAAGTCCAGAGGTCCGCGCCATCGTGGAACAAAAAGCGGCGACCGCGCAGCAGAAGAAAATCCACGAGATCAACTCCGGCTTTTACGCGTTCTCAGTACCCACGCTCTACGAACACATCGGCAGTCTGTCTACCGACAACGCGCATCAGGAGTACTACCTCACCGACATGGCCGCAGTCTTTCACCGCGCCCGCAAGAAGGTGGTTGCGATCAAGACCTCGGACGCCGGAGAAGTCCTCGGTAGCAACACCCGCGCCGAGATGATGGATCTCGATGCCCTGCTCCGCCTGGCAAAATGCCGGCAATTGTTGTCGGAGGGCGTGACGATTTTTTATCCGCAGACGTGTGTCATCGACAGCGATGTAGAAATCGGCACCGACACCGTCGTCGAACCTTTCGTTCAGTTGCTCGGCAAGACCAAGATTGGCAGCGATTGCCGTATCCGCTCCTACAGCGTGATCAAGAATTCTGAAATTGGTGACAACGTGACCATCAACCCGGGCACGATCATGGACGACAGCCGAGTTGCCGCGAGCGCCATCATCGGGCCGTACTCGCGCCTGCGCCCCGGCAGTGATATCGGCGAAGGCGCCCATGTTGGAAATTTTGTGGAGACCAAGAAGATCAAGTTGGGCAAGGGCTCGAAAGCCAACCACCTAACGTATCTGGGAGACGCGGAGATCGGCGAAGGAGTCAACGTCGGGGCGGGCACCATCACCTGTAATTACGACGGCGTACACAAGCACAAGACGGTCATTGAAGACGGCGCCTTCATCGGCAGCGACTCCACGCTGGTAGCGCCGGTCAAGATCGGCCGCGGTTCCTACGTTGCCGCCGCCTCCTGCATCACCGACGATGTCCCCGCCGACTCGCTTGCGCTCGGTCGGGCTCGCCAAACTGTGAAAGAAGGTTGGGCCCGCGAACGAGCCCAGAAGAAACCGACGGACACGTAACTGGTACCCACATCTCGCGTTCTTTGCGAGACATGGAACCTGCTGGCTTCAGTCCGACTGCACCGCCTCGGCCTGCATTTCTGCATGCCGGTCTCCACGTTGCACGAGCACGATTGCGCCCAGGATCACTGCCGTCGCAATCACGATGCGCGCACTCAGCGGTTCCGCCGCCCAAAGCCAACCCACCAGCACCGCCACCAGCGGATTCACAAAGGTGTGCGTCGCCACCAGCGTCGGCGAGCAATGCTGCAACAACCACGTGTACGCCGTGAAGGCCACCACCGAGCCGAACACGATCAAGTAGGCAAGGCCGAGGAGCGACTTGACGGACACAACACTCCAATGGACCGCCGAGAACTCTCCCGAAACTCCGGCGGCGAGGAGCAACATTGCACCTCCACTGACCACGGGCACCGCCGCCCGTCCCATGGCATCTGCGGGCAGGCGCAACCGCGGCGAGATGCAAACTCCGATGGCCCATGACGCCGCCCCCGCCAATACCGCCACCACCGCCCAGGTCAGAGAAGTCCACGAAGACGTCAGCTCAGGGAGCGTCAGAATGGCTACGCCGGAGAGTCCGAGCAGCAGCCCTAGTCCGTTGAGCCAGTTGATTTTCTGCTGGCGCATGGCGGCGCCGATGAGCAGAATCCATAGAGGTTCACTGGCGACCAGCAAGGCCGCCAGTCCCGACGAGACAAACTTCTCGGCCCAGTGCAAACTCCCGTGCCCGATCAGAAAGAACAGGGCTCCTAGCACGCTCCCGGCGATCCAGTGTTCCCGGCGCGGACGAAAACCTCGGGACCAGGCAATCCCCATCAAGATCGCCCCGGCCGTCGTGTGCCGCACGGCTGCCGTGACCAGCGGGGGGATCGTCTCCACCGCATAGCGAATCGCCAGGTAGGTCGTGCCCCACACGACATAGATCACGAAAAAGGCGACCGCCATCCATAGACGAGAAGGAGCGGCGCGCTCGCGCGAGGTGACCACGGTTGCTTCCAGAGTTGACATAACCTCTAACACGCCTTTCAGTGGTTATACATTACCTCTTGGCACCTAACCTGTAAACATATTTGTTACAGGTTATAATAGAATGTGGATGAGGGACGCGGCATGAAGTTTCAAATTATTGCCGGCGATATTTGCCTCGATTTTATCAATACGCTTGACCATCGCCCTGACCCCGCGCGGCAGCAGGAATTGCTGAACTCGTACGAAGATCTGGCGGACTGGGCGACCCATGCCGGTGCGATCCGCGCTACCCAGCGCACTTCCCTCTTGCGCCTGGCGGAAGACCGCCCCCAGGCGGCGCGGATCGCTCTTCGAAACGCCGTGCATCTCCGCGAGTGCCTGTACCGGCTGGTGCAAGATTCTTTGGAAAGGCGCCGGGCGGCTGACGCTGATCTCCGCACCTTCAGTGGGTACCTGGGCGAAGCCCTCTCCTACCTGCAGCTTCGGTCCGTACCCGGAGGCTATCGCCTGCAGTGGACCGACGACCATCTCCGGCTTGAACTCATCCTGTGGTCCATCGCCCGTTCAGCCAGTGGGTTGCTGACCTCCGGGGATTCCCAGTTGATCCGCCAATGTGACGCGGAAACCTGCCGCTGGTTTTTTATCGACCGCAGCAAGAATCACACCCGGCGCTGGTGCGACATGAAGGTATGCGGCAATCGCGCGAAGGCCCGACGATTCTATCGGGAACAGAAGAGAACCTGAGATTAGATTCCGCGCAGTCCTCGCTGCCGCTCACGCCCTATCGGTTAGGCCCACGTGCGTAGTCCGATGATGCCCCAGTACGCGAGGTATGCCGTGGCCACCAACAGGGCTGCGGTGACCAGGGTGGAATATCGGCGCACGCCTCGGCGGACTGTCTCGATCGGCGCTCGCCTCAAGGCGATGGCGCTCGCGCAGGCTGTGACCGCAAAGGCAATAGTCGCCAAGAAGAAAGCAGCTGACCACGCTGTGAGATTCCCCAGGCGCGAGATCACGTCGTCGGCAGACAGAATGAATATGCCGACTATGGCGATCAGGCTCAGCACCGCCAAGAGAGGCCAGATCCGCATCGCGCGTTCTGCTGGGCGGCGACGCTTCTTGCTGAGTCCGCCAAGAATCCAGAATGGCGCGTAAATCAGAATTGACACGATGGAAAGCACAACGAACGCGGTGAGCGCAATCTCAAGGATTGCCAGCCCTGCCGGGATGCGTTTCATAGTGGTCATCGTCCCTGCCTGGATAAACCGGCCGTCTTCGTTCGGCGTGAGCAGCGCGAGGGTGGCCACCGGTTCGGCGGGTTCCTTCTTGGGAATGTACCGGAACTGCATACCGGCAACGGGAAGGAATGTCTCATTCCATCCCCCCAAATTCGAGATTAAGAGCCTGTCATCCTTGAAGCGAACGAGGCTGAGGCCGGCCAAACGCTCTATGAAATGACTCAGTTCGACGCGTGGTGAATCCGGCTCATACCAACCCGCATAATCGGCGGCGTTTGGCGGGAGCGGTGCGGCGGGTGGCAAAGGCGGTTTCTGCAATTTGGATGTGATGTAGGCTCGAATCGCCTTGCCAATCCGGTCAAAGGCGTCTCCCTGCGCGGCGTTGATACTGAAGAAATAGCCCACGCCGTAATCGGGCATGTACGCCATCTCGGTGAGTCCGCCTTCGACACCTCCGTTGTGCCCGTGATAGACAAAACCATCATGAAAACTCCAGTAATTGCTTAAGCCGTAGCCACTCCTCAGGCCTTCTTTTGCGGCCCAAGTGCTGGCGGGAATCTCCAAGCGATCCATGTTGGCGGCCGGGATGACTTGGGCACCGTGCACCATGCCGCGATTGAGATAGAACTGGACATAAGCGGCCATGTCTTGAGCCGAGGCGTTGATGGAGCCCGCAGGGCGAAGAAGAATGTTCCAGTAGCGGTAAGGAGTTTTACCATCGCCGTGATAAAGAGTGGTCGCGGCTCCCGGGGACGGCGGGAAATAAGTCGCGGTTGTCATCCCGATCGGGCGGAATAGATTCTGCTCCACGAAATCTTCGAAGCGCTGGTTCGTCAGTTTCTCGACAATGTAGGCCGCGACCGGCGGTCCAGAATTGCAATAGGCCATCCGCGAACCGGGGCGCCAGCGGGAAACACGGGAGTGGTGGTCGTAATTCAACGCCTCGCGCAGACCCATGGCAGGCGGCGCATCCTTGGCATATTCGCGCAGGTGCATGTCGTCCCAGCCCGTGGTGTGCTCCAGAAGATGGACGACTCGGACCGGATCACTGGCTTCCCAGCGATTTTCAAACCACACTTCGGGTGCCAGCTTGTGCACAGGATCATCGAGGGAAAGTTTGCCCTGATCGGCCAGCATCAGGATGGCCAGCGAAGCAAATGCCTTCGACGTTGACCCGATGCGAAACAAAGTCTCCGGCGTCACCGCGCGATCACTGGCCACGTCGGCTTTGCCAAGACCCGCAACCCATTCGGGTCCGTCACGGCGCACAATCGCGACGGACGTACCCGGGGTATGCGTATCCTTGAGAACCTTTTCCAGCTGTTGGCGCAGCTCCGGAATCGACTGGGCCGGTTTCGGCGGCGCGTTCTTGTCAGCTGCAAAGCAGCGCGGAATAAGCGTCGTGAGAAGAACGACAGTACTGAGCCATTTCACAGTTCGGTGCCTCGCCTGTACCCGATTAGGTTGTTTTGAGGATCAGTGTTTGTGGACGGTCTCAAACTCATCTTCCCCGCCCGCCGGCGCATGCTGTTCCACTGGCCGGGCGACAAATCCTCTTTTTCTCTTTCGCAGCGTGTACAACCAACTCTGAAACGAGTCCATGTAGGTGTAGAAAACAGGAGTGATGTACAAGGTCAGCAGTTGCGAGAAGACCAAGCCTCCGACCACCGCCAAGCCCAGCGGGCGCCGTGATTCTGCGCCGGCGCCCAACCCGAGCGCGATGGGCAGAGTCCCCATCAGGGCCGCCATGGTCGTCATCATGATGGGGCGGAACCGCAGCAGCGCCCCTTGGTAGATGGCCTGGTGGGAGCTTTCGCCGGACGTGCGCTGTTTCTCCAGGGCGACATCAATCATCATGATGGCGTTTTTCTTCACGATGCCCACCAGCATGATGATGCCGACAAAGGCATACAGATTGAGATCGACGTGGAACAGCCGGAGTGTGAGCAGGGCGCCGAAGCCTGCGGACGGCAATCCAGAAAGAATCGTGAGGGGGTGAATGAAGCTCTCATACAGCATTCCCAGCACGATGTAAATCACCAGAATGGCCATGAGCAGCAGCACTCCGAGACCGGTGACGGAGGAGCGGAAGGCTTGCGCGGTGCCCTGGAAGCTGGTGCTGATGGTCGCCGGCAACATCTGCTGCGCCACGTCATTCACGGCTGAGACAGCGTCGCCCAGAGAGACTCCCGGACGCAGGTTGAAGGAAATCGTTACCGCCGGCAATTGCCCGAGGTGATTAATGCTCAACGGGCCCACGTCGTACCTCAGTCGAGCCACCGTATTCAGGGGCACCAGTTGCCCGGTCGTAGAGCGCACGTAGAGCAACGAAAGCAGCGAAGGATCCTGCTGATACTGGTCTTCCGTCTCGGTGATCACGCGATAAGAATTATTGGGCGCGTAAATGGTGGAAACCTGGCGCTGGCTGTACGCCGTATTGAGAGCGTCCTCGATCTGGTTGGCGGTGATGCCCAGGGAGGAAGCCTTGTCGCGGTCGATATCCACATTCACCTGCGGATTCTTGATCTGCAGGTCGGTGGCGACATCCTGTATCAAGTTGCGAAACGCCGGATCGGTGCGTAGCTTGCTTTCCAGCTTGGGCGCGTGTTCGTAGAGTTCGCTGGTGTCGGGGCTCTGCAGCGTAAATTGGTACTGGCTCTTGGTCAGCGTGCCGCCGATTCGGATTGGGGGCAATACCTGGGGATAGGCGCTGATGCCGGGCACCTGCGACAGCACCGGGCGCACTTGCTGGACCAGTTCCATGGCCGACCTGCGCGTCTTGCGAGGCGTCAGGCGGATGAACATGCGTCCCGCGTTCCCGCCCGCGGCCGTAGACATAAACGAATCCACCCAAGGCTGTTTGACCACGATCTGGTTCAGGGCTTGCTGGTGTTGGACCATCCCATCGAAGGAGATTCCCTGGGCGCCCTCGGTGAAGACGAAGATCTGCCCCGTATCCTCGTCGGGGAGAAAACCTTTGGGCGTGATCAGGAACAGGTAAATGGTGGCGACCAGAACCGCTGCCGAGACCAGCATCGTGGTAGCGCGATGCTTCAGCGTAATCCGCAGGGTGCGCTCGTAGAGGCGCAGAAGGGCGGTGAAGAAACGTTCGGAAGCGTTATACAGGCGGCCGTGATGCACTTCCCGTCCGGAGTGCAGGAACCGACTGCACAGCATGGGCGTCAGGCTGAGGGAGACGAAACCGGAAACCAGGATGGCCGCGGTGATGGTAACGGCGAACTCGTGCAACAAGCGGCCCAGGATCCCGCTCATGAACAGCACCGGGATGAATACGGCGGCCAGCGACAAGGTCATGGAGAGGATGGTGAAGCCGATTTCTTTGGCACCGCGGAACGCGGCCTCCATTGGCGGCTCGCCCATCTCCATGTGGCGCACGATGTTCTCGAGCATGACAATGGCGTCGTCCACTACGAAACCCACCGAAAGGGTCAAGGCCATCATCGAGAGGTTATCGAGCGAGAATCCCTGCAAATACATCACGGCAAATGTGCCCACGATCGACATGGGAAGCGCCAGGCTCGGGATCACCGTGGCGGAGAGATTCCGCAAGAACAGGAAAATGACCAGGATCACCAGGCAGAGAGCGAGAAACAGGGTGGAGCGAACGTCGTTGACCGAATCGCGAATGGATACCGAGCGGTCAAACAGAATCTGCAGGTCGACGGCGGGCGGCATCTGCGCGCGAAAACTGGGCAGCAGTTTGCGGATGGAGTCCACCACCTCCACCGTGTTGGTGCCGGGCTGGCGCTGGATGGCCAGCACGATGGCGCGGCGCAATCCCTTCTGCCGGTCGAAATACCAGCTGGCGGTCTTGTCGACCTCGACGCCGTCGACAACCTGCCCCAGATCCTGCAGTCGAACGGGGGCACCATTGCGATAGGCGACGATCAATGGTGCGTAATCAGCGGCCCTCCGCAGTTGCCCGCTGGCTTGGACCGCGAAGGCCTGATGCTTGCCATACAGAACGCCAGTGGGCTGGTTGACGTTGCCGTTGGCAATGGCGTTGGCCACATCGTCCATGCCGACTTGCCGACTGGCCAGCGCCTTGGGGTCCAGCTTCACGTGCACGGCATATTTTTGCGAACCGTATACGCTCACCTGCGCCACGCCATTGATCATCGACACCCGCTGGGCAATCAGGGTTTCGGCGTACTCGTCCACGTCGGAGAGGCGCAGGGTGGGTGAGCTGAGCGACAGGTACAGAATGGGTGAATCCGCCGGGTTCACTTTCTGATAGGACGGCGGATACGGCATGTTCTGCGGCAGATCGCGCCCCGCTTTGGCGATCATGGACTGCACGTCTTGCGCCGCCGCGTCCAGACTGCGGCTCAAGCTGAACTGCAACGTGATCTGCGTGGATCCCTGGTTGCTGGTCGAAGTCATCGAGTCCAGACCCGCGATGGTGGAGAATTGCTTCTCCAGCGGCATGGCGACTGCCGACGCCATGGTGTCCGGGTTAGCGCCCGGCAAGCTCGCGGAAACCAGAATGGTGGGAAAATCCACGTTGGGCAGATCGCTGACCGGCAGCAGGCGGTAGCCCATCACGCCGAAAAGCAAAATGGCCGTCATGACGAGCGTAGTCGCGACCGGGCGCTTGATGAAGAGTTCCGCGATGTTCACGAGCGCACTTCCTTGCGGAGAACTGGGCGCGGCTCGCGGATCTGGTTCCTCTCCGACGTGGGTTGAGGAGCGACGGCTGGCCGAATGTCGACCTTCGATCCGGGCACGAGGCGAAGTTGGCCGTCGGTGACCACGCGCTCGCCGGCCGCCAGTCCCTTGTCGATGACAGACTGCCCGTTGCTGGTGCGATTCACGCTTACCGGACGAGCTTCCACCGTCAGATCGGGATGGATCACGAAAACGAATTGCCCCTGCTGCCCGTTCTGGACGGCCTGCGAGGGTACCACGATCGCACTGGGCTGCGCGTGCAGGGTGAGGGTGACATTCACAAACTGTCCCGGCCACAGGCGACGATCGGCATTCACGAACTGCCCCTTCAACTTGATCGTCCCGGTGGTTTGGTCCACGGTGTTGTCGATGAAACTGAGTTTCCCCAGGACTGGCCGGTTGTCCCCCTGGATGGTAGCTTTCACCGGCAAGGTACCCGCAGCGGCGAATCGTTTGATGTCTGCCAGGTACTGTTCCGGCACGGGGAAGGTGACATAGATCGGCTCGATCTGATTAATGCTCACCAGGAAGGGGGTATCGTTCGCCTTGATCATGTTGCCCTGGTGGATCATCAGCGTTCCCGTGCGGCCATTGATGGGCGAGTAGATGGAGCAGTAGATCAACTGCACGCGCGCGGTTTCCAACGCAGCGTTATCCGCCTGGACTGCGGCATCGAGCGCCTGGGCGTTGGCCTGCGCCTGGTCGTACTGTTGCTTTGAAACTACGCCTTCCTTAAACAGGCCGGCATAACGATCGGCGTCCAGATGGGCGAGGTGGGCCTGAGCAGTGTCACGTTGGAGGTTGGCTTCCTGCCGCTTGATCTCCGCCTCGAAGGGACGCTTGTCGAGCGTGAAGATCAGGTCTCCCTTTTTGACGTCCTGTCCTTCCTTGAAGAAGACGCCGGTGAGTTCTCCGGTGATCTGCGTCTTCACGGATACAGTGGACAGGGCTTCGACGGCTCCGATGGCCTGCACATCCACCGGCATATCCTTCTGCTCGACGGCGGCCGCCAACACCGGGACCGCAGGCACAACCGGCGGAGCGGCCTTTTCTCGTGAACACCCGGAGAAACAGGCGCAAGCCGCCAGCGCGGTCCACACCGCCAGTTTCTGGCCCACCCGGTGGGACAATGCTCTGCGAGTTCCGCTGACACATTGCACAATCACAATCAAACCCCAATCAGGTCCGACTCGAGTGGAGGAGCAGGGACAGTTTCTCATCACTCCTGCCGGGCGCTCCAATGATTCTGGACCGATCATTGTCAAGGCTATGTGACCCGGCTCACATGCCGGCGTGCAGTAAGACATTACCAGGCGATCGCTGGCTCAGCGTTGTGGGGCACGTCCTTGCTGCGCCTAATCTTCCTGCGGCGCGGGCCTGGATTGCAAGCGGAACTGCGGCCCGCGGCGTTGCGATCATGGTTCTCAGCCACCACGGTCGGCGGAGGGGTAAAACAGACTTGCCGCAAAGAGAAGGGGAATGCCCACGCAAAAAGCCACTGTAAGAAAGATACCGGCGTCGCTGAGTTCCACACCTGCGGGCCTTGCTGGCAGGGGATCTTCAATCGCCAGCGGGCAGGTTCAGCGGACGGCGGCCTCTCAAAGCATGCCGCCCGTTTGCACGCCCAGGATGGCCAAGGCCATCTCCAGCTTGTTGATGGCTTGCCTCAATTCGGGGTGTTCCCCGACTTGTTCCTGCAGAGCCTTCAGCAGAGTATGAGCCCCCGTCAGATGTTCGGCAGCTTGCTCACGCCGGGATTCGTCTTCCGTTTGCATGAAGCTCACCTCTGCCTAAATTGTAGACCCACGGAGCCGGAAAGGAGCATGGTCCGGTTCAGACATAGGTGGCGTCAGTTTGTTGGGGGAATTACAGGGCTGTTCCTTGGCTGGCGACACGTCCGCCAACAGCGTCTCGGGGAGGTGCTTCCCTGCTCCCCGCATCAGTTTTCGGTGTGCGTCTGGCACCATCCGAGGGTTTAGCTTTCTATTTTCTTGATGTACAGCCGAAGCCCGGCCAACACTATCCCGATCGCGATCAGGGATATTCCGAGTCCGACACGGCGATGGTTGCGCTCAACCATGGCTTCCTTCCCAGATTGCAGGTTCTTGGCAGCGATTTTCAGGCCGGCTTGAATATCCTGATCCACCAACTCCTTCCGGAAGCTATGGATCGTGACGCGAGCCTTGGTGAGCGAATCCCGTGCCTGATCCTGTCCCAGCCGAGCCTCGCTTACCTCCATGCCCGAAGACTCGGCGACCCCGAGAATATGGTCCGCGCCTTTGATGGCTTCATCCAATTGACTCAAGCTACTCAGTAATCCTGCCCTGGCTTGATCACACGAGTCCCCTGGGGAATGACACTGCATGCAGACGGCGTCCGGACCAGTGCCAAGCTTCGCGTCCGTGGGATGGCTGATGCCGTGATTGCTGTGACACACGACGCATCCTGGAAGAGATGCCGCTTGAAAGGCCACTTTGTGCGAGCTTTTTTCGTACATCTGGTCTTGGAACGTGTGACAGTTCGAGCACACATTCTGAACCTTATCTACTCCGGGCGGCGCCGCGCCATGGTTTCCATGACACGTTGAACAGGTTGGCGCACTCAGATCGCCTCGCACCGCCAGGGCGTCGTGGTGCACGCTCGTGCTGTACTTTGCGAACTGATCCGTGGGAATGGAATATCCCTTCATGTAATTCGCGTCAGCATGGCAGCGAGCGCACGTGCTCGCCACGTTGACCGGGTTCACGGTGGAACGGGGATCGCTGGGCGCCCGGAGATCGTGGACGCTATGACAATCGGTGCACACGGCAACCTTCGTGTCTCCAGCCGCGAACCGCTTGCCGTGCACACTGGTGCGGTACTGGCCTAACTGGTCCGTGCGCAAGCTGGGGTTGAACTGCCGAATGTAGGCCGGATCGGAATGGCAACTTCCGCACAACTGCGGGATCTGCTTGCGATCGATCTTGCCTTTCCAGCCCGCCTTTCGGCTCATGGCTTTGTCGGGATCGTCGCTGGTTGGGTCGCCGCCGTGGCAACTGGCGCAAGTCAGACCCTTTTGTGCGTGTACGTCCTGGCTGAACTTCTCCTGGCTCACTCCCAGGGGATCAGGCAGGGCGGAGTGACAATCCAGGCAGGAGTTCTTGGTTTGCCCGTAACCCAGGCACGCTGCGAGCACGACGGAGCCGACCAGCCCGACATAGCGGGCTGCGCTGAACGGTCGGAGCTTATTTCGCAAGATGGCCATAAACACTCATACCTGCTATGTACACAAGAGCAAAGACGGCAAGCCCAGTGATCCACCCTTTCGTGCGTGAGGGTTGATCACTCTCAAAAAAAGGCAGCAGGATCCACAACAAGCCGACTAGGCCGAACGCAAGTACCCCCAGAACCTCCCCGTCGACGAACCACACTTTGGACGGAATGAGCTTGAGTGTCTGGAACATGAACAGGAAGTACCACTCGGGCTTGATGCCCGCGGGGGCAGGCACAAAAGGATCTGCTTTGACACCGAGGTTCCACGGGAAGATTGCAGCCAACGCGCCTAGCACTCCCAAACCCACGTACCAGGCCATCAATTCCCGCAGCAAGAAGTTGGGAAAGAATTTCATTTCCCGCTTGGCAGACGGATTTGCGGTCCACTGCACTTCCAGTTTCGGGGGAATGCTCATGCCCAGACGTTGCACGAGCAACAGGTGCAGCAGGATCATCAAGGTGGCTACTCCGGGCAGAACGGCAACATGGAATCCAAAGAACCGGGTCAGCGTGGCTCCCGTCACATCTTCACCGCCGCGGAGAAAAATCATCATGGGCTTGCCGACGATCGGAACCTGTCCAGTAATCTCGGTGCCGACCTTGGTGGCGAAGAAAGCCAGCGTGTTCCAGGGCAGCAGATATCCGCTGAACCCAAACCCCATCACAAGAAAGAGAAGAAGTACTCCGCTGACCCATGTGAGCTCGCGCGGTTTGCGGTAGGCCTTCAGGAACAGCACGCTGAACATGTGCGCAAAGGCGGTAAAGATCATTAAGTTGGCCGACCAGGAGTGGATGGAACGAATCAGCCAGCCAAACCGCACCTGCGTCATGATGTACTGGACGCTTTCGAAGGCCTCGTTGGCACCCGCGCGGTAATAGAGGAGCAGCAAAATTCCGGTCAGTACCTGGACCACGAACAGAAAAAGCGTGATGCCCCCGAGGAAATACCAGTAGGACAACCGATGATTGGGGACGGTTTTGTGGCGGAGCGGGGCGGTGAGGTCGTCCCAATCCAGGCGTTCATCCAGCCAGTGGCGGAGGGTGGCGAACAAAGTCAGGCCTCCCGTTTCCGGCTGACGACAATCTCATCGCCACGCAGGTGGACATCAAACACATCGAGCGGCCGTGGCGGCGGACCCGAAACGTTACGGCCACCGAGATCGTAGATTCCGTTGTGGCAGGCGCACCAGACCTGGCGCAGATCGTTGCGATACTGCACCGTGCACCCGAGGTGGGTACAAGTGGCGGAGAGCGCGCGATACGTGCCGTCGCTGTTCATGATCAACAGGCCAGGACGGCTGCCGAAACGAAAAATCTTGGAGGAATTCGGCTTCAGTTCCGCGAGCTTGGCGGCGACGACCTCGTCCCCGCCGAGGTCGGCCACTGCCGGAGGGACAAGATAGCGCAGCACGGGATAAAGGAAAGAAGCAAAAGAAGCGAGCAGGCCACCACCGAGGAAGATCTCAATCACCCGGCGGCGCGTGGGTTCGGGTTGGGTAAGTTGGTCAGCGGTCATTCACTGCGCCCCCCTGCCGCAGGAACCACTCAAGATCCGGATCGCGAGCACCACGATTTTCATGGAGCGACTCCTCGGGTTAAGCAGAACGTACTTCCACGGCACGCTGCATCTCGCGCACCCACATCGTCTGGAATAATTGCAGGCGATGTCCAATGACGACAGCCAGATTCAGAGCGATCTTATACCCAACCGCTGGATGGGCGGCAAAATGTTCACGCAACGACTCCCGCGGCAGGGCGATCACTTCCGTTTCCAGCGGTGCGGTGGCGGTGAGAGTGAACCTGTAGGGCGGGATCAGGGCCGACCAACCCACGGTCTGGCCGGGAGACCTTTCTTCGACGAGAATGTCCTCTTCATGACCTCGGACCTGCATCGGCAAGGTGAGGCGGATCCGGCCGCGTTCGGTCAGGAACAGGCGATCGGCTGGGCTTCCCAGCCGGAACAGCGAGGTTCCGGCGGGGACTATCAGCCTGGTACCGAGTGCCAGAACCCCTTCCACTTCGGCGGACGAAAGGCCGTTGAGCAATTCATGCGTCATGAGCCACTCTCTCAGTTCACAAACGGCGAAGTCGTTTTGCTGTGCAACAAGGCGTGGGTGGGAAATTCTACGAACGATTCCGCGGCAGCCTGCTCCAGGCGGACGTGGTTTTCAATTTGCAGCAACAGGACCTCAATGGGTACCTGCCGGGGCAGGACAGCGGGCGGTACCGGAACACGGTCCGAGAAGAAGCGAGCCGGGGCAACCGCCTTGACCAACGGAAGCTCGGGCTGCACGGCGGAGTCGGATGACTCCGAACGCGTCGCCGCTCCAAACGCGAGGGCCGCCACTCCCAGCCCAAATACGCTCATGCACAAACCCATCAAGAGCATTTCCATGACAGAAACCCTCCTTCAGCGCTTCCTAACGCACGTGGTATGCCACCGTGGGCGGAGCCTAACTCCTTTTCCTTCAGACGAGGTGGGGGGCGTTAACACAAGCAGACTGCCAGAATGTCAGGTCGAACCTGACAATCCGTCAGTCGTTGACGGCGGTCGGCCCGTGTGCCATGATCCCGCCATCTCTGTTTCATCATGATGAAGCTGCGCTTTGCCAGCATGACGGTTGGCCTCGCACTCGGCGTCACTGCGGCGGTGGTGGTAGCCTGCACGGTCGCCTCCTACTTCTATTCGGTTCATCACTTTCAGAGCCTGCTTGAAACCGCGCGCACCAGCGCGCTTGCCGAAGGGGAATTGATCCGCACCGCGCTCGAGCACCAGATGCTAGAAAATGACCGCACCCTGATCGCGCAAATGATCGAGAGCTTCGGGAAACAGGCGCGCGTCGAACAACTCATCCTGCTGGATCGCCGGGGTGTGGAGCGCTACTCGAGTAAGCCGGGGACCGCGGGGAATGAATTCCGGATCGAGTCTCCCACCTGCCAGGCCTGCCATCGCGACCCGCCGGAACGCCGGGGCTCCAGTCGTGTGATCGAGACCCAGGGTGGAGCGATTCTGAGAACGGTCGTGCCGATTCGCAACCGCGCGGAGTGCTACCGGTGCCACGACCCCGGCCAGAAGATCAATGGCATCCTGATTCTGGACTACAACGCCGGGGAGGTCCGTGCCGCTATGACGCGGGACTTGCGCTGGATGGTCGCCGGCACCGGTGCCTTGACCTTTGTCATCGTCGGGGCGATCGCCCTGGTGATCCGTGTCTCGGTCTTGCGCCGCTTGCAGCGTTTTGAAACCACCGCGCGCCTGATTTCCCAGGGCGATCTCGAACGGCGTGTGCCCGCGGAAGGTTCGGACACAGTGGCGTGGCTGGCAAAGGAGTTCAATACCATGGCCGACTCGGTGTCAGGCCTGGTTGGGGAAGTCCGCAATGAGCGGGAGCGGCTGGAAAGGGTGATCAACAGTATTGACGATGGGATCGTCGTCCTCGACGCGGAACGAAAGATTATTGCGGCCAACGACGCCTTTCTGCAGCGCGCCAGCAACTCCCGCGAACAGGTTTTGGGCTGCTGCTGCTACGAACTCGGACCGCGGCCGTGCAACCTGTCCGACTGCCCCACCCTCGCCTGCCTGCGGTCGGGTGCACGCCAAGTCCGAATCTGCGAGCGCAAGACAGGCAACGACACGGTGGCTTGGGAAGAAATCCACGCTTCCCCGATCATGGACGCCTCGGGGCGGCTGGCCCAGGTAGTGGAGGTCTGGCGCGACATCTCCGAGCGGCGAGCGGCCGAGGCGAAGCTGGCCGAGTCCCACCGCCTGGCGTCGGTCGGAGTCCTAGCCTCCGGATTTTCGCACGAGATGAACACGCCTCTGGCCACCGTCCTGATGTGCGTGGAGGGAATCCTCCGCGAGACTCCCCCCGGGCAGGACGGGCAACGGGATCAGGCGAGAATCCGCGAGAATGCGACGATCGCGCGCGACCAGATCCTGCGCTGCCGCGGCATCACCCAGCACTTCCTGCGCCTGTCGCGCGGACAGCGGCATGCCGGAGATATCGTGGACCTGGCTGCGGCTATCGCGGCCGCACAGCGACTGGTCGATCCGACGGCCCGCGCCGGCTCGGTGGACGTCGCGGTGCGGCCGTTCGCAACGACCCTGCACGTCCGGGCCGACGAGGCCGAGTTGCAAAACCTGCTGGTCAATCTTCTGCTCAACGCGATTCAGGCATCGAAACCGGGCGGCAAGGTCGTGGTTGCCACCCAAGGCGGCGATGCCGTCCATATTCGCGTTACCGATGAAGGATGCGGAATAGCCCCGGAATATCGCCAAAAGATCTTTGAGCCCTTTTTCAGCCTCCGCCAGGGCGGAACGGGGCTCGGTCTGTTCCTGTCGTTGAACGCCGTCCGAAGCTGGGGAGGCAACATCGTGGTCGAGAGCACGCCGGGAAAGGGGTCTATATTCGAAGTCGTGATCCCGGCAATCCATCCCGATCCGCAACCGAAGGACGGACAATGAAGCTCCCGACCCTCCTTCTGGTCGATGACGATGCGACATTCCGGCAGGTGATGGCGGGCGAGTTGAGTCGCCTTGGCTACGAAGTGGACGCGGTGGGCACGGGCGAGGAAGCAATCCAGCGCGTCGCAGCGACAGAACCGGAAGTCGTCCTGCTCGACTTGCACTTGCCCGCAATGGGTGGACTCGAGACGCTGAAGGCCATCCAATCCGCCACGCCCGCCACCGAGGTCATCATGTTGACCGGACACGGTTCGATCGATACCGCAATCGAATCGATCCGTATCGGGGCCTTCGATTACGTGGTGAAGCCCTGCCCGCTGGATGAACTCCACATTCGCATTCAAAGGGCGCTCGAGCGGCGAGCTCTGCGCCAGCGAGCCAATCTTTTGGAGCGCGGTCTGACTCCGCCGGATCTCGGCAATTCCTTTATCGGCGACAGCCCGGAATTCCGCCGTCTGCTCAACTTGATCGATCGCGTGGCGCCCAGCGATGCAACCGTCCTCATCACCGGCGAGACGGGCGCGGGAAAGGAAAGGGTCGCCAAGCTGATTCACGCGCGCAGTTCCCGCCGGTCGCGGCCGTTCGTGGTGGTCGAGTGCGCCGCGCTGCAGGAAAGCTTGCTCCAGAGTGAACTGTTTGGCCACGAGCGTGGCGCATTTACCGGAGCGGAGCGCGCCAAGCCCGGATTGTTCGAAGTTGCCAACGGCGGAACGATTTTCCTCGACGAGATTGGGGAGGTGAGCCCGGCGACCCAGACCAAGTTGCTGCGCGTGCTCGACACCTCCACGTTCCGCCATGTCGGCGGCACCCGGGAAATTCGAGTGGATGTCCGGATTCTGACCGCGACCAATCGCGATGTGGAGTCCATGGTGCGGCAGGGCCTTTTCCGCGAAGACCTGTTTTACCGCCTCAGCACGATCACGGTGGAGGTGCCACCCCTGCGCGCCCGAGGGGCCGACGTGGATCTGCTGGCACAACACTTCGTGACGGTGCTGAATGAGCGCTTCGGCTCCAGTAAACAGATCAGCAACGCGGCCCGGCAACTGCTGCGACGGCACAGCTGGCCCGGGAACGTACGCGAGCTCCTGCACGTGGTCGAAGCAGCCCTGGTGCTCTGTGAGGGATCGGAAGTTCTGCCGGAGCACCTGCCTGCCTCCTTGCGAAATTCGAAGCCGGCAGCGCCGGCCACTCCTTCCGCACAGGATGCCTCGCTGCCGACCCTCGAAGAAGCGGAACTCGCTCACATCCGACTGGCGATCGAGGCCAGCAAGGGTCACCGCGGAAACGCGGCCCGGATGCTCGGAATCAGCGAGCGCAATTTGTACCGGAAACTGCGCGAGCACGGCCTGCTGACGTGATCAGAGGTGCGCGGCCCCGAACTCGGCGAAGGGTGTCGGTTTTCAGCGGGTGCTTCCCTTCCTCATCTCCAGTGTCCGCACCAGACGGATCCCAGACTTACCGGCGCGCACGACTTGAACGCGACAATTCCCGAACCAAATGCTGAAAATCCGGGGGCAGTTTGCAGTCAATCGAGACGCTCTCTCCCGAGCGCGGATGGACAAACTGAAGATACGCGGCATGGAGAGCAACGCGAGCAATTAGCGGCTCCGACGATTCCGCGCGGTGGTATTTTCTATCGCCGATGACCGGGTGGCCCATCGCCGAAAATTGCGCTCGGATCTGATTCTGCAATCCTGTCACCAGCTCAACCCGGACGAGCGAAGCATCCGGAAAAAGGCGTTCGACGGAATATCGAAGTTCGGCACGAGCCGCTTGCGGGTCCCTTGCCGTGCGCAACTGTTGAAACATTCCTTTCCGTCGAAAATAGTGCACGAGCGTTCCTGCCTCAACGCCGAGACGGCCGCGCAGTACCGCGAGATACCGCCTGACGGGAGTGTGGGCGAGAAACTGTCGCACCAGCGCATCTCGATCCGGACCGGTCTTCGCAAACAGCAGAGCCCCAGAGGCAAAACGATCGATGCGATGCACAACCAACGCTCGTTGTTTCTTCAGTTTGAGTTTTGCGACAAGCAGCGACAAAGCGGAGGGAGAATCGGAACCCCTAACCGGTACAGCCAGAAGTCCGGCTGGTTTGTCGAGAACGACCACGGCCTCGTCTTCGTAAAGCACGGAAAGCTCCCGGGAGAAACGAGGCCGGCGCCGGTCTTCGTGGGCCGAAACCTGATCCGGCTTTGCCGTACGGCTGCGAGCCTTTCGCGGAGGTTTCTTCACTGGCTAGGTGCCTGACGATCAGGTCATTATCAAACGATTCCGCTGACATCGCAAACACGAAGATCGTGTCCGCGTGGCCCGTGATCCAGGCGGATCCCAACCTGATCACCACCAAGTACAAAGTGAAGTCCTGCGCGGAGTTGGAGAAGCTGCTAGTCCCGGCACGACGGGAACCGGTGGCATAAGCAAGGAAGAACAAGCACCTGTGATGCCTGCACTTTCACGCTGGCCGATTCGTCCTACGATATTTCCATGTCGCACCACACCGCCAGGGAGAGCTATCGCAGACTGTCGGAGCGGATCAACCGCTTCCCGCAAGGGGCCCCGCCAACCGAGCTTTTGTTCCAAATCCTCGAGGTGCTGTTCACGCCGGCCGAGGCCGAACTGGTCGCGCTGCTTCCTATCAAGTCCTTCACGGCCGAAACAGCAGCGCGCCTCTGGAAGAAGTCCGAAACTGAGGCCCGCAACATCCTCGAAGCGCTCGCCTCGCGCGGCATGATGCTCGACATCGAGTCGCGCCATGGGCAGATGTTCGTAATGCCGCCACCGATGGCCGGCTTCTTTGAATTCTCCATGATGCGCATCGGAGACCACTACGACCAGAAACTCCTCGCCGAACTTTTCTACCAGTACCTCAACGTCGAGGAGGACTTCGTCAAAGCCCTCTTCGCCACCGGCGAAACACAAATCGGACGCGCCTTCGTCAACGAGCGCGTATTGACCGCGGAAAACACGCTCCACGTGCTCGACTACGAACGAGCCTCGCAGGTCGTCGAGACGGCCTCGCACATCGGTATCGGCACCTGCTATTGCCGCCACAAGGCGTCGCATCTGGGTCGCAATTGCGAAGCGCCGATGGACATCTGTATGACCTTCAATTCCACTGCGAGCTCGCTGATTAAACACGGCATCGCCCGCCGCGTGGATAAAGCAGAATGTCACGACCTGCTCGCGCAAGCCCGCGATCGCAACCTGGTACAGTTCGGCGAAAACGTGCGCGAGCGCGTGTCCTTTATCTGCAACTGCTGTGGATGCTGTTGCGAAGCTATGTTGGCAGCCAAACGGTTTGCCGTTCTCACTCCCATCAGCACCACCAACTTCCTGCCCGCAATCGCGGAAGACAAATGTTCCGGCTGCATGAAATGTGCGGATGTCTGTCCGGTCGAAGCGATCGGCATGGTTTCCGCGGGAGACCCGCGCCACCACAAACGCAAGAAAGCTAAGGTCAACGAAGAGATCTGTCTCGGTTGCGGCGTGTGCGCTCGGGTTTGCGACAAACAGGCCATCGGGCTGACGCAACGAGGTCAGCGCGTGATCACACCCGTGAATGCGGCTCATCGCACGGTTGTCATGGCCATTGAGCGCGGCCACCTCCAAGACCTCATCTTCGACAATCAGGCTCTTGCCAGCCATCGCGCGATGGCCGCCATCCTTGGTGTGATTCTCAAACTGCCGCTGCTGAAACAAGTCATGGCGAGCCAGCAAATGAAGTCACGCTATCTGGACAATCTGTTGTCCAGTCGTAAGTCGAAACGCGCCGAAGCGTAGGTCAGAAAACTGCAGAAGAGTTGGAGAATGTGGGCACTGGCCCACGCAGGTAGGACTCTGTCCCACCTAGTGCAGTAGCTCCGCAGGAGATTCTCAGTTGTCGCCGGGCGGTCTATAATCTCGAAACTGTCGGCACGAACATGCCTCGAAGTCCAAACGTCAGACCTTATCGATGGCTTGCACAGTATTACGACGAGCTCTTTTCGCCTTTTCGATTCCCGATCGATGCGGCGCGTGAGCGGGTGCTCGGCCGGATCTTGCCCCACGTTGAGACCGCTTGCGATCTGGCGTGTGGCACGGGAACGACTGCTCTAGCCCTGGCGCGCAAGGGAATCAATATGTACGCTGTCGATCTATCCCCGCAAATGTGCCGGCTTGCCCGTGCGAAGGCTGCTCGTGCCCGCCTGCCTGTACGCGTACTTCGGGCCGACATGCGGAGTTTCCGGCTGCCGGAAGCGGTGGACCTGATCACGTGTGAATACGATGCGCTCAATCATGTTCCGCGAAGGGCAGACCTGCGGGTGGTCGCAAAGGCCGTGGCGCGAGCACTGCGGCCCGGCGGCCACTTCTTCTTCGACGTCAACAACTCCCTTGGATTTGAGCGCTGCTGGTCAGGCACCGTTTGGCTCGAGAAGCCGAGCATGGCGGTCGTGATGCGCAACGGCCATAACCGCCAGGCCGACAGGGCCTGGAGCGATATCGAATGGTTCATCCGGGACGGAAGCTGCTGGCGACGGCGTCACGAACGCGTCGAAGAGGTCTGCTGGGATTCGGACGAGATCCGTCGCATCTTCCAGCAGACAGGCTTTGACCAGCTGCGTGCCTGGGATGCTGCCCCCTTCTTTAAGGACAATCCGCTGACCGGTCCTGGTTGCCGCACAGTTTACCTGGCGCGCAAGTCTCGAAGCTAAGAGCTGCCTGCAATGTCGCAGCGCCGGAAGCCGAAGGTTTGATATCCTCGCACCCATGGAAAACCGTTCTTTGAATGACGCAGGCGGGACGCCCGGTGGCCTTGGCCATTTCCTGATCGGTTTCGCGATGGCTTGCGTTGGGGGATACCTTCTGAGCAATCAAGTCGCCGTGGTCGGTTCCTACTGGAGTTTTTACGGCGCGAACACATTCGGCATCACACTTCTGCCGCTGCTGATCGGCGTCGGAATCCTATTCTGGAGCGGCCGCAACATCGTCGGCTGGCTCCTGGCGACCGCCGGAGCGCTCTTTATCCTGGCGGGCGTAATTGCCAACATGCACATCTATTTTCAGCCGACAAGCTTGTTCAACACACTCGTGATCGTGATCCTTTTTGTGGGCGGGCTCGGGTTGATGGCGCGAGCGATTCGGCCTTATCGACAAAAGGCCGGCGAGTGACCCAATCCTGTCGGCCCAGGGCTTGTTTTACCCCGACACGCAGGGCTTTCCGCATGGATGGAATTGTGATTTGAATGGACGCGCTGGAGGCAGGGCGAATCCAAGCTTACTTGTGGAGAGCCGGCCGTCCTCGCCCGCCTGGACGGGCGAGACGCCCGTCCCTCCACACCTAGTCCGCCGTCTGTCGAGACAACGCAAGCAGTTCGTTGGTCCGCCGGATCAGCTCACTGCGTTCGATATCCCGGTACTGTTTCGGCAGCAGGCTCCTGCTGGTGCATTCCAGTACCGCAACCAGATTCTGCAGATCGATCTCGGTCGGGTAGTACGGCGGGATGAAATCCTCGAGCGCGGCTTTCAGGTCTTCCTGATCGACGGCGGCCTTCTTTTGCAGGCTGCTGCGCATGTGACTCCGCACCAGGACAGCCTCGATATCGGCTCCCGACAGGCTTCCGGCGCGATCCAGAAAGAACTTCTCAATGTCTTCCGGGAAAGGCTTCATGCCGACCTTCCGTTGCATGGCGCGCAAAAGGGCGAGGCGCTCTTCCGGCGTATCGGGATAAAACAGGGCAATGTGTTCTTCTGCCCGGCCCTGCCGCTTCAGGTCCACGGGTAACAAATCAGGACGGCAGGTGAGTAGAAACCAGATCACCTTGCCTCGCAGTTCGGTATTCCCCATGAACTGTGCGATCTGGGCAAATACACGATTGCCCACGCCACTATCGCCGGAGCTGGAGCGGTCGCCCAGTTGAGCGTCCGCCTCATCTACGATCACTGCAATCGGGCTCATCGCTTTGAGCAGGGTCAAGACCCTCTCCAAATTTCCTTCCGTGACTCCCTGCCACATGCTGCGAAAGTTCTTCAGTGTGACCGCGGGAATCCCGACTTCGCCGGCGAAGCAGGTGGTGATGAACGTTTTTCCCGTACCCACCGGTCCACAGATCACGTAGCCCATAGGCAGGACATCGGTGCTGCCGGCACGGATTGCTTGCGCGGCATCCTGCAGCTTTCGCTTCGCCTGGTCATTTCCGGCGACAAACGACAAATCAAACCGGCTCTGCACAAACTCCAGCAGACCACCGGATTCGGCTTCAATCAGGTCCCTTTTCCGGTCCGAGAGAAACTTGAGCGTGAGTGGTTGCCGGTTCTGCACCGCATGGGAGATCAGGCTCTGCAGCTGGACGCGCTTCAAACCAGCACCCAGCTTGGCCAAGGACTCATCGTTAACCTCGGAGCCAGCGGGCAGCTCCTGATTTTTCAATTGCGTTCGGATAAATTCCAGCCGATCCGCATAGTCCGGCAGCGGAATCCCGATCGAAGAGACGCCTGGGTGCTGGACGATGCCCTGATTCAGTTCGATCTGGTTTTCCGACACGAGGCAGATAGTCACGTCGGCGTTCAGAAAAGCAGAATTGCGCGCCCAACGCTTGAGAATGACCAAGGCATTCCGATCTTCCGCCGACATGCCGGAGATATCGCCCGCGGGGGCGATGGTCTCGGCGAAATCAATGACCAGCCCGATCTTCTTGCCGTCGGCGATGCGCAACCGCAGATAATTGTCGAGCAGGTTCAAGGCCGCATCGGGGTTACGCGGCAGTCCGCCTTGCGAATAGCTGGTGCCGTGAAAACTGTCGTATCCTTCGAGTGCGCGGCGAAAGTCGGCTTGAGTGTCGGCGGAGCCGAAGGTCAACCCACCACGGTCATAATGCAGAACCAGGTCGCGTTGGCCGAAGAGCGCACCGGACAGAAACTCATCGAGCGGTACAAAGTTCGTGGTCTCTTGGCTTCGCAGCGGTACCAAGTCCCGCACGTTCCCATAGAGCACGAACAATGCGAACGACCGCGAGTAGTACTTTTCGGAGAGTTCCCGCGCCCACGCGGGAAGTGCATCCAGATACTTCCCTAACGCTGTTGGATTCGATGGCATTTAGTTCGACATCCGCACACGGTTGGGGCCCGAGGAGGTTGAGGTATCGTCAAGGGACATCAATCCGTCCAGGTCGGGCGACATCCCGCTGAAAATCGCTTCCACCTGCTGCACAGTCTGCTCGGTCTGCTCGACGTCATGCACAAGACTGTCGAGGCGCTCGCTGACCTGTTGCGGGTCTCGCATGGTGACCGATTGATCGCGCACCAGCATGAGTACGTCTTCTACCGCAGAACACTGGGCGTCGACGACTTTCCGGTTTTCAGAAATCTTATCGAACTTTTCCAGACGCTTGGTGAGAATCTCGATGCGTTTCTTGTTGATTTCCTGGACCTTCGGCGGGTCGCTGCTCAGAGTCCTTTGCAGGGAGGCAATCTCGTGCTTGATGCCATCCTGCTCGGTGCTCTTCAAGTATTGTTGCTGCTGGGCTACAGCCAGCAAAAGCCGGGCGTAACCATTCAGCAAGCCTTGTAGTCGTGAGTCGATTTGCTGCAAAAAGATCTGCGAGGTCGACGAAAACTGAGCAAAGTTGCTTCGAATCGAGCCGCAAACCTGCGCCGCATGGACATACCGGCTCTGCAGCTCAGCCGGCAAGCTTCCTAGCATCTCGCTCAACTTCTGCTGATGCTGTTGTTGCTGTTCGGCGAACTTCCAGGACCGCACCAGGCGCTGGAAGCGCCAATTCTGCGGAACGATGGCCAGATACATCAACTCCAGGCCGCCAGCCAGGATAATCGGCAGGAAGCTGCCACTGACCAGCGCAAACGCACCCGCACTCAGCATGGCGATCCAGTTGTACTGCAGATGGAACGCCTCTTTTACGTAGTTGATGTTTTCTTGCGGGACGGGAGGACCGGGCTGATCGTCTTCTTGCATGCCATGGAAGTCGGCGGGAGCCATTTAGACACTCACCCGCACCTGTCCGTTCCCGGGAGCGCGACGCAAACGGCCGAGAACATAGTTCTGCAGCTCGTGAAACTCATTTCGTTGTTTCAGGCTCAGATCACGAGGGCGATCGAAGGGGACCTGAACGTCTTCGACAATCGTCCCCGGATGCGCACTCATGATAAAGATCCGATCCGCCAAGTAAATCGCCTCCTCAACGTCGTGCGTGACAAACAAGATCGTGCTGGCGGTTTCGTCCCACACTTTCAACAGCAGTTGCTGCATCTCGCTGCGGGTCTGCGCATCCAGGGCGCCGAACGGCTCATCCATGAGGATGACCGCGGGACGAAGCGCCAGCGTGCGCGCAATCGCAACCCGCTGCTGCATTCCTCCGGAAAGCGTCTCCGGATAGGCGTTCTCGAAGCCGCTGAGACCCACCGCCTGGACCAACTGCGCCACTGTATCTTTGCGCTGCTGCTCCGGGACTCCGTTGATCTTCAACCCGTATGCTATGTTACCAGCGACCGTCAGCCACGGGAACGAAGTGTACTTCTGAAAGACCATGCCGCGGTCCTTGCCCGGAGCGTGTACCGGCTGTTCATTCACCAGGACCTCGCCGGTATCGGCGCGATCCAAGCCAGCGATCAAACGCAGCAGAGTTGACTTGCCGCATCCGGAAGGACCCAGCAGAACGCGGAACTCGCCGACATCGCGCCCTTCCCTGGAATACGCGTCGTCAATTTCGAGGTTGATGCCTTGCAGGGCATTCACAATCTCCCCGTTCGCGGAAGCAAACGACCGGCTGACGTTGCGCACCGAGATTTTCGATTTCTTAGGCTCCATGCTTGGCTGCCTTCAAGTGTGCCGTGGCGCTGGGCACAGCCGCTCCCCCTCCGGCAAGGGCGGCACTCGCTTTGCGCCATGGGAAAAGGCGTCCCTCCAGAAACGTCAGCAGAAACCGGAACAGGAAGGCGGCAATGCCGATCGCGATAATGCCGGCATACACGCGCTCGAAGTCGAGCACTTTGCGGGCCGCTTCGACCATGTAGCCCACACCCTTGCGCGAGTTCACCATCTCCGCCAGGATCACGTACGTCCAGCCGATGTCATAGAGAATGCGGAACGACGAAAAAATGGCCGGGAACGACGCTCGAAACACCAGCCACAAAGCTTGCCGCTGCTTGGCACCGAGCGTGTACGCGGTTTCCAGTAATGCGTTGTCGACCCGATTGGCTTCTTCGACGACCACCGCCAACAGGTAGAAGAACATTCCGAACCACAGGAACGCGACCTTCATGGTTTCGTCCATGCCGAACAGGGCGATGAACGCGGGCAAGAACGCAGTCAGCGGCATGGCACGCATAGGTGCGGCTACGGGATTGATCAGCTCGAACAGCCACCGAAAGCTAGCCATCAGGATCCCGAGCGGAATCGCCACCACGGCACACCAGAAGAAAGCCTGCGCAATTCGCCACCAACTCTTGAAGACGTTTCCCAGCAGGTCGTATTCCGTCCACAGCTTGCCAAAAGCTCGAACTACCCCGAGCGGCTTGGGAAGCGAGAAGGGCGGCAGAATCTCCCAGTGGGTCAGGGCGATCCAGAGCAACACGACGATGCCCCAACTGATAAGCGCGAAGGCCCATCGGACCCGCGGAGAAACCTCTTTCCGAATGGTGAACCAATCACTCATTGTGACCTATCGTTAGAGAGTGTTTCATAAATGCCCTTCAGCTAGGAAGGCACACCCGTAAGGGGCTATTGAGAACTCGGTCGTCCCTCCGGGACTTGGGTCATCTTTACCACTGTTTCCAGCGCTGAAGCGCTGGGCTAAGCTCGGTCGCCCCGCCGGGGCGGAATCGCAACGCTTCCATCCCACCGCTGAATTCACATTCCAGTTCTCACGCACACACTAAAGCCCGCGTTCTGTCCTGAACGGCACGGCCGAACAGATTGCGGAATAACTAATTCCTGCGCAGAAAGTGCGCCCTCAGCGGCTAAAGCCGTGCTCAAAACATTGCAGCTACCGCAGCGCTGAAGCGCTGCGCCACCCAAAATCAAGCGCCAGATCGATTCTTTGGCAGCTTGTAATGCCGTGCCCTACCCAAACCGCCTTACGACTCACGCTTAGCTCGAGGGGTTGGCATAGACCTTAATGTCCGTACGCCGATTCTTCTCGCGTCCTTCCGGCGTCGCATTGCTGTCAATCGGTTTGTCCGGACCGTTGCCAGCCGTCCGAAGACGTTTGGCGGGAAAACCGTACTTTTCCATCAAGTAGTTCTTGACCTCATCCGCCCGCGCGTGGGAAAGCTGAACGTTGTAGGCACGCGCACCGGTCGAGTCGGTGTTGCCATCAATATCGACGACGGTGTTCTCATAAGCACGCATCGTGCCGGCGAGTTCATCCACCACCGCACGCGAATCCAGGCTCATGCGGGAAGAATTGGGCTCAAAGTAGATCGACCGATGTTGCGTCGCGATCGGAGTTGCTCCCCTTGGGGGCTCTTTGTATTCGATCGGTGCCTCGCTGGACGCCATGGAGAAGCTGTCGGCCAATTTCTCGACATAGCGGCGATCCAGGCTCTCTTCCGGATTGAACGTGTGTTTAATGATCCGCAGCTCCCGATACATGTCCTGAGCCATGCCCAGGATGTTGTTGTAGTCGGAATTCGACCCGGCGGTGCCCATGAACGAGCGGTTGTCAGCGTAGTCCGCAAGCTTCACGCCACCGAGCATCGTCTTCGCCAGGTCGGATGGAATATTGAAATCCTTGACCGTTCCGATCAGGTTGTACGCCCGCTCTGGTTGTGTCTTGATGAACTCAACGCCTTCCAGCCAGCCCTGGGCGAACTTCAGCAAGGTTTGCGGATGCTTGGCGGAGAAGCTGTCACTCACGACGAGAATGTCGGCGATCAGGCGGTTGGCAATTTTCGTATCGTAGATCTTCTTCGATCCGGCTCGCTTGGAAACCGCGTCGCTCATATCCGGGTCCCAGGCCACGGCCGCGTCGACTTTTTCCTGGGCGAAAAGAGTTGCCGGCTCGATGCCATCCTTGGTGTGGACGGCCTGGTTGAAGATTTCGTTGCGCTGCTCCGTGCCGAGCCCGGAAGTTTTGAGTCCATTCCACAGCAAGAAGTGCGAAGGAGTGTAAGGGGCAAACGCCACTTTCTTGCCGGCCAGGTCCTCGATGCTGTTGATTCCCTGCTTGCCAATGACGCCATCAGCGCCGCGGGACCAGTCCACCATCAGGAACGCATGCGACCCGAATCCTCTTTCCTTAAACTGGGCGTAGTCTTTGGCGTACACATCTGCGGTCGTGAGCATGACGTCGACGTTATTGGTTGCCAGGGCGGCCGCTCCCTCCGTCCAATCGTCGATGATCTTGAACGAAACCTTGAGTCCTTTCTTGCCATAGATCGAGTCGGAAACCGTGTCGAGTCCGCCATTCGCCACCAAGCCGCCGACACAGCCGACCCACACGTTGACGCGCACCCGGACCTCGGCGTCGCTGCTGGTCGAAGATGCGGGCAGCAACAGAGGCTTGGAAGCATCTACCGTCTCCCCGCTGCCGGAGGCGCTCTTGCCGGCAGTCCACTTGCCGAAATCTATGACCCCGTATCGATTCAGGCTGTAGCCAACCAGGGCTACGCCAACCAGGAAAATAAGAACCCAGCCACCTCTCTCAATTTTCACCATACCATTTTCCTCCCCGGCTCTTGCGCAAACGGTTGCATCTGTTTTGGGATTCGAGGCGCTTCGATCGCCCTCTAAGAAGTCCGTTGTGGTTCCTTCGCAGCGATTGTTTTTTCTGCACTCGCTGGCGCTGCGGCTTGTGGTGCTGCGAGGCCCATCTCAATCTTGAATTGCTTCACCAGCTCGGCGGCCTGGAGTTTCTGGGCGTCGTCCTCGATCTTGAACTTCTGCTGGTCTACATTGCTCATCGCCATATCCATACGAGCCTCGTTGACCGCGGTCATCTCTTCAATCTTGCGGACCATCTCATCATGGGTCTGGCTGATGCCCGCCACTTCGAACTGTTCCATGGCATCGGCAACCTTTTTCTGCCATTGCGCGCGACGGTAGTCGGCGATCGCATTGAGCGCCTCCTGCGTCTTGCGCTCCTTCTCTTGCATGAACGCCTGCTTCACGGTCATAGCCTTTTCAAAGGCGGCACGCGCGGTCGTGAGTTGTCCCTGCGTCCTGGCCAGAGCGCCTTTTGTTTGTTCCAGTTGGGCAGCGAAGGCGGCAGCCAGATCGTCGCGGTTGGCCTGGATCGCGGCTTTCACTTTGGCGGTCAGCCCGGCTATGTCGTTCTTGTACTTGGCTTCTTCCTTCTCCAGCAGCGTTACGTTGGCCTTCACCATGGCGATGCTCTCATTCATCCGAGGCACCTGGTCATTCATGTCACGAATATTCTGCTGCAGAATAAGCTCGGGGTCCTCCGCCACCGAGATGAAGAAACCGATGAAAGACCGCACCACTCTCGTCAACCGTTGCCACATAACTCCTCCTGTTCAGGAACGCTGCGCTGTCTTCGATGTGGGCGGCGGCGCATTCACATCGCCCGTCGTAATGGGGTTTTCGCTGACAAAGTATCCGACCGCCTCGGCGATCTTCTTTTCTTCCTGCTGTTTCTTCAGCCGCCAGCCGGTAAAACGTTCTTTCTCGCGTGAAACTTCTTCGTTGTTGCTCTGAATTTTCGCTCGCTGCTCGGTCACGTAGCTATCAATCTGCGCCTGAATCTCACTGTTTTCCTTAGTCTTGCGCGCTTCCAGTTCTGCGGCGGCGCGTTGCTGCACGCGTTCGTAGGTGTCAAGGGCACGGTCGCGCCGAATCGCGTCCTGGATGATCTCCTTGACGTCCACGCCCGCAGCGTCGAGCGCGACCAAAACCGAAGACCGCTTCACGTCCGAAGGCAAATTGCGGATGTGCTCGCTCTCCAGCATCTGCGAAATCTTGAGGATCGAATAGCCCTGCGGTGCGGGCGGGATTTCCGCTGCTTTGTAGATCTCCTCGAACGAAGTAGGATCGGACACTGGCGATGTAAATTTCGGCTCAGCGGCTATGCTGGATGCGATCTCAGCCACACTTTGAGCTGCGCTCTTGGCAGTGGCCGGAGCGTTCCTCGCATTTGGCGAGCTTTGCTCAGCGCCGGCCGTCTCGTCAACGGAAACGATGTAGTTGTACCACTTCTTGGACATTCTGCCTCCAGGGACGCGACCCTCGCGTGTCAATGTTCAGCGCAACAACTATAGAAGGAAGAAGGTGACCTTGAAAACTACGACCCGGCGCGTTGTTTGTCAATTGTTGTCATAGAGTTCCAAGGACACTGAACCAGCTCGCCGGCGAAGCTGACATCCCGTCCGCCCTGGGGCGCTTACCGCTGCGTGAGCAAATGTAATGCGATCTTTGAATTTGTGCAATTCAGCTAGAATGAACACTTTGCTCGTTCAAAATGAACTCCGTTTTTGAACTAAGAGAACCTTCATCGAGGAACTCCCGTGCCTACCAACGACATATCCTCCATCTTGAGCCGAGTTGTCGAAACCAAGACTGAGTACGACACACGATTGCTCGCCCAGCAACTGGGGACGAACTATCGCTCCCTCATGTACTGGCTTCGAGGAGAGCGGCCGCTACCCGCGCATCTGCTGCCGCGGATATGCGTCCTCCTCAACAATTGCGAAGTCCTTGACTTTCTTGAGAGCCAGGCAGGGCGGGTAGCATTCAAGCTGCCTGATCCCCATGTGACGCTGGAAAAGGAATTAGTTGCGATCTCCAACCTTATCAAGGAGGTCGGGGAAGCGCTGGAGAGCGTTGCAGAAACCTTGGCTGACGGCGTGGTTGAGGAAAATGAGTTGAAGGCGACCATCCCTAAACTCGAGGGAGTCATCCAGGAGTGCGCGTCCTTAAAATACGTGCTGGAAGACCTCTGCAAAAAGAGAAAGAAAAAGACCAAGAGCTAACCGCCTCCGGATTGGACTTCATTCGCTGGCGGTCAGGCTCTCCCCCGGAACTGGATGATTTGCCGGCGATCGCGTTTTGATGGTCTGCCTGCGGGTAACTGTTCGAACTGCTTCATCGCCTTACGCTCCGCTGCCACCTTCAGGCGCAGCTCCCGGCTCGCCTCCGTCTCGCGGTAGAGCGTTTGTGCAACCGAGGCCGGACCGCGCACCTCGCTGAGAAGCAGGACTTCCACCTGAAAGTCGCCGCCCTCGTTTGTCACTCGCAACATGTCTCCAATCCGGACCTCGCGCGCAGCCTTGGCGGGCTGCCCGTTGGATTGAATCCTGCTGAGTTCACAGGCTCGTGCAGCCAGTGCGCGCGTCTTGAAGAATCTGGCGGCCCAAAGCCACTTGTCCATTCGCACGGAGGTCACGATCTATTTCCCTATACGCATGATCCCGCTGCTGGCCATCCGCGATTTGCCAACCACATTGCGCACGAAATCGAGGTTCACTGTGTCACCGGTTGCTGTCCAGGACTTCGCGGACCTTGGTGGCGAGTGCAGCCAGCGTGAACGGCTTTTGCAGAAAGAATGTGCCGGCCGCAAGGACGCCGTGGTTCACGATCGCGTCGTTGCTGTACCCGGACATGTACAAGACCTTGATGCCGGGCCGTCGCGCGACTACCAGGGCGGCGAGTTCGTATCCTCCGATTCCCGGCATGACCACGTCGGTTATGAGGAGGTGGATGGGGCCGGGGTGCTGTTCGCACACTGAGGTCACACTCTCGGCACGCTCCGCGGCTAGGACCTGGTAACCGTTGGTGGCCAGGGCAATTTGGGCCAGCTCTCGAAGCTGTTCGTTATCCTCGACGAGCAGGATTGTCTCCGTGCCCTTGGTGCTGGCTTCTGCGTGCCGCCTCAGGGGTAACGTTTCGGCCGGTTCCTCTACCCTGGGCAGATAGACCTTGAACGTCGTCCCGTGTTCGAGCTCGCTGTACACCCATATGTAGCCTCCGCTTTGCTTCACAATGCCGTACACCATGGAGAGGCCGAGGCCGGTTCCGCGGCCCATCTCTTTGGTGGTGAAAAAGGGCTCAAACACATGAGCCAGTGTCTCTTGACTCATGCCCATGCCGGTATCGCTGATCGTCAGCACGACATAACGGCCTGGAAGCATACCCACGCGGTCCCGCACCTCTACCTCGTCCAGATCGACGTTGCCAGTCTCGATGCATAGCTTCCCGCCCTTGGGCATAGCGTCGCGTGCATTTACCACCAGGTTCATAATGACTTGCTCAATCTGGCTGGGATCGGCTTTGACTGCCCCCAGATCGGGCGCATTCCGGGTCACCATCTCCACGTCCTCGCCGATCAGGCGCTGCAGCATTTTGCTGAGGTTCGTCACCAGGGCATTGAGGTTGATGTTCTTCGGTTGCAGCACCTGTCGGCGGCTGAAAGCTAATAGCTGACTAGTGAGCGCAGCCGCCCGGTCTGCCGCCTCATCAATGCATTCCGCGTGTCTTCGCAATTTTTCTACCTGGACGCCTTCAAGAACCAGGCGAGAATAACCCTTAATGATCGTGAGCAGGTTGTTGAAGTCATGTGCGATGCCTCCCGACAGCGTGCCGATCGCCTCCATCTTCTGGCTCTGACGCAGCTGCTCTTCCAGACGCTTAACTTCCGTGATGTCCTCGCAGACAACCCGTACGACTGGCCTCCCGTCCGTGTTCTGTGCGGCGCGTGCAATCTCTCTCGACCACCGCACCGTGCCGTCCTTGCGCGTCTTTCGGAGCTCCCACTCGAAGATGCGCACGGGGTTCGTCACGCAGTCGTTGAGGTGGGCCTGAGCGACCGCCTTATCCTCTGCACAGCAGAGGTCGAGCAAGGACCTTCCGACGAGTTCCGATGGAGAGTATCCCAACTGGGCTGCGCCAAACTGGTTTACAGACAGGACCGTTCCCTCCGGGTTCACCGTGAAGTACATGCTAGGCGTGTCCTCGTAGAGCACCCGATAACGTTCCTCGCTGGCGCGAAGGTCCTCTTCCATGCGGCGCCGGTCGGTGATGTCGCGCGCATTGAGTACAATTCCGCTGACCGCCGGTTCCTGAAGCAAGTTATTGCCGAGGGCTTCCCACCGGCGCAGGGAACCGTCTCCGTAGCGAACCCGGAACTCGACCGACGTGTGCGCGGTTGCCGTCTGCCTTACCCGCGCGCAAAAGTCTCTCCAGGCCGGCGCGTCTTCGGAATCAATGAAATCGACCAGGTGCTTGCCGAGGAGCAATGACTTGCTCCCCATCATTCGCTCCGCGGACGGGCTGACATACTGCAGCGTCCCGTCGTCGGCGACGATGAGAATGAAATCCCTCGCATTTTCGATGAGGGAGCGAAAATGAGCCTCGCTCTCCTGCAGAGTTTCGTAGAGACTAAACAAGTGTGAGGCCATCTCGTTGAATACGCGGGCGAGCCTGGCGATCTCATCGTTTCCCGCGACTACCACCTGGTGTTGAAACTCCCCTCGAGCCAACGCGCGAGCCCCTGCGTCCAACTGCTGCAGGCGCCCGGCAATGTTCATCGTGACCAGCAAACCCAGGCTCCCTACGATGATAATCGCCAGCAAATCCGTGCCCACCAGGGTCCAGCTCGCCTGGACTTGCGCGCGTCGAATGCTTTCCAGGACTTCTTTCTTTTCGATTCCGACGAGTCCATCGATGTCGCGGACCAGGCCGTCGGAGAGAACATCCGCCAGAGGTATTCGGCTCCGGGAGCGAAGTTGCACTGCTGTCCAATCGCCGGTTCTGCCGAGGGCGACGAGGGAATCGAGTTGGGCAGAGAACATCGTCCGAACCGAATCCAGACTGGCCAATTCCGCATCCCGCTGAGTTGCTGCTGGCAACCCACGCACCGCCTGCCGCGCGCGCTCCACGCGACTTCAAACTGGTTGCGGAGACGGTCGCTTTCCGTGGCAAAGCGCACGGCATCCCGCGACTCGGACAGGCGCTGCAGTTCCTGTTGAATGCTCACGAAATCACTGCGAACGCGGAGCACGGCGATGGCCGGTTCGTCCGCCCCGTAGAGGTTCTGGGATCGGATGCGCATTAAGCTCAACTGCCACAGTGCAACGGCGCCTCCAAGCAGCATGAGCGTTGCGGCCGAGACGAACGAGAGCAGCAGTAGCGTACTGATGCTAGGCCGTTTTGATAACGAGTCGGTCATCCACTACCTGTATTCTCGAAGCGAGAGTCCTCGGCCGGCCAAACGTTCACCCGGTCTGGGGGCTTGGCGAATGTGCGACGCCCGCCCCGCGCGGTTTCAATCCCGTGATTCTCACCAATTCCGCTTCCAGATCCGCCAGAGCCTTCTCGGCAGTTACCTCCCCGGTGAGGATGGAATGAACGGCAGAGAAATAAGCCTTCGAGACCTGATCGTATCGTTTGCCCGCGATTCTCGACGGCCGGGCGATTGTTCCACCCGTGAAGACTCCCTTCAATTGCTCGAGGTCCGGCCTCGCATGGAGGTATTGTGGGTCTTCGTAGAACTCTGAGCGCGTGGACAACATTGCGCTTTCGCTCCACAGCTCAAGTTGGATGCGGCGGCTGGTAAGGTAGCGCACAAATTCAGCCGCCTCGCGCGGGTGGGCAGAGTACTTGGATATTGCCAAGGCTTGGCCTCCCACGACAGATACCTGACCGGCTCCCCCACTCGGGAGGCGGGTGGCGGCGACCTTGCCTCGGATGGGAGAGTCCCCTTTCTTGTCCAGAGCAAAAATTATCCACACCCAGTCTCGGGTGAAAGCCGCATTGCCGGACGCCCACAGATTTCGACTGTCCTCCTCCTTGTACACGGTTACGCTCGACGGCGAGATCGTGCCCACCCAGCTTCTGGCCTGTTTCATCGCCCTGATTGCCTGAGGGTTATTCACAGAGACGCTACCATCGGATTCGAGAATGGTTCCACCTCCAAACGAGGCCTGCCATTCAAGCGCGTTGCAGGTCAGTCCCTCGTAGGGCGCACCCTGCCAGACGAAACCCCAGAAATCTCGATTACCGGCTGCACGCTCACCCGCTTGAATCCGTGCCGCCATCTTGTCCAGTTCAGTCCAGGTTTCCGGGGGATGGGTGTAGCCATATTTTCGAAGCAGGTCGGTCCGGTAATACAACAGTCCGGCCTCGATGTTGAACGGCATGCCCACCAGCCCGCCGTCGACAGTTTCATTCTGCAGGAGTGCTGGGAGGTGCTGTTTGGTCTCCTCTGCCAAGTAGGGATTCAGATCAATCAGGTGGTCGCCCAGAACCGCAGGCCACACCGAGTCCACGTAGTAGACGTCGGGCGTACTGGATTTCTTCGCCAGGGCTTCGGAGTAGAGCTGGAGTCGTTGCGTGGCAGACTCCGGCCCGGGAATGAATTTCACTCGGATCCCGGTCTCCTGGGCAAATCGCTCCAAAATCTTTCGACTCGTGACGAGTTCGATGAATGCGGTCGGGCCCCAACCGATGAAGGTGATGGTCACGGGTTCGCTGGACGCCGGCGGGGCCGCTCGATCACAGGCTGCTACCACCAGGAAGAAGAGTAGGAGGAGGCCGAGCACGACCGCGCACAGAACCTTATCTTTTCTCATAAGAGGAGTCCAACTTGTTTTAACAGGGATTTGCTTTTTGAGTTCGAAAACCAGCAAGATTCTATACCTGTTTTGCCTCGGCACGTTGGTGAGCCGATGTCCATCCAGGCGCCCCAACAGGTCACAGTTTGCTCGCGTTGTCTTATAGTTCCGAGAGCCCTGCTGCGGTATGCTGACTAGTTCGGCTGTTTTGCTCCGATGCCAGATCCAAAACTCTCATCGAGGATGCGGGAATGAAGGCTACGTCGAAGATCGCGGTGTTTGATACGACTCTAAGAGATGGCGAACAGGCAGCGGGAACCCGCCTTGGGAGTCGTGACAAGATCACGCTTGCGCGCCAGCTCGCCCGGTTGAAGGTGGATATTATCGAGGCTGGCTTCCCGGCGTCGTCTCCGGAAGATTTTGATGCCGTCCGGAAGATCGCGCAGGAGATCGAGGGGCCAACCATCTGCGCGCTGTCCCGCGCGGTGGCCGCCGACATCGAGTCCTGCGGCAAGGCGCTCGCCAAGGCCAAGCGCCCCCGCATTCACACCGGCATCGGCGTTTCCGACATTCACATCATGGGCAAGTTCCGCGACGAGCGGTATGGCAAGACGCTCGAAGGCAAGAAGGAGAAGTTGGTGGCCCTGGCCGTGGATTCCGTAAAGCGCGCGCGCAACTGCGTCAGCGACGTTCAGTTCTATGCCGAAGATGCCGGCCGCGCCGCGCCGGAATATCTCTTCGAGATGTTGGAGGCCGTCATCGATGCGGGCGCAACGGTCGTCAACATTCCCGACACCACGGGCTACACCGTTCCCGAGCAGTACGGTGCGCTGATTCGCGGCATTCGCGAGAACGTTCCCAACATTGCGCGCGCAACTATCAGCGTACACTGCCACGACGACCTTGGTCTGGCGGTGGCCAACTCCCTGGCCGGCATTCGCAATGGTGCGCGCCAGGTGGAAGGGACGATCAACGGAATCGGCGAACGAGCCGGCAACGCCGCGCTGGAAGAAATTGTCATGGGCATCCGCACCCGTGCCGACTACTACGGAGTGAGCACCGGAGTCGAGCCGCGCGAGTTCTTCCGCACCAGCCGCATGGTCGCTGACATGCTCGGAATGCCGGTCCCCGCCAACAAAGCCGTCGTCGGCTCGAATGCGTTTGCGCATAGTTCCGGCATCCACGTGGATGGATTCCTGAAAGACCGGGAGACCTACGAAATCATGCGCCCGGCCGACGTGGGATTTACCGGGAGCCGGGTTGTCCTGACGGCGCGTACGGGCCGGGCCGGGCTGCGGTCGCGGCTGGAGAAACTCGGTTACCAACTCTCCAAGCAGGAGCTTGACGCTATGTACCAACGCTTCCTGGCCGTGGCGGATAAGAAACAGGAAGTGCTCGACGAAGACCTGGCCGCACTGGTGCACGATGAATTCCCTCCGGTTGAGCAGAACCTGAAGCTGGAGTACCTGCACAGTTACAGCGGTACGACAGCGATTCCGACCGCGACCGTGCGTCTGCTGGTGAACGGGAAGACGAAGGAAGGAGCCTCGATCGGCGACGGACCGGTCGATGCCGTGTACAAGGCGATTGCGGGACTTACTGCCACCCACGCGAAACTCTTGCGCTATGACATTCGAGCCGTAACCGGAGGCACCGAAGCCATTGGAGAGGTCACAGTACAGCTGGAGATCGGCGACCGCCGCGTCCTGGGTCGCGGTGCGTCCACCGACATCATCGAGGCCAGCGCAAAAGCCTACGTGGACGGTCTGAACCGGCTAAGCTGACTCGGGGTCATGAATCAGAGCTGAACGCGGAAGCCTAGGGACGAATGAACGGACGCAGCGGAAGCGCTCCACGGCGGGACATTCCTACCAGGGGACTGTGAAGGCCGCTGATGAACTTACCTGCATTTTCTGCTCAGAGAATTATGCCCGATCGCAACTATTTTCCGTTTAATGAGTAACATCGTCGTTTTGCGATGTGTTATGGGAGGCCAAGGTGACAGTTGGTTTGACTCGCAAGAGGATCTTGTCGGTGCTGGCGGTCGCCCTGCTTTTGGTGGGCGGCTTCGCATTCGGTTTTGTCTCGTGCCTGCATTTGAAGAGCACTACGTCCAGTGCCCTCCGCCATCAGTATCTGCTTCAAACAGGCGATGCGCCGGCGTCGGTGCGTGCGGAAGTGCTAGCCGCATTAAGAGCTTTCCAGGAAGGGTATATCAGAAGAGATCCCAGAGAGTTGGATTCTTTCATGTATCGTCTGTTTCCGGAGAACGACGACATTCTCCTCCTGGGCACGGACGCAGACGAATGGGTGCGGGGCTATCGTGCCGTGACGGAGTTCATCAAGACAG
>JAIQFZ010000216.1 GCA_020073015.1 Terriglobia bacterium | reverse complement strand
CGTGCGCGATCCAGATGTCCTCTTGCTTCTCCCGCTGCTTGCGCGTCCCCATCGCCATGCGCCGATTCTACAAACAAAGTCTGTGGATACCGCAGAAGTTTTGGCTTACGAATCTGGACTTGCACCACGGGCTGTTAGAACTGTTTCCGCCAGATTCACTGCAATGGACTCCGTCTCTGGCGCCGTGTCAGCCACTACCAGGTTGTGGCTTTAGCGGCGATGCACTCTCACGTGGCATGCCGCGCAGAGCGTGCTCAAGTTCTCCTCTGAGTCGGCTCCCGAATGGCTGCGGAACTCCCGGTGGTGCACCTCGAGATTCGACATCGTGCCGCAGGATTGACACCTCCAGCCGTCGCGACGCAGGATCTGCTGACGAAGATTTTCGTACGACATGGGATCCAGCCGCAAGCGGGCGGCTTTCGGGCGAATCACTGTCACGATGCCTTCTCACGCAGATTTTCGAGAAAGGCCTGCTGGTGCTCGCCGGGCAAGAACTTAAAGAAGCGACTCATTGAGTACAACAGCGTCTCTGGATTCTGGTCGCCGAGGCTTGCCCCTGCCAGGAAGTCGGCACAGATCATCTCCAGACAGTAACCGCGCGATTTGTCCGTGCCCAGCATCAGCACTGCCGTGTCAATCGCCTGCTCGATGACTGGAACTTGGCTCTTATAGACTTTGAAGTAGATCAGTTCCGACGGCTCCTCCTCCTTCCCCGTCAGTTCCTTTTCCACCTCCCGCCTGAAGTCCTCTGTCGGCATCTCCCGGGCTTTGTGCACCCAGAGTGCGCAATTGAAGTGCTGCCCATCCTCGGCGAGGATGTCAAATCGAGGCTGAGGCAAGTTCCTTGTGCGGCCGGGCCGGAAACGGTTTGATTTTGGGCTGCCTGCTTTTCTGAGCCTTCGAAAGATCGTAGTTGAGCTGCATCTTCAGCCAGAACTCAGGGGACGTGTATGGCATCGCCTTGGCAAGCCGCATGCTCATCGCCGCTGAAATGCCGGCGCGGCCATTGAGTATGCGGGAGAGATTCGACCGCGTCACCCCGAGGCGCCTGGCCGCCTCCTTCACGGTCATGTCGCCCAGGTAATCCTTCAGGACCTCGCCGGGATGGGATGGATTGAAAAGCATACTTAGCTCCTAGTGGTAATCCTGGTAATCGATGAGAATGGCGTCCTCGCCCTCGAACGCAAAGGTGAGTCGCCAGTTTCCGCTCACCCGCACCGCCCAGTGCCCCTCCAGGTCGCCCTTGAGCGGGTGCAGGGCGTACCCTGGCGCATTCATGTTGGCCGGGCATGTGGCCGCATCCAAAGCGGAGAGTAGCCTTCTCAGTCTGTTTGCGTGTTCTGGCTGAATGCCAGCCTTCGAGCCGGTTTCGGCAAACTGCTTGATTCCTTTGTGCCGATAGCTCTTTAGCATATGTGTAGTGTACCAATACGCGATACACATGGTCAATGGAGATCGGCGCGGCCGGACGCTCCAGCAATGAGCTCAACGATGAAACATCCGCGACCTAATCGAGTTCCGTCGTGGCCCGACAGGGGGTACCAAGATCATGCACCCCGTTGATGGTCTTAGCGGCGATGCATTCTGGCATGGCATGCCGCACAGAGCGTGATCAGGTTTTCCTCTGAGTCCGTCCCCGAATGGCTGCGGAACTGCCTATGATGCACCTCGAGGTTCGACATGGCACCACAAGATTGACACCTCCAGTTGTCGCGTCGCAGGATCTGCTGGCGCAGTCTCTCATACGAGCGGGGATCCAACGGCATGCGAGGGGCTTTCGGGCGAATCATGATCAGGAGGCCCGTTCACCCATGCTGTCAAGGAAGGCTTGCTGTTGTTCGCCAGACAGGAACTGGAAAAAGCGAGTGATCGAGTAAAAAAGCGTGTCTCGATTCTGGTCGTCAAGATGCGCTCCCGCCAAGAAATCGGCGCAGATCATCTCCAGGCAGTAGCCGCGTGATTTGTCGGAGCCCAGCATTCGCGCCGCTGTCTCGATCGCCTGCTCGATTACTGGGATCTGACTCTTGTACACCTTGAAGTAGATCAGTTCCGACGGCTCTTCTTCCTTTCCCGTCAATTCCTTTTCGACCACTCGCCTGAACTGTTCATAGGGCATCTCCCGGGCTTTGTGCAACCAGTTTGCACAATCGAAGTGCTGCCCATCCCGCCGCGCCACCTTCGCCAACTCCAATCCCTTCGACCATCCAACCTGCTTTAGTTCCCGACGCGCGTGGGGCGGCAGGTGTTCGTGGATGGACATCAGGTAGTAGGCCTTCCTTCTCGACTCCGGGAACCGCCGCTCCAGGAACTCATCAAACGACTTCAGGTTTTCCACCCTCCAGTACTGTCCTGCCCTCACTTCGCACAAATACCTGCCCAACTCAACGAAACGGGTGTCGCGCTCTGCCTCTTTCTGTTTCTCCCACGCCAGAATCTCGTCGATCTTCGTGAGCACGAACAGCGCTCTCTTGCGATTGAGCTTCGGCAGCATGGGCGGATACCTAGTAAACAAGTTCGTCAAACAGACCAAGGTCAACTCCCGGTTTACGCACAAGAGCTGCCTCGACCAACTCGCGCTTATCGAGGCAGAGCCCAATGAAAGGACAGGTTGTACAGGGATTTTGTGGAAAGCGGATACCGCTATGCGGCAGAAACAGCCCGGACTCGATCCGTCGGACCGTGTCATCGACCAGGGTTGCGAACTCATGCCGTTGTTCCTCGGTGATCGTGGCGCGCAGGTACTGGACTTCAACGAGACGCTTGCGGACGAAAACAACCTGGGCGACCTCGTCCATTCCGGTCATCCACGAATAGCAGACTAGTTGCGGATCAAGGGCCGATATGCCCTCAGGTTCGTCCGGATACCGCGCAGACGTAGTCTTCCATTCCAGAACGCAGGGTGTGCCGTCCAGTTCGCCAATGGCGTCGACGTAGGCTACGAAGCTATTGCCAGACTTCACCCTCCGTGTGAACTGGATTTGCTGGTGCGTGCTCGGCTGGGGAATGCGAACACGGCCGTCCTGGGCGAGGCGCTCGAGCAGTTGGATGCCTTGTTGGAGCATACGATCCCACGTGTCATTGCCCGAGTAGCTGAGACCCATTTCCTTGCAGGGAGTCCACTGTTCGAAGAGGACGGCCGCCGGGTCCTCGCGTCGAAAAAGGGCTGCGACCGCGCGTTCGAAGGCTCGGCCGAAAAGCATAGCGGCTCGCGTGTCTCTCTCTTGCCATCCGTCAAGATACCGGTGGCGATACTTCCGCGGGCAGGTCAGGTACTGGCTGATCTGGGTATAGGAGTAAGTCATGGGACTGCCTCCCCGGAGCTGGAGCGCGAGACAGGAGAAATGAAAGCCGCGGATAGTTCGTCCCACTGGCTGGCCGGTGCGAAGCCGTCGAGGTTGACCAGCGAGATGCCATTGACCACGGAGTGACTGATCTTGACGACACCGCGGAGCCCGGGCAGAGCCTTCTCGTCGACCTGTTCGTGAGCAAGCAACTCCGGGTCGTAGAGGAAATCTCGCAGGAACCAGCCCAGCTTCCACATCGCTTTTTGCGTACAGTAGAGACGACCGACAATGGGCTGCCCGGCCAGCGCCCGGGGCTCGACAACGGAGAGGCGCAGGACATAGAACGGTTTGCTAACGTGCCAGCGAAACTGAGCGCCATCAACGCGGACAAGGAAGATCCCGTCGGGAATCTCGGGACGAGAATCGCGGGCAGTCTCGGCCTTCCTGTTTCGGGCGCATGTAGCTGTTGAGCTGGCAGAGCAGGGCATTACGGTCCTTTTCAGCCCAGTCGGCTAGTTGCTGGACGAAGTTCTCAACCTGTTCGCGGCTGGCCTCTCGGAGCGTCTTCGTGCCGCAGAAATCGACGGCATAGGCCTTTACGAGTTCGGGATCGAGCTTATGCTGGCGGATAATCTGGCAGAGACGATCGCGAACCTTTGGACCGGTGCCGTTCCCGTTGCCATTCGCGTTTTGCGGAGGAAGTCTCTCAGTCGGGCTTGGAACCGACCCGATCTCCTCGACCGAACAGACGCCAATGCCGTAGGCCTTTCGCAGGGCGCGATTGACGGCTCGCGTTTCGGCCACGCGCATCTCGGCACCGCGTACGAGACCAGAGACGTTGGTGGGGTCGGCATCACCATATCCGACAAAGCCCTTGCACTGCTTTGATCTATAGACTGTTGCCTTGAATGCCCAGCGCTCTGAAGTGCGATCACAAAACCTGTGTACTGGAGCAACCTGAATACCAACGCAGCGCTTGCGCCGGGCAATCCGGAGCAACCGAGTTGGTGTTCTTGAATCAAGGCCCGAAGACCGAGCAGCAGGTCAGGGCCCAGTGGCCCCCATTTTTCTTGTGCGACATCTAGATCATCTTGAATCGCGCGTGACGGTGATTTCATTTCGTTATGCTCCTTGGATGGATGACAAACGGATGACAATAGGATGACATTTGTATCCGAAGAAGTCAACAGGTCATCCAAGGAGCAAGTGCTAAGATTTTGTGGGATGAAGAAAGATACCCGTTTGACTTTTCGAGTGCGCTCTGACCTGAAGAGACAGCTAGAGGCTATTGCGGGACAGGAGAGTCAAAGCGTTGCGCGAATCTGTGAAGCTTTTCTTCTGGCCGGCACAGATGTGTATAAAAAAGAGGGCACCAAGTTTCTACAACGGCTATTGGGTCGTATTGGCACACGATCCTTGGACTGAGTCTGGCCGACAGCGGATCACCACTTCGCACCCGGAACGTGTTTGATGTCTTCCCGTGTGCCGCATCCTGTGCTCTAAGCCAGCTTCCCGTTCCACGGCCTCATTTCTCTTGACATTCGCCTTATATTCGCCTACAATTTCTCTGTGCGTAAACACCCGCCGTGCTCGCTTTGTACGTCTTTGGCCGGCCCTGGCTGCAATCAATGCAGCCATCGTCGCGGGCATTGGACCTTGATCGGAGCAGGGAACTGAGCTTCACGTTTGTGCAACCTGATTGCACAAGCAAGTTTGTGCATCCCGGGTGCACAGGGACGGCAAACCGAATCCCTGCCC
>JAIQFZ010000073.1 GCA_020073015.1 Terriglobia bacterium | reverse complement strand
ACTGCGTGAGGGAATTTCCGTGCTGACAGCTAGCAGAGCTGGCCAAGCGGCTGTCGAGATCCACGGTGGTGGACTTTTCACTGAGCTTGTCAAGGGAGCTCTAAACGGAGGCGCGTCCGACGTTCTCGGCAAGGTGACGATTGCGAGCGTATACGCGTATGTCGATCAAGCACTCGGCTCATGGGACCAGCGACCGTTGTTCAAGTCGCACCTTTCTAAGTTGATCTCCCTTCGAAATTGTAGGCCAAGTGTTCCGCTGGAGACCCTTCGACTTCTACCCAGGTATTTTGCTACACCCAATGATGAGTTCAAGCTCGATCCCTCGTACGAGCCGGACGCTGAGCCAGCCCACGCTGAACACGAAGAAATTTTTGGAGATCTTCAAAAATTCAGAGCTGCCCGACTATTGGTACCAGTGGGTGAAGAACATATGTATTTCGCAGCCATAAACCGCAAGTCCTGCAGGCTAACGCCCCTAGGCCAGTTTTACTGGCGGTTAGCTAACGAGAGAAGACTGTGACGATCGCTGGCCTCACGGGGCATCAGGACCTTGGAGCGCCCGCTACTGTTGCATGGGTGCGAAGACAGATCGAAGCCACAGTTCGAAATCATAAGGTTGAATTAGGCGTGACAGCGCTCGCAATCGGAGCAGACCAATTGTTCGCTTCGGTACTGGCTGAACACAAGATTTCATACCTGGCAATAGTTCCGTGCAACCGTTACGAGGAAACATTTGACCGTGCCGGGTTGGCCAAGTATCGACATTTTCTGCGACTAGCGACTCAAACGTGCGTTCTCCACTTCGAGGAACCCAGCGAAAAGGCTTACTACGAGGCGGGGAAGAACATTGTCAGGCGGTCCACCTTACTCATTGCCGTGTGGGACGGCAAACCAGCCAAGGGCCTTGGGGGCACTGGCGACATAGTGCAGTACGCACAACGAGAATCCAAGATAATTGTCCACATCAATCCCGGTCTCCGCAAAGTTCAGTTGCTCTGAGAAGCGATTCGACACTTGTAGGGCGGGTGGTTCGGGCGCGGTGCGAAGAAGCTTCATGAGCCCTTCACCGGTGGCCTTGCCTGCCCGCTTCTTGAAAAACTCGGCCGCGGTTTCCACCGCTTCAACTTTTTCAGCGACCGCTACGGCGATCCATTGGTTCAAAGACACGCCATCTTCTTTCGGGAGGCGCTGGTCAGCCTTCTTGATGGAAAGCGGACGTATCAATGGATAGGTCGCTTTGCTGTCGGCCGGACACAGTACTGTCATATTGCATGAGATATTTCGATATGTCGGCACCGAGGGCGGACAGGAGTGTCCGCCCTACATTAGAAGCAAGCGGCGACGGCCCTCAGGGGCTATAGCCCGCGTTTTTATTGTGCTCGGGCGGCACGGCTGAAGCCGTGCCCTTCCCAAAACCCGCTCGAGCCAAGATTGTTCCGCAATTTGAGACGGGGCAAGCCCCGTCTCTACACGAGGTTTTCCGGCAGCCTGTGAGGCCATACCCTTCTGCGGACCGCTTTTGTCAAGGATGTCCGCACCTTGCGCTGTGATGTACTTCACTGACAAGTCCTGCTCCGGAAGATAAGAATAATATCCAGACTATAGCCGTCGTGGGGCGGTGGTGGTCGCAGGGGTCAACTTACTAAGCAAACAGGGGAGTGGGGGGAAATGTCGTTATATCCGGAAAGTATTGCTCGGTGTCAGCATTTGAAAGTCAACGGGACGCAGTGCGGATCGCCCGCGCTGCACCTTCATAAGTTCTGTTACTTCCACAAACAATGGCGGCAGAAGCGGCTGGTGATCAACTCCAACCTGCAGCGGGAGCGGGGGCAAGTGACGCTGCCGGTGCTGGAGGACGCGGATTCCATCCAGATGGGGCTGGTCGAGGTGATGCGCCTGCTGGTGACGCAGCAGATTGATCACAAGACGGCGGGGCTGCTGCTGTATGCGCTGCAGACGGCGTCGGCCAATCTGAAACGTACGTCGTTTGAGCCGGAGTTGCCTACGCGGGTGGTGATTGATCGCGGGTGCGTGGGGCGGCGTCCGATTGGGGCTACGGCTTGGTCGATGGTCGCAGGGCGTGAGTATGACGACGTGGTCGCGACCAAAGACGGCGAGGAATCGCCGGAGGTGGCGGCCCGGCGGTTGCTGGAGCAGTTGGGACTTATGCCGGCGATGATGGACAAGTTGGGCGAGGACGACGAGGGCGGGGAAGAGGGGGAATTCGTCGAGAATTGAGAGAAAGGGTGGCCCCCAGGGGCTAAAGCCCTGACCAAAAAAAGCGGGTTATTCGCAGCGCTAAAGCACTGCGCCACCTATTCTGCCGTTTGAGCACGGAGGGCGGACAGGAGTGTCCGCCCTACACGAGCTAATGATGGTCGATCAGGCCCGGGCGTGTACTGGGTGGGCCTTTACGGTCCTCCGCGCATGGGCTTTGTGGACCGGGCGGCGCTTGGCCATGGTGACCACTTTCGATCCTTTGTGCGGCCTGGTCATCGACTCGATCATGCGCTTTTCGGCTTCGACGAAGCTCTTCACTCCTTCGCCGGTGCGCTTGGCCATCGGCCAGAGCCGGGTCGGTGACAGCATTTCCATGGCGCGGGTGGCTGCGCCCAGGTTCACGTTCATTTGCTGACCCAGGACATCGAGCAGTCTTTTTTGCGCCTCGATGAAGGAATTGGCCGCTTCGCGCGCGAGCTTGGGCAGTTCCTTCTGTAACACGGTCTTGGTGGTATGGTCGGGCTTGCCGCTGGTGGCCTTGGCGGTTTCCTGGGCAATCACTTCGAGGAACTTTTTCTGGGCCTTGGTAAAGGTTTCCCATTCCTCGCGGGCGAGGTCGGTCAGGGGAGCGACGTCATAGCCTTTGCCGGCCTTGACTTTCTCAATCCAGTGCATGGTCTGCTTGCTGGTGGCGGTCAGGAAGTCCTCGTGCATGGTGATCAACGTATCGAGGCTGCGGCGCGCCAGATCGATCATCGCCACGCCTGGGGTGGAACCGGCGATCTGCCCCTTAACGGCAGTCGCTATGATTTCGTTTTCCTGCTGGGCTAAATTGAGAAGAATCCTTTGGGCTTCGATAAAACTCGATGCACCCTCGACGGCCAGTTCGGTGAAAATCGACGCCGGAGACAGTTCGTCTTTGGGTTTTGAGTTGTGTCGCATAACCAACCTCCAATTGCTGCACTGCAGCATCACCATAAATATATGATTATTAACGCAATATGTCAACAAATAAGTGATCGACTACTGCATTGCGTCAGGCGGCACGGTGGGCTGAAGTCGCGGCGTCGGCCGCATCGCTCCACGCCGACTCTTTGGCGGGAGGGATGAAACTCATGGCCCGCTCCGTCAGCGCGGTAATGGTCAGACTGGGATTGACTCCGAGGTTGGCCGACACCACGGAGCCGTCACAGATGTACATATTCTTGTAGCCGAAGACGCGGTGGCGAGAGTCCACCACGCCGCGGATGGGGGAGTCGGCAATCACGCAGCCTCCGATGCAGTGGGCCGTGCCTGGGATATCGAAGAGGATCTCAGGAAGCATACTCAGCGCAGTGCCTCCGGCGACCTGCGCGAAGGTGCGGGCAAACTCGTTGGCTTGCGAAATGTAGGTGGGTATTTTCTGTCCCCGGCTGACAAGAAACTTCCGGAACGGCCAAAACCACGGGCGTTGCCAGCGCATCTGGATTTGTCCATCGAGCGCCTGCATGCAGAGCAGAATCACAGCCTCTCGCGCCCAGCCCCAGGGCCAAAACAGGCGCAGAGTATGGAAGGGGTGGTGCAGCAAAGAGCTGAGGGCATTCTTCAGCCAGAGTAGAGTTCGGTGCGAGCCGGGGCGGCGATCGGTGAGAAACGTGGTGAGCAGGCCCATGGTGTCGGAGCCGTTGGGGTAGCGAACGGCTTCAATGTGGGTGTGTTCGTCGAGGTAGAAGCCGGAGCCGATGGCGATGCCTTGGGACAGGTCCTCGGAGCATCCCGGGATGCGCGCGCCGATCAGCGATTCCGAGTTGGTGCGCACGTGCTTGCCAAGCTGGCGACTGATGGCCGGCAGGGAACCGTTTTCTTTGAGGTGAAAAAGCAGTTCCATCGTGCCGAGCGAAGACGCGGAGAAAACTACGCCGCGGGTGGTGACGCGCTGGGGGTGGCGGCGAATCCACGCCGTGGAGCGAACCGTCTGGACTTCGTAGCCGGAGCTGCCATCGTCGCTGCCGGCCAGCGGTTTGACGTTCACCACCTTGGTTTCGGGAAAAACCTGAGCCCCGTGCTTCTCCGCGAGGTACAGGTAGTTCTGGTCGAGCGTGTTTTTTGCGCCGTACCGGCAACCCATGATGCAGCCACCGCAGGCGGTGCAGGTGGTGCGGGGCGGGCCTTCTCCTCCGAAGAAAGGGTCGGGGAAAGTCTTGCAGCTGGGCTCTCCATCCTCCGGCTGAAAGATACCGACGTGGGTGTGGTAGAAGGTGTGTCCCGAGCCGGCCGCTTCCGCCGCTTTTTTCAGGAGACGGTCGGCGGGCCCTAGAATCTTGTTTTCGGTTACACCCAGCATGCGCACAGCGGTTTCATAGTGCCGCGGCATTTCCGCTTTCCAATCGGCCAATCCAGTCCAGTTTCCGGATTCCCACACCTTGTCAGGGGGCGGCAGTAGTGTGCTGGCGTAGGTGATCGATCCGCCGCCCACAGCACAACCGTGGAGGATGGTCACATGGCGGAAGAGGCGCATGTCGAAGAAACCGCGCAGGCCTAATTTGGGACGCCAGAACCAGCGATGGATAGACCAACTGGTGCGGGGAAGGTCGTCGGGGGTCCAGCGGCGACCCATCTCCATGACGGCGACGCGATAGCCCTTCTCCACCAGGCGATGGGCTGAAACGCTGCCCCCAAAACCGGATCCGATGACGATGAAGTCAAAATCGAATTGGTCGTTGCGGGGCGCCATAAAGCTCCACGGGTCGCGTGGCGCCGTACTCTCTACTATACGCTCATTGCGGCTGCTGGTTCTCGCGATCGAAGTGCGCCGCGGCGCTGGACTTTTCGGTTGCGGCAAGCTATCTTCGATAGTTTTCTAAAGAGCTGACGGATGCGAAAACTCACCGAAGTGGAGGACGCCAAGGCATTGATGACCGAGGCGATGGGGTGGTCGGTGGTGAAGTGGCTGTCAGAAAAGAAAAGAGTGCGAAAGACCGCGGACCTGGCGAACGCCACCCTTGATCGACTGGACCAGGAAATCAAAGCCCACTGGAATGACGAACTGAAGGCCGCTTATAGCGAACTGGGTGGGAAGAGCGATGGTGCTGGAGGGCAACAGCATAAACAATCGTCGCAAGGCATTGATTCTCAGGTCGCGCTCCTGGCCAAAAGGGTGAAGGACGCAGATGACGAAGCCCACCGTGTTAGGATGGACGCGGAAGACACGTTCGACGAAGCCGAGAAGCAATTGAGCACCCGCCTGGCGCGAGAAGGATGTCGAAAAGCGATTGACTCCTGGGATCGGCACGAACAGGCGATTCGCAAGTCGGAAGCGGTCATTGGCGCAACCAAGGGTTAGATCCCAGTCGTGGTACCTCGAAATCGGCCCGTGGCGGTGGATGCCGCACACGGCCGTCTTCTGTCCCTTCTTCGGATCGAAGCAGCCTTGCTTTCTTACGCTTTCCCGCCCCCCTCGAATTGTTCTCACGCAGCGTTGTGAGTTTCGTCACAGTCAGGGGTGAGGCACGCGAGTTGAATAGGGTTGGGGACGATTGAATTGTCGACGAGTGAGATGCTGCACGGAGTGCTGTGATTAAACGTCTGGATGTTCCGGAAGCGGTGCCGGAGGGGAGGATGATGGAAAACGCGGTCGGCCTAGTGATGACGGGCGGCGGGGCTCGTGGCGCTTATCAGGCCGGCGTTCTCAAACGGATTGGCGAACTGAAACGCGTCCAAACCCAGGGGAATCCCTTTCCGATCATCGGAGGCGCTTCCGCAGGAGCGGTCAATGGTTCTGCTCTGGCCACCGGGTGCGATGATTTTGCTTCGGCGACCCGGATTCTTGGAGAACTCTGGGCTACTCTTAAACCTTCCGACATCTTTCACTGTGATGTGTTGTCCCAGGCGCATAATTCCTTAACCTGGATCCTCGATCTCTCCTTTGGAGCGGTTCTGGGGGGAGGCAATGCCCGATCGTTGTTGGATGCCACTCCCTTACGCAGTTTTCTCAATCGGCACCTGCAGTGCGACCGGATCCAGGAAAACATCAAGCGCGGGAATCTTTACGCACTAGCCATTTCCGCGACTAACTATAACTCGGGGAAGAGTTATCTCTTTATCCAGGGCCAGAAGGGCCATCCGATGTGGAACCGCGTCCGACTGGTGACGGTTGCGACGAAGATTACGGTCGACCACGTGTGCGCGTCCGCGGCGATTCCTTTGGTCTTCCAGCCGGTAAAACTCAAAACCCCGCGAGGGTCCGCCTTCTTTGGCGATGGCTGTGTGCGTCTGCAACAACCTCTCAGCCCGGTGGTCCGGTTGGGGGCGAAGAAGGTTTTCGCGATCGGTGTCCGCTGCGGAAATAAAGAGATTCAAGAGCAAACCATGGATGAGAGCAACCCTTCGATCGCGCAAGTGATGGGAGTTCTTTTCAATGTTATGTTTCTGGACCATCTGGCGACGGACGTCGAGCATCTGGAACGGTTGAATCAGATGCTCAACGACGGCCACATTCGTCAGCCTGGGATTGAAGGGTGTCAAAAAATACGGCCCTTGAGCACCTTTATCATCACGCCTTCGGTCAACTTATCCGATCTGGCAGAGCAGCACCGGAAAGACATGCCCCATCTGATCCATTACTTTGTATCCAGTTTGGGCCGAGATGCAGCTTCCTGTGCGGATCTGATGAGTTATCTGCTCTTCACGTCCAAATACACTCGAGACCTCCTTGAGATTGGTTACCTTGACGCCAGCGAACGAATCGATGAAATCGAAGACTTTCTCTATTCTTCCAAGGAGGGAGACGCGGAACCGTCCAAGGCAGGCTCGGCAGCGAAACGAACCGGGAATTCGGTCAAGTCCCGCGGATGATCATCTTCCAAATGAATGGCGCAGCGCCGACTCAAGGCAAACGATCACAGGTCCCACTCAAGTGAGTTTTCTGCCGGAGGGGTTGGCAGAATGGGCCGGAACCTCGAGGAGCATCGGTGGGACCGGGGGCGGAGCGGCAACCAAGGTCCGCACGATATTTTCAGTGTTCTGCCACCAGCCGTGGAAGACTTGATCGCTGGTGCAACGAACATGAAACGGAAGCCAGCGACTGGCCTCTGGTAGAGGCGCGGTGAGAATTGAATCTGCGCTGCGCCTCGCTCCGCCTTCGGCCCTGCATCGTTCCACATCGTCGAGGCTGACCACTACCGACCGAGTGTCGAGTCGAAGCCCCTCGCGCAGGGCTTTGAGCGCGCTTTCCTTGCCGCTCCAAAGCAGGGCCAAAAGTCGAGACCGGTCGCCTGCGCACGCTCGTGCCACGAATTCTTTTTCTTCTGCTGCAAAGTAATCAGCGATAAAGCAGTCACTGCGTATCTCAACGAGTTCGAGGTCGCAACCCAACGCAACGCTGGACGGGGCGACGGCGCAGATTGCTATGCCGTCGCGGTGGCTGAGTGAGATAGCAACGTCCGCGGGTTGGCCAGTGAGAAAGACCTCGGGCGCGCCGGATGGCGCGGGGCGTATCTCTACGTCCCGAAGGCTTTGGGAATCGCCAGATAAGTTCCGGTAGGTGGCCAGGGCAAGCTTGGCAGTCCAGCGGCCCAAGCGCCAATCTCTGCGGCGCTTGGCAAAGCGCAGGCTATCGAGGCGGGTCGCTTCGCGCTCGCTGAGCCAATCATTATTGGCCGGCACGTCGGCTTCGGTTTGTTCCAGCCAATAGACTTCCGTCATGGTTGACCACTTAGTTTCACGAATACTTCTGAGGGTTAGGACAGGCGACCCTCCGGGCTGAAGGGACAATGTCGCAACTCGTGTGCTGTCCCTTCGGAGTCTGTGTTATAGCTATTCTTTCGCCCCTCCGGGGCTCACTTCTTCTTTCCCGTTTGGAACCCACAGCTTACCCTGTGGGCTGCATTCTTACGCCGCTTCGCGGCTGGGATCGACTGTTCAAACTCCACTGTTTCGTATCCCGACAAGCTACGCAACAGACACCTTCGGGACTCCTCGTTCTCCCCCTTTCGCCTTCCCAGCGCTTATGCGCTGGGCTAACGAATGCCACCGTTCCGCGGCTCCAGTAGCCCACACCTGGCCAGCTACGCGGCGGCTTCCACGGTGTCAGATTTCTCAGCCTGAGGCTTAGCGGATCGTAGTTCCTCCTCTTTCCCTACCGCGTCTTCGACCGAATGGATGAGATAAGGGCGAAGGTTGGCGGGTGGAATAATCTCATGGAGCGCGCCGACTTTGAGGGCACGCTGCACGCTGTGCACCCGGTCAAATTCGTCGGCCACCTCGCCCAGTTTCTCGGAGTGTATGACTTTAAAGAGTTGCTCCCACTGGGCGCGCAGCCGGCCCTTCTCCGCGCCTTCGGCCTGAGCCATCGCTTGTGTCAACCCCTGCAGGCGCGCATCTTTGCGAGCTCGGGCCTCGACTTCGCTGGCGAAGACTACTGCCGCCGCCGGCGCGCCGCCGATGACAGATGCATAGGCTCCCTCCAAGGCCACCACTTTGAGTTGTTCGTTCAGCGCCCGCGAGAAAACCACGTAAGCGCCTCCGTGATAGCGTGAGATCACGCAAAAGATCATGGGGCCTCTGAAATTGACGACGGCGCGACCAATCTCGGCACCGTACTCAAGCTGCAGCTTGCGCATGGACTCCGGGGAACCATCAAAGCCCGAGAGATTGGCCAGGATCACGACCGGCCGATTGTTGGTGGCCGCATTGATGGCCCGAGCCACTTTTTTCGAAGAGAGCGGGAAGAGGGTGCCGGCACACCATTGATCCGGCCCGTCGGCGGGCACAAATCCCAAGCGGGGTAGTGGCCGGGATTCGATGCCGATGAGGCACACGGGATAGCCCCCGAGATGAGCGTCCCAGATCACGGCATTTTCGGCCGCCCGCATTCCTCCCCAGCGTTCCAAAGGTGGATGGTCTTGGTCCACGACGGCCATCATTACTCTGCGAATATCGAAGGAACGCTTGCGTCCGGGGTTCGTCTCGTTGGAGAAGATCTCGCCCGCCCGAGTGAAGCCTTCCTCGCCATTGCGACTGTGCGGGTAGGCCTGGACGTCCCGGTCGACGGGATCGGTGGTTAGGACCCGGCGGGGGAATCGCTCGCCCGCCGCTTTGTAAGTGTGCTCGTAATGGCGCATGAGGATGTGGCACGCTTCATCGATGTCCTGGGCCTTATATTGCGCCTGGCCGTTCAGACCCATGATGCGATCGTAGCCGCCGATTCCCAGATTGTCCTCGGCTGAGACACTGCCCGAATAGTCCAAGGCACGTTTACCGGTGAGCACCATGGCCGCTTTGGGCGTCATGATCAGGATGCCCCGGGTGTGCATGAGCATGGTCGCTTCGGCGTTCCAGTACGGCTGGGCTCCTACGTTGATTCCGTTGATGATCAGATTTACTTCGCCGCCGGCTTGGGTGAAGTCGACCAGGCTGCGCAGGACGCGGGCAATCCAATCCATGTTCTCCACGCCGCTTTCCATGGAGATCTTCGCGCCGGCTGAGATGGCAAACCATTCCAACGGAACATCCATCTGTTGCGCCAAATCGATGGCGGCAATAATGAGCCGGCATTCGGCTTCCGCGAGGGCGCCCAGGTCCTTGCTGGGATCACCGAGCAGCACGACGCGGGTCATACCCTCGGGGTACTGAGCAGTGAAATTGCGGATGACGCCCACGATGATGTTGGCTTTGTTTTTGCCATAGGGACGATCCACGGGAACCAGACGGCCATCGGGATCAAGATCGTGCTCGACAAAATCTCCGGGAGGAAATTCGGCGCGCGTGTCGTCCAACGTGGGAGTGAGCATTCTTACGATTTCGTACGGATAGAGCAGGCCGCGCTGGCGCATGCGAACGACTTTCTGGTCATACTCGGCCAGCGGCTTGATGGGAAGCAATTTGTTGGCGGGCCGGAAGGTCATGAGCAAACCCCTGCCGCCCGGGGCGGAGATCCGCACCAGCATGTCGCGCAACTCGCCGGTCTGCGGATTGGGAATGCGAGCGCGCACCGCGACTTGTTCCAGCCCCAGGCCTTCGGTCGCGGGGAGCAGTTTGTGCACAATGTCTTTCAGTTCATCGGGCTCGAGATTGAAGGGGGGCCACACGTAAAGCAGGATCCGATTCCAGTAGAGGCGCTCCTTGGGTGGGCGCCGCGACTGAACCAGCCGGATGCCAGCGAGCGCTTCCATCAACATACGTTCCAGATGCGGCAACTGCACGATGCGGCCGGTTTTGTCCCGCACCGGAGTCAGATCGCGCACTTCCGCACAAGCGAACAGGCGCTCATCTTTCGGGTTATCGCGAGCAACGGCACGGAGGAGGTAGACATCTTCGACGGAGGGCAGGCGTTCGATCTTGAAATTGCTGAGTCGCCAGAGATGGAGCCGTTTCCCCATCATGGGATGGAGCCCACGGTAGAACTTCTCCTCTTCGTACCCGTTCTCGCTGGGGCGATAGGTGAAATGCAGCATGCCGTCCGTACCATGAGCGGAACCCGAGCCGCCGACTTCAACCACGATGCGCCGGATGGAGCGCGGAAAGCCGGATTGGTTGAGCATGGAGTGAACTTGCTGCTGCACCGCCCCCGGTTCGCCTGGCAGGCCGGAATCCCACACATAAAAATCGATGACGATGTCATGGTCGATGGGTACTTCCTCGAGCGCAGGAAACAGCCTTCGCGCCACATCCGGTAGATGGAGATACTCGGCGTGGGTGGTGAAGACGTGGATCCGTTTCCCCTCATGATCGTATTCGGCCGACACATAGGAATGCCCGTCCGCCTCGCGGGAGCGAAAGTCCATGAGCATTCGAATTCGATAGTATCGCCAGGTCAGAACCTCCAACATCAATTGGCGCAAGGGAGGAGTCGCGGCGGCGAAGCGGCCCGCGAACAGGCTCACCACAGGCTGCGGACATTCGACCAGAGCGCGGACTCTTTCGCGGCGATCTTCGGCATCAGGATGGGCGGCAAGATAGGCGAGGTGATCTTCCACTTCCGCGTAGATCTGCTTGCGGGCGCGCTCCAACAGCGGCTGTTCGAAGTACCGATAGCGCACCTCCCGGGCCAGGTCGCCAACCGCGGGGAAGAGTCCATGGGTCATGGAGATCATCCGGTCCAGGAGCGTGCGAAACGATTCGTCCGCATGCGGCGCCAAGGCCTGTACGCGCTGCAGACGTTGTTCGAGCAGCAGCATGACAGGCCCTAGCTGCTGCTCCAGCCGTTGGTGTGATTTGAAGATCCAGAGCAGACTCTCTTCCAACTCGGGCGAAGGATCCAGGGTCCGCACTCCGTAATGTGCGAGCGCACGCCGGAGCGAGTCGACAAACACCGGTGGCAGGCCCTCGCCGCGCGTCTCGAGCATACGCAAGTAGGAAAACAGGTAAGTCTCAGCACTGGGCTCTTCGCCACTCGTGGGATCGTCCAACTCCGGTTGGCGGTGGAAGAGCGAGTATAGGTCCACAAAGATGTTAAGGATTTCGTTCTCGCACTGCCGGATTTCGTCGCTGTCCGTGGGGAAATCCTTGCCCCATTCAGCGAGCAACTTCGTGGTACGCGCTGGGTCAACATCAAAGCCGAGCATGAACTGGCGGAGTTCTTTCAAGTTCTGGCTGCAGGGAGAAGGAACCGCCTCTCGATTTCCGTCGGGGGCGAGCGAAGCGCCAAGAACGACGCGCTCGCCGGCCGCGACCGCCTGGCCATCCTCAGCAGCGTCGATCTGCAGAAGAGGGGCTCCGGTGTCGACTTGCACGTTGGGTATGGTCAGCACGCACCGGACTTTTCCAGAGAAGGGAGCGACGACGGGCATTTCCATTTTCATAGCTTCCAGCACAGCGAGGCGATCTCCGGCGGAGACCATGTCGCCCGGTTTCACGGCAATGGAAACGACCACTGCGGGCGCGGGGGCGTGCACCACACCGCCGTCGTCACGATCAAGGCGGTGGGACACACCCTCCACCTCGATCCGGTAGCTCAGTCCCTGAACTACGGAGACGACGTGGAAGCGGCGTCCGAAACAAGTCAGCCAGTATTCGAACTGACCGAGGCGGTCGATGTGAACGTCGACGCCCGATCCGTCCAACTCCACTCGATACTGCCGGGGTCCGAGGCGATAGGTCTTCGGCGAATAGGCATGGCCGCGATAACGCAGCGCCACGCTCCGGCCTACCCCTTTCCGCACCTGCGGACGCCCGCGCACGGCCGAGGCATAGAACTGGGTCTGCTCGACAGCCAACTCCGCCTCGTAGGCTTCGAGGGCGGCAGCTACGAGGGCCACATCGGCGTAACGCCGGGAGAGGTGCTCGCCGCTAGCGGCTAAACGATCCAGCCAGCCGATGTCTACTGCACTACTCTGCACCTCAGGGCGGTTCAGCAACTCCAGGAGGAACGCTTTGTTACTGGCGCCGCCTTTGATGACCACGACGCTCTCACGCAGTGCCCCCTGGAGTCTGGCAAGGGCCTCTTTGCGGTTGTGACCGAAGGCGATGATTTTGGCGATCATGGAGTCGAAGTCTGCGGGAACGGCATCACCTTCCGCTACACCCGTGTCAATGCGCACGCCGGGTCCGGTCTGAATCCGGAAGCGCTCAATGGTGCCCGGGGCAGGGGCGAAGCCGTTGTCGGCATCTTCGGCATTGAGCCGGACCTCGATGGCGTGACCGCTCGTGTGCGGCGGTTGCCCTTCGAGGCGGCCGCCGCGCGCCACATGAATCTGAAGCTTGACCAGATCGAGGCCCGTCGTTCGTTCGGTCACCGGGTGCTCGACTTGCAGGCGGGTGTTCATCTCCATGAATGAGAAGCGCTGGGTTTCCGGCTGGTACAGGAACTCCACGGTACCGGCGTTGTGATAGGCGGCTGCCTGACTCAAACGAACTGCGGATTCGCGCAGCGCGAGATCCTGTCCCACCGACAGCGCCGGCGAAGGCGCTTCTTCTAGAATTTTCTGGTGGCGCCGCTGGATGGTGCAGTCGCGCACCCCGGCGGCCCATGTCGTCCCATAGTGATCGGCGATAATCTGGACTTCGACGTGGCGTGCGCCCTGCAACAATTGCTCCATGAAAACGGTTGGGTTCCCAAAGGCCTTGAATGCCTCGGCTCGGGCGCTCTCAAAGGCTTGGGGAAGCTCGCCTGCCGAATTCACCCGACGAATCCCATGGCCGCCACCTCCGGCCGTGGCCTTAATGAGGAGTGGATAACCTAAGCGCTCAGCGTGGTGTTGGGCGTCGGTGAGCGTCTCCACCGGGCCGCCGCTCCAGGGCGCTACCGATATTTGCGCCTGCTCGGCCAGAAGCTTCGAAGCGATCTTGTCGCCCAAGCGCCGCATCACGTCGCCATCCGGGCCGATGAAGACGAGGCCCATCTCGCGGCACAGGTCGGCAAAATCAGCGTGCTCCGCCACAAAGCCCCAACCCACCCACACCGCCTCGGCGCGCGCGGCCACTAAGGCCTGTTCGAGCCGGCCATAGTCGACGTAACTGCTCTTGGAGTGATGGGTGGCTGCGTCGATGACCTGAGCGGGGCCGAGGGGCACTGCTTCGTCCGCCTCACGGACGAACATGGCATGACGGTCGGGATCGGTGAAGAGCGCGATTGCGCACAACGAGGTGCCGTGTTCGTGATTGAACTCGCGGGCGGCGTGAATGAAGCGCATGGCGGCTTCACCACGATTGACGATAGCTACGCGTTGAAATTCAGCCTGCATAAGCACTCCAATCAGCGGATCGTCACGCTAAGTCGAGTTGGGTTCGTCACGCCGCCGTAACTTCTTCCTCGGACATGAGGGCCTGTAGTGCTTTTAACCGCTCAGAATCGACGGCGCTGGGCAGCGCCACCGTGCGGTACCCGCTGAGTTGTACGTAGCAGTTTCCTGCTGTATCCATGACCTCTGCATTGAAACTTCCTCGAGCCAGATCAGGCGTAACCACGGCATAGAGCCTGCCGTCGGCGAGATCTGGGCGGACTACCGCGACTCGATCAATGTGCTGCGGCAGACCCATGCGGCCTTGTACGCCCATCTCCCAGATTCCGGCGGTTTGGAAGCAGAGTTCGATGAGTCGCGGCGCCATGAGCGTCGGCAGTTCCGATGGATGGTGGTTGTCGGGCAGGCCCTTGGCCATCAGCCCAACGATCCGATTTCCGTCCCACCACGCCCGCTCCAGGACCTGGTACGCGGGCCCGTGGAAGTAGAGGCGGTAGATATCGGCGGCGTCAACGATATGTCCTACTGGAGTGCCGAGTGCCGGCACTTTCACCACCTTCGGGGGCTGTTTGGTTAGCCGCACATGAGCGGTGAAATGCGTGGTCACTTGCGGCTCGGTTTGATTCGGGAGTGTCCGGCGGCCGATCAATCGGCAACCTGCCACCACGGCGTCGCCCTGCGGATGAATTTGAGCCTCGACTGTTATCGGGCGCGGCTCGCTGCGGTAGAACTTGAACGGCGCCAGGAAATTCACTTCTTCGACCGCTTCGATATGCCAGCCGGGAAGCATGCATTGGGCAGTTTCGGCAAATGCCTCGACGCCCATCACGCCCGGTAGCACCGGTGTGCCATCGATTTGGTGATCGTGCAAGAACCCTTGAATGGCCGGATCCGGCGTGCTCTTGATCGTCAAGCCGCTGTAGAGGCCGAACGATGCGACCTTCCCGATCAGCGGTCCTTGCGCGGCCAAGCGATTCTTGTCGGCGGTTGTATCCAGTCCACCGGTCGCGTCCCATTCATTGAGCAGAACGCCGAGACGCTGCCCGATGACGATTTCGCCGCGGGTCCCGCCTGTGGTGAGTTCGCGGCGAATCAGAGGAATGCCGGCTTCGGGCGGCAACATGTCGATGCCGGCCAGTTCCATCATTTTCGGGATAGAACCGCGTGTGGCCATGCCGATGCCTCCCCAAGCCGTCCAATCAATGGCGATACCGCGAGTAGCCGGCCGGGTGGTGCGGAAGCTCGACGTGATCTTGCACAGCAGATCGTTGGCGGAACTGTAATCCGTCTGGCCGGCGTTGCCGAAGCGGGCGGCGATGGAACTGAACCCCACCGTCGCCTTGAGAGGCATGTCGCCGATGGCGTGCAGCAGATTGAAGAAGCCGTCGCTCTTGACATCGAAGACCAGGTCGAATTCCCGTGGATCCTTATTGGGTAGAGGGTGGCTGCGTTCGATACCAGCGGCGTGCAGCAGCACGTCGATGCGTCCGCTCTGCTTGCGTACCTGGTTGATGACCTTGGCTACACCCTCCGCGTCTGCAAGGTTGACGCTGAAATAGCGCGGAGTTCCCCCTGCCGCGCGGACGGCGTCGATCGCGCTAAGGGCAGCCTGCGCCCGCTCCAGGGCCGCCAATTCCTTTTCAACCAGCGCGGGCGTGGCTCGCTCGCCGCGCGCCTGGATGCGCGCGAACAGATCACGCTTGAGGCTTTCTTTGTCACTCACGAAGCGCGTCAGGTCAGGATTGTCTGGATCGGGGTCGGGCACCAGATCTAGCAGGTAGAACGTGCCGCCGGATGCAGCGGCCAGATCGGCCGTGATCGCCGACACTATGCTTCCCGCCGCGCCCGTGATCACAAAGACGGTGTTCTCGTCCAGCGTCAAACCGGGCTTGCCGTCGGCAGCGGGCTGTTCCTGCAACCCAACCGTCCAGCGCTGTCCCGCCTTGTAGCCGATTTCAATGGCACCGGGATCGCGCAGCGTTTCCTCGATGAGGACTTCGGCGACTTCTGCTGCCTCGCGCTTCGGATCGAAATCGACCGCTTTGACGAAAGCTTCCATCCGCTCCCGCTTATACGTTTTGGTGAAGCCAACGACTGCGCCGCCCAAGGGCGCGACCGCTCCGGCGTCATCGTAACCGTGCTGACCTCCAAGCCGAGTGGCCGAGACGAGGAAGGTGCCCGGCTGCTCGACTTGCTCATAGAGAGCGCGCATGGTGGTGTAGAGCAGTTTGACGCGCACGCGCACGGCTTCATGCCAGGTATTGAGGTCCAGATTGCGGAGGTTCCCCTCATCATCGAGCGCGGGCAGCCAGTAAACGCCGTGCACCGGGCCGGCGGCCATCCAGTTCTTGAGGCGAGCGGCCAGCGCTTCTGACTCCGGCGCGTCCTCGATGCGCAGAACTTCTACTCCGGTCTCTTTCAGGCGTTGCGCCAGAGCTTCTCCGACGCCGCCTTTGTCCGGCATGATTACCACCCTGCGGCCGCGTTCGAGCACGACGCCTGTCGGTTTACACAGGTTGAGCGCCGGGCGCAACGTCGCTACCGGCACACGCCGTGGAATGCTATTTGCTGCGTCCAGACTGGCGAGGGCCGGGCGCACGCGTGCGACCGGGGGCGCGGTCTTGGGTGAAGATGCGGCTGGGGTCGCTGCTTGCTTCTCAGTCGCTGCGGGAGAAACGGGAGAAGCTGCTAGAGCCGACCGGTCGACCGCAAATTGAATGACGCTGGCGAGCGTCGGAAAATCGCGGAGCTTCAGATTCTCATCGCGCGGAATGTTGTATGCTGCGCGCACCGCCGCAAACATTTCTGCCTGTTTGACCGTGTCGATCCCAAGGTCCGCTTCGAGGTCGAGATCCAAGTCCAGCATTTCTTTGGGATAGCCCGTCTTTTGGGCCACCATCTCCAGCACTTTCTCCTTAACAGATTCGGGCGTGGGCCCTTGCGCCGCCCTGGGGGCGGTAGGCTTGCTCTCCTCCGCTGCTCTTGGCGTCGGCGGGGCAGGAGCCGGAGCCGCGCCGGCCAAATCCGGACGCTTCTCAAATACGAAGCGAATGACGTGGGCCAGCGTGGGGTAGTCGCGGAGCTTGCGATTTTCGTCGCGCGGGATGTTATAGATCTCGCGGATGGCCGCAAACATTTCGGCTTGTTTCACGGTGTCGACGCCCAAATCTGCTTCCAGGTCCAGATCGAGGTCCAGCATGTCTTTCGGGTACCCGGTCTTCTCGACGACCAAGGCCAGGATGCGCTCCTTCACTGCATCGCCAGCACCGTCTTGCGGAACAGCAACGGTGACCGCCGGTGCAGCAGGCGCCGGTTCTGCGGGCTTGATCTCAACCGCTGGCTTTGGTGCTGCCGGGGTTGGAGCATCGGCCGCCAAGTCAGGGCGCTTCTCGTACACGAAGCGGATGACGTGAGCCAGAGTGGGGTAGTCACGGAGCTTGCGGTTCTCGTCGCGCGGAATGTTGTAAATCTCGCGGATGTCCGCGAACATCTCCGCCTGTTTGACCGTATCGACACCGAGGTCTGCTTCCAGGTCCAGATCCAGATCCAGCATGTCTTTCGGATAGCCGGTCTTCTCGACGACCAAGGCCAGGATGCGATCCTTCACGGCATCGCCAGCGCCGTCTTGCGGAGCGACAACGGAGGTTGCCGGGGCAGCGGGTGCAGCTACCGTTGGATTGATCTCCGCCGCTGCCTTTGACGTTGCCGGGGCCGCGACGCCTGCCAGGTCGGGACGCTTCTCGTACACGAACCGAATGACGTGCGCGAGTGTGGGATAGTCGCGGAGTTTGCGATTTTCGTCGCGCGGGATGTTGTAGATCTCGCGGATCGCCGCAAACATCTCCGCCTGTTTGACCGTGTCGACACCGAGGTCTGCTTCCAGGTCCAGGTCCAGATCCAACATGTCTTTCGGGTAACCAGTCTTCTCCACGACCAAGGCCAGGATGCGTTCCTTCACGCCATCGCCAGCGCCGTCTTGCGGAGCCACAACGGCGAGTGCCGGTGCAGGTACCGCGAGTTTGATTTCTACCGCTGTCTTTGGCGCTGCCGGGGCGGGAGACGCGACGGTCTTGACCGCATTGCCGGTGATGTCGTTCGCGGGTTTCGCCGCGGGTTGCGGTGTCGCGACCTTGATTTCTTGTTTTGCTTGCGTGGGCATCGAGGATGTGGCTTCAGCAACAAGGTCCGGCCGCCGTTCGTGCACAAACCGGATCACATGGGCCAGCGTGGGAAAGTCGCGTAACTTGATCTGGTCGTCACGGGCGATGCCGTATGCTTCACGGATGGTGGCGAATACCTCCGCTTGTTTGACCGTGTCGACGCCCAAGTCGGCTTCGAGATCCAGATCCAGATCGAGCATGTCAACCGGGTAGCCGGTTTTCTCGGCTACCAGAGCTAGTACCCGCGCTTTCACCGCGTCGCCCGCGGGTGCAGCAGCCTTCACTTCCACGCGAGGTTCGGCCTTAACACTCAGCGGCGGTGGCGCCGGTTTGGCAGCGGCCGGTTTCGCCTCTTGAAGCCTGGCGGCGACCACTGGCATGGGTGGCGGTGCCTGGGGAGCGGGCGCTGGCACAGCTGCCGCGCGAAGTGCGGAAGCAGTTTCCGCGACTCGCGCTGCCGGTCCTTGATCGCGCACGCGCAGCGTGTGGTGCACCACTTCCAGGTCGGCAGCTGGACGGCCCGCCATCCGGCTCAGCCAGGTGTTCCAGGCAGTCGTATCGGCAATGCGATAGGCGTAGCCAAGGTTGTTGGGGCTGGGACGAACTCCATCTTTCGCCCTTACCGAACGCAGTAGTGTCATGCTGATCTGGGATCCGAACCCGGCGCCCAGGTGCAACGCGTACTCGACGGGATAGACGCCGCCCTTGGACAGGTTCAACTGTCCCAGCTCAGGGTCAATTTCCTTAAAGTTGGCCACGGGCGGCACGCAGCCGGTTTCGAGCGCCTTCACCGCGACCACATCTTCAATTCCAGTGCCCATGGCGTGGCCGGTGAAGCCCTTGGTGTTGGCGATCACGATGCGGTCGGCGACGTCGCCGAAGACGCGGCGCAGCGCGTGGATCTCGGCGGAAGCGCTGCCGCCGCGCGCGGGCGTATAGGTCTCGTGGGAGACGAAAACTGTCTGGGGTGCGATCTGATGACGCGAGATGCCGCAGTTTGCTTCGGCCTGGGTGATCAGATCTTCCATCACCTGGCCGATGTGCTGGACATCAAGACGGGTGCCGTGAAAAGCACTGTTGGCTGTGACCGAGCTCAACACTTCACAGATCGGCTGGATTCCGCGTTCGCGGGCGGCTTCCGCGCTCTCGACCACAAGCGCCATTCCGCGTTCGCGGGCGGCTTCCGCGCTCTCGACCACAAGCGCCGCGGCGCCCATGCCGATAATCAAACCGTGCCGCCGGCGATCGAAGGGAATGGCGGCCTCCTCGACCTTTTCGTCGGTGGCGGCCGCTCCGCTGGCGAGGAAGCCGGCGCCCATCCAATCGAGCAGGTGGTCGGAAGTTACGTCGTCGGCTGAGATCACGATCACGCGGTTGCATCGCCCGGCTCGGATCCAGTCCTCTGCCAGCGCTACGGCCTGGGTGGTGCTGGCGCAGGCGGAGTTGATTTGCGTGTTGGGACCGCGGGCGCCAATGAATTCGGCGAATTGTGAATGTCCCATCGACAAGACCCTGAGCAGGAAGCGCCGCTCGAACACATACGGTTCTTTCTCGATGGTGCCGCGCAACTCGTTTATGCGGCGGTCCATCTCTTGCGCCAGGATGGAATGTCCAACGTTCTCGACCACCCGGTCGCGCACGCTTTCCAGCATGGTTAGCTGGTCGCGGCGGGCACGGTCGGTGTAGTAGCGCGCCATCTCATCGGCGAATGAGTCGAGGCCGGGGAAGGCCGAGCCAAAAATCACTCCGGTATCGTCGCGCATCGCGTCGGGCAATCCCCAGCGATCCGGCAGTTGTGTGCCTTTGCTGGTGGTCTTGTAGCGCATGACCAGCGGGATGCCGGCGTCACGCAGCGCGTCGATGCCGGCTCCGATTGCCAGTTGGGTCACGCGGTCGAGGGCGCCCACGCGATCCGCGGACGCTCCGAATTCCTTTTCCAGATCGAAGGCATTTCCGCGGGCTGCCAGCTTGATGACATCCGCCAGATCGTGGAGGGTCTCGAAGCTTCCTCCGTTGTCGCTCTTCACCAGGCGCGTGATGTGTTTGTCGAGCATGGCTTGGCGGAAGCGAGTGGGGATGGCATCGATGAACTGATCGCCCCGGAGGATGCGGCCAATGTTGCCATCGTCGAAGATGCGCTCGGTGCCGGGCAGACCTAAGGCCGCGCCGGTGATCACTACAGGAACTTCGGTTGGCACGCGGTCTTGGCCGTGGGTAATCTGCCAGCCGCGCTCGAGAACGTCCGCAAACAAATGACCGAGCTCAAGGAAGTGGTCGCGATTGGACGGCGCAGTCTTTGCGCTCGGGGTGCTTGGTGCGGGTGTCTCCGCAGCAGGGACGCTGGCGATCGGCGGCGTCACGGAAATTGGTTTCGGGCTTTCTAGCGGCGCGGCAACTGTCGACACTGACACGCTCGAGACCTCACGCGCAGCTTCCGCCGTTCCGCGGCCCAATCCCGCCGCGTAGAGGCCGCACAGCGTCTGGTTGAACGATGCGATGTCACCAGTTTTCGGGTGATTGGTAAAAAAGGAAACCACATCGCCATGAACGCCGAGCACATCCTCGGCAAATCCCTGCAGCGCTTTCTTTGGGCCCACTTCAACAAAGACACGCGCGCCCGCGTCGTAGAGGGTGCGCAAGCCCTTCACAAATTGCACGGGAGCGGCGACCTGCTTCGCGAGAAGGTCCAACATCTGAGGCACAACGTCGGACCCCGTGGGATAAAACTCGCCGGTCACGTTCGCCACGATGGGCACACGCGGCGATTCCAGATGCAGGCGCGCGAGCGCTCCCCGTAGCGGTTCGCTCGCCCCAGCCACAATCGTGGTGTGGAAGGCATGGCTGACCGGCAAACCTGTGACCTCGAAGCCGGCTTTTTGGAAGACCTCCATGGCTTGGGCGACCGCCTGGCTGGCGCCGCCGATGACTGCCTGATGCTCGCTGTTGACGTTGGCGATGACCACGTACCCGTCAATCGTCTTCAGCGTTCGCTCAACTTCCTCCAGCGGCGCAAAGACGGCGGCCATCAAGCCCTGGTCCTTGACTGCCACCTGGGTCATGCCGCGTCCGCGGGCGCTGACGGCTTCCAGAGCATCGGCGAAGGGAATCGCGCCCGAGGCAATCAGGGCGCCGTATTCGCCCAGACTGTGCCCCATGGTGAAATCAGGCGTGATGCCGTAGGCCGCTAACAGCCGGGTCATCGCCATATCGATCGCCAATACTGCTGGCTGCGTGATCTCGGTCTGTCGCAGATCATCGTCCGCCTTGGCGACCGCCTTGGGGTCGTCCGGGTCAACGTAGATGAAATCGGTGAGCGGCTTGCCCAGTAGAGGAGTCATGATGCGGTCGGCTTCGGCAAAGGTTTCGGCTACGATTGGTTCGGCGGCACGAATGGGCTTCAGCATGTTCACGTACTGCGAACCCTGGCCGGTGTAGAGGAACGCCACCTTGGGCGCAGGACCGTGTCCGCGGAAAATGCCTTGGGCGCGCAGCGCTTTCCAGATCGCGGGCTGGTTGGCGGCCAGCGCTTTAAGCGCGTTGGCTGACTTGGTCGCCAGGTCGGCAGCGTCGACGTAGTCGATCGCCAGACGTTCGGGCGCGCGCAGATCCGCTTCCGCCGGGGCGGCCGGTGCCGGTGCGTGCCCGGTCTGGGCGGCCTTTTGTGCCGCACGCAGACGCTCGGCCAGCGCGGTCTCTGACGTGGCGCCAATCACCAGCGCGCCCCGTAACGGCGCCTTAGAAGATGCAGACGTGGGGGAAACATCCTTCGTGTTCATGCTTGCCTCGTTCATCACGGCGGTTGGTATGTCGCCGACTGCGACTGTTCGCTTGCCATTGCCGTTCAACCTGTGCGGGATATATTCCTCGAGCACGGCGTGGAAGTTGGTGCCGCCAAAACCGAAAGCGCTCAGACCTGCCCGCCGCACACCATCGGGCGGGATCGTCCACGGTTTCAGTTCGGTGTTGACGTAAAGCGGCGAGTGGGCAAAGTCGATGTCGGGATTGGGATGCTGGCAGTTGACGCTAGGCGGCAGTACTTTGTCGCGCAGCGCGAGAGTGGTTTTCAGCAATCCGGCGGCACCGGCAGCACCTTTCAGATGCCCGATGTTGGACTTGACCGAGCCCAGCGCCACGGAGGCGGAGGGGAGATGGAAACCGCCAAGTAGATCCACCATGCTTTCCAGTTCGACGAGGTCGCCTACGCGAGTCGATGTGCCGTGGCCTTCCATTAACGTCGCGGTGGCGGGCGACAGGCCGGCATTCTGCCAGCCACGCTTGATTGCCAGCTTCGGACCGATGGGATTGGGAGCAGTGATGCCCTTGCCCTTGCCGTCGCTCGCTCCGCCAATGCCGCGCAGCACGGCGTAAATCTTGTCCCCGTCGCGCTCGGCATCGGCCAGACGCTTGAGCAAGAAAATGGCCGCGCCTTCGCCCATGACGAACCCATCGGCTCCTTCGGCATACGGACGGCTGCCGGTCGCCGAAAGCGCGCCGATCTTGCAGAACTTGACGAAGGTCTGGGCGCCCATGTTGCGGTCGATTCCGCCGGTGACCACGGCGTCAAAGTCTCCTTCCACGAGTCCTTCGATCGCGGAACTGATGGCCGCCATCGCGGAGGCGCACGCCGCGTCGCAAATGTAATTCGGGCCGTGGAAGTTGTAGATGTTGGCAATGCGGCCGGCGATGCAGTTGGCCAATTCGCCGGGCATGCTGTCTTCCGTCACCGGGGGCAAGCACTTGCCAATGCGGTCGTGCAATTCGCGGGTGATGTCGCGCCGCACCGACTCCGGGAGCGCCGCGAAGCTCGTGCTCCCCGCTAACTCGCGGGCGTATTCCGGGAAGTTCACGCGCAACGCGGTGAGGTAATGTTTCTCGCCGGCCATGGCATTGCCCAGGATCACGGCGGTGCGATCGAGGTCCAGTGGCCGTTTCGGGTAGCCGTAGTCTTCCAGGGCTTCCCGGGTGGCCGCGATTGCCCATTTTTGCGCCCCGTCCATGGCATCGACCACGCGCGGCGGAATCGGCAGGCGCCACTTCATCGGATCCCAGACAAATTCGCGGACCCAACCTCCGATCTTCGAATAAGTCTTGTCCGGCGCGCTGTGATCGGGATCGTAATACAGCGCCGGGTCCCAACGCTCAGGCTCCACCTCAGTAATGCTGTAACGGCTGTTCTTGATGTTTTGCCAGAAGGCGTCCACATTCGGGGCATCGGGCAGCACGGCTCCCGCACCCACGATCGCAATGGCTCGATGCGCGGTGGTTTCCATGATGACACTCCTGCTTTATGAAAAGGGGGTATCCGGCCCCTGGAGAGAGCCGGATGCCGGCACTACTTTTATGAACGGCTAGGCAGCTAGTTCTGTGCGCTTAGCGCGGCCGTACAGAACATCTGCGATGTAATCCATGTCCGATATCAGACCCGCCTGCGAGCGGTGAACGGCGGGCACTCCTAAACTTGCTTCAAACGCTGGCACCTCGGCCTCGCTTACGCCTCCGGCTCCGATGATCCAGCGCAAAGCTTCTTCCGCAACCTTGAGCGCAGCCTCGCGCGCGAAGATGCGGCTCAGGGCCGCCAGTGCGGTCGCATCGAAGCGCCGATTGGCTTTCTCACTCAGCTTGCCCTCCGCCATGAGCGATGCGCGGCGGCACAAGCTGCCCGCGCACTCGGCGTATGCGATCCACTCGCCCAGGCGCAGGAGAATGTGTTGGTAGCGGGTCAGGCGGGCAAGACGGGCTTTTTCCATCACTTCCGCCAGTCCGTGCAGAGCCAGCGCTGCGACGTCAGCGCCCACATTCGGATGGCGGGCATGCAGCGCTTCGTACTGGCGTGCTTGCTCGTGATAATACTGGCCACGCGTCTTCAGGTGGAGCTGCCAGCGGTCGCGGCCGATGGTCATCTCCATGATTTCGGAGGTGCCTTCGTAAATGGTCGTGATGCGAACGTCGCGACTGATCTTCTCCACCATGTATTCGTGGGTGTAGCCATAGCCCCCGAGGGCCTGGATACTGGCGTCGGCGGCCGCGTTGCCAGCCTCCGTCGCCATGTACTTGGCGATGGCGCCTTCGGTGTTCAAGCTGCCTTCGTTGCCGGCGTCGATGCGCTCGGCCGTTTCTTCGATGTAAGAGCGGGCGGCCTCCAAGTGGGCTACATGCGGCACGATCAGCTTGTGCGTGTAGCCCTGCTTCTCGGAGAGCGGTGCTCCCGCCTGGATGCGCTTGGTGGAATATGGGATCGCTCGATCGAGAGCGGACCAGCCGGCGCCGAGGCCAAACGCCGCCACCATCAGGCGCGTGTAGCCGAATACGGCCTGTGCCTGGTTCAATCCCTGGCCTTCCACACCGCCGACCAGCCGATCGGCGTCCACATAAACGTCGCTGAACGCGAGAGCGGCAGTGTTGCTGAGGCGGATGCCGTGTTTATCTTCAGGCTCGTCGTGGCTGAAACCCTTCGCACCCTTCTCCACAATGAACCAGCTCGGACCGCTGGGAGTGTTGGCTAAGACCGAGTAAGCGTCCGCGATTCCGCCGTTGCTGATCCATTGTTTGTTGCCGTTGATCTTGTAGCCAACGACGCGGCCGTCCTCCATGACTCGGTCCGCCGTGGTGCGGAGAGCTCCCAGATCGCTGCCCGCTTCCGGCTCGGTTGCGCCGTAGGCGAATAACAATCCCTCATCCGCGATGCGGCTCAGCCAGAGTTTCTTTTGCTCTGGAGTGGCACCGACCGTGATCGGATCACTGCCCAGAAATGTGGCCAGCACCGCCGTGGCAACTCCCAGGTCGATGCGCGCCATCTCTTCGCAAACCAGGTACACGTCGAAGGCGCCGCCGCCGAAACCGCCACAGTCTTCCGGGATGAACAGGAGTTGAATGCCCAGCTGGTCGGGGCTGCACATATACCGGACGATTTCGAGTGGGCATTCGTCCTTTTCATCCAGCTCGATAAGTTTCTCGTCGGGCAAGCGTTTCTTGGCGAAGTCCTTCAGCGACTTCAAACTCAGCTTTAGGGTCTTGGCTGCAATCATGGTCAGGTCCTCACTTTGCTACTGCGGTTTTCATTTCGCGGACTCTGTTAGTCAATTCGGGGAGGAACTCCAGGATGTCGTCCACAATCCCAATGTCCGCCACCTGGAAGATCGGGGCTTTGGGGTTCTTGTTGATGGCGATCAGGAACGGGTTGCCTTTGATACCGGCCAGATGCTGGAATGCGCCGCTGATGCCGCATGCCAGGTAGACTTTGGGCTTGACGGTTTTTCCGGAGGAGCCGACCTGGCGGGACTTTTCCATCCACTTGGCGTCGACCACCGGTCGTGAGCAACTCACGGCCGCACCCATGGCGTCGGCAAGTTCCTGCGCGATGGCCACGTTCTCGGGTTTCTGGATGCCGCGGCCGACCGAAACCAGAATGTTGAACTTGGTGATATCGACAGCGCCCGACTCGGCAACAACCGTCTCCAGATACCGGCGACCGGCTGACAGAACGCCAACCTCGGACGATTTGTCGACCACGAGCCCGACCACAGCAGCGCTTTCCGTGGGCTTGAATGCACCGGGACGCACCGTGACCACTGCGCCTGAGGAAATGTCGCAATGAACATGGGTGCTCATTTGTCCGCCGAATTCCTGGCGAACCACTTTGAGAGAGGCCCCCTCAACTCCATCGATGGCCAACACGTCGGACACAAAAGCCGAGTTCATCTTGATGGAGAGCCCGGGCGCCAGATCGATTCCGAAATGTTCATGGGCGACGAGCAAAATGCTGCCGCTGGGCAGGACACTCACCAGAGCTTGCCGGATCAGTTCGGCGTTGGGATAGGCAAGAGCCTCGCTAGCGATCTTCCAAATTTCCGAGTAGGACGCACGGAGGGTACTGCACGCGGCATCGAGGTCCGCGCCCCAACCGGCGAGAATGGCCGTGGGTGAGGCAGCGGAATCGATTTGTTTTGCCGTGGCGGCCAGTTGGGTTGCAGTGTCGTCAGGCACGCCACCTTTGTGTGCGATGTAAGCAAAAATTCGCGCCATTGTTACAACCCTCCTTTGGCTGCCACCAACTCAAAGACTTTGTCGACGTTTTCTTCCCGGCTGCCCTGCAACATCTCGGCTCCCTTACCGAGAGTCGGAACAAAGTAGTCGACCCGCTTCACTTTCGCGGCCGATTCTCCAACTGAACCTGGGTCAACTCCCAACTCGGACGCGTCGAACGTTGGAATCGGCAACGAGGCCACTTGTCGGATGCCGCGCATTCCGACATAACGCGGTTCATTGATGCCGGTCTGGATGGAGAGCACGCAGGGAAGATCGATCTCATTCATCTCCTTGTTGCCGCCTGCGATTTCCCGGCTGACTTTCAGCTTCTTGCCGTCCAGAACTTCAATGGAATTCACCAGCGAGGCGAACGGATAGTCGAGCATCGCCGCCACCATCCCGCCGACCTGGGCCCCCCCGTCCTCCGCCTGGACGCCGGTCAGGATCAAGTCGTAGCGACCCTTCTGCACATAAGCCTTCAGGATGGTTGCGAGACCCCGGCCGTCCGACCGAGTGAATGCCTCGTCTGAGATCAACACGCCATGCTGAACGCCCATGGCCATTTCGCGGCGCAGGATTTCCTCGTCGTCTTCGCCGCCCACTGTAACTACCGTGACGTTGCCTCCGACCCGAGCGACGATCTGCAGGGCTTCTTCGACCGCGTAGTTGTCCGGTTCATTGATGGAATAGACCAACTCATCGCGCTCGATGTCATTTCCCGCGCTGTTGAGTTCGATCTCGTTTTCCGAAGTGTCAGGCACCCTTCTTGCGCAAACTAAAATCTCCACGTTCACCTCCACAGAATTGCTTTAGCCGCTCGTTGAAAAATCTCAGACCCTTGTCATTCCGAGGAGCGAAGCGACGAGGAATCTGCGGTGTTGACGAGTCCTAGGAGAACTGCAGATCCCTCCCCTTCGACAAGCTCAGGGTCGGGATGACAAGAAATTAAGTTTTTCGACCGGCTGTTGGGTCCAACCTCCACTTCACGCGCGATTTGTTGGTCGACCAGTTCCGCCAAGTCGATGGCGGTCATCTTTCCTTCCAGACCTGCAACCTTGATCGCATCTTCTATATTCACCATGCAGAATGGGCAGGCCGTCACAATCACAGTGGCCCCGGCCTCGGCCGCCATCTTGACTCTGGTTACACCCATTCGCTGCTCTTCTTTCGGCTCGTAGAACAGCATCAGCCCGCCGCCACCGCAGCAGAATGAGCGGTCCCGGGACCTCTTCATTTCGACTCTCTTCAAACCGGGAATCGCATCGAGCACATCTCGCGGGTCGTCGTAGACCTGATTGTGCCGTCCCAGATAGCAGGGATCGTGGTAGGTGTAGACGGAGTCTTTGTTCTCGACCGGATTGAATTTGATCTTGCCGCCCTTTACTTCCTCGGCGATTACTTCACTGATGTGTTCCACCGGCGGCACATCCTTATAGTCATGCTTCAGAGCGTTGTAGGCGTGGGGGTCGGCCGTAACAATCCGCTGGACGCCCGAAGCTTTGATCGCGTCCACGTTGTGGTCGCGCAAGGCCATGAACAGCGTTTCTTCGCCGAACCGCCGGACTTCATGCCCGCTATCTCGCTCTGCGCCGCCGAGAATTCCGAAGTTTTCGCCAACGTGGTTGAGAATCCTGGCGGTGGCCCGCTCAATCGACTGCATCCGGTCGTCGTAGGCGGTGATGCTGTCGACAAAATACAAAGTGTCGGCTTCTCTTTTTCCGTCCAGAATCTTGACCTCGCAAGTTTGCTGGAACTCTTTGACCTTGGCCCAGTCGGCCTTCTTCTTCTCCATCTTGCCGTAGGGGTTGCCGCGGCTCTCCAGCGCCTTCAGCGGCTTTTGCAAAGTCTGAGGCACCTTCCCGTCGTCGATCATGCCTCGCCGCAAATCGACGATCTTGTCTATGTATTCCACCAGCAACGGGCACTCTGCTTCACAAGCGCCGCAGGTTGTGCAGGACCAGATTTCATCCTCGGAATAGAGGTTGCCGATTAGCGGCTTACCGTTGGTCGAACTGCCGAACATCGGATAGTGCTGGAAGGCGTAGTCTCGCGCCTTGATGGAAATGAACCGTGGTGACAGCGGCCTTCCCACCGCGTTGGCCGGGCAGTTATCGGAGCACCGCCCACAGTCGGCGCAGGAATAGAAATCGAGCATGTGTTTCCAGGTGAAGTCTTCGAACGTCTTGACGCCGAAGGATTTCACCTGATCCAGATGCTCATCGCTCACGCCCCATCTCACCGGCTTCAGGATTTCCCGATCCAACTTTGCGAAGTAAACGTTGAACAGGGACGTCTCCACGTGGAACTGGATTCCAAAGGGCCGGTAGCAAAGGAGGAAGAAGAACGTGAGGTCGTGCGCCAGAAATGCGCCGAGATAGAGATTCTGCAGCGTCGATAAGGACGTTGAAATGAGAGCAAGCTTCAGTAGCCACGGCAGCGACAGGACCGCCAGAAAATCAGCCGTTTGGCCTTGCTGAGCCTGAAAGGCTGCCTTGCTGGCTGCAAACAGGCTGTCGGCCGCCATCAGGATCGCGATCAGCCCCAAGAGGAAGATAGCGTCCGCCGTGTGCGCCCTGCCGTACTTGGGCGGCACCGCGTAGCGCGCGGGTTGAAAAACCAGCCGCCGAATTGCGACGACCACCATGCAGAGGAAAACGATGGTCGTGGCGTAATCCTTGATGATGTCGTAGATATGACCGACGATTGCGGGCAGCGCAACGGTGTCGGCGATGCCGAGAATCAGAGCGAAGGCGCGAGTCGCGAGGAGAATAAAGCCCGCAAAAATAAAGATATGAATGATTCCTGCGAACCTGTAGCGCGGATGCTTCCACTGTCCCAGCCAGAATTTTGCAACTCTTCCCAATCGGGCGAGTGGCTGGTCAAAACGAAGATCACGCTCTCCGCGAAGGAGCGGCGTCAGGCGCTTCGCCACAATGTAGGCAAAACATGCGACGCCTAGAAGATGAATGATCAGGAATAGAACTCGCCCTTGAATCAACCAATAGGTTGCTTGCTCGGGCGATTGCAGGCCGACCATCATGACTCTCGCCTATTTCTAAAAAACTGGTCGTACCCGGCGACTTTTCTACAGCACTAAGCCCCCGGCCACTACGCATTCGCGACGGTGCGAAGGCTCTCCTCTTCCGTGATTGGGCCTGCTCCTGCCGATTCGACTGCGGGAGGGGGCTGAGGGGAAACGGGTGCGCGAACGGTCGCTGCTGTTGCGCGCGTTGACTTCGAAACGACCTTCACCTTCGCGCGCGCCCTCTTCTTTTTTGTTTTCTTTTTTTGCGGCGACAGGCCGCGAGCAGCGTCTCGCAGCTCCGTGAAACTTTGTTCCAGAAATGTTTCCAAACGTCCCAAATCCGGCGCTGCGTGCACATCTCCGCTGAACCCGAAATACACCGTGCCGTTGTAGCTCAGGATGGCGCAGTTGACCGCCATCTCGCCCCCGACCGGAACATAGGGGTAACAGCGCAGCATCTCGTGGCCCAGCAGGTAGAGCGGGAATTGCGGCCCGGGCACATTCGTGCACACCAGGTTGAAGGGCGTGATCGGCAACTGGCTGGCGAGCGGGCCAGCGAGCGCCTGGACTGACGTGGGGAAAAAGCCGATCAAACCACCTGCCAGACTCACCAACTCCGCAGCATGCACGCGCTTTAGAAAATTCGTTCTCTCATGAGCGGCCGCCAGCAGTTTTCGAGGATTCCGTATATCCAGCGGAATTGTGACTGGGACCAGGGAGATGCGGTTCCCCAACTCGCCGGGACTCTCGCTGCCGCGCAGATTGACGGGGACCATCATGCGCAGCAACCGGCCCTTGACCCGATCGCCATGGAATTCGGAGTAGCGTCGAATGGTCGCCGTCATGAGGGCGAGAATGACGTCATTCACGCTTGTGCCGCAGGCGTGCCGGATGGCTTTGACGTCCGCCAGCGGAATTTCGCCCCAGGTGAATTTTTGCGGTCCGCGGTAGGGAACATTGAACCGTAGCCGCTCGGTGAACGCCGTGATCTCCGGCAGTAGACGGGAGAATTGGTCCGTGGGGAGGTCGCTGCCATTGGCGGTGACTTGCTCCGCTATGCTCACCATATCTTCCAGCGCGGAGAGGATTCGTTTGACGACATCCGAATAAGAATCCACCACTCCGCTCATGAGCGAGGTCAGGGGGTCACGCCGCGGCGGGGCCGGCAGCCGCAGCTTTTTTCTCGGCGGCGGGGGAGCCGCCGGGCTCGCGTCCAGGAGCACATTCATGATGCCCACGCCGGCAATGCCATCGGCCATGCAATGGTGCAAGCGGATGATCATGCTGGTGCGATTGCCTTTCAGGCCATGCACCAGGGTCAGGTCCCATAACGGGTGCTGCCGATCCATCACCTTGCTCAGAATTTTTCCCGCGACTGCCTTCAACTCGGCGTCGGTACCATGCTGGAGGGTCAGCTGGCGTACGTGGTTGCGGATCTTAAAAGTGGGGTCGTATTCCCAGCTCGGAAGACCAATTCCGAACGGGGGCGACACGACTCGCTTGAGGTAGCGGGGAAGGAGCGGCAGCTTCGACTCTACGAACCGCAGGTAAGATCCGAATGGGATCTCTCCCTCAAACACGCAGACACTGGCCACGTTGAGCGGCATGCCCTCGCGCTCGAGATGCAGAAAAACGGTGTCCCCCCAGGAAAGGCGATCACCGCGGTTGTGGTTCTGCATGACAGAACTCCTGTTCAGTTGTCCGGCGCTTGCTCTGCAAATTCTTGAGGGGGCTGCCCAGCCTCCGCTCAGCCGGTCTTATGCGTAGTCGATCGGGTTATTCTCCAGCCAGTGCTCATCGCGAACCTTACCCATGCTCCTGAACGCACTCGAAGTGACGCTCGCGGCTAGACGGCGGTTGCCCCAAGCCACGCCGACGCCAAAGCCGATCGCTCCCCCGAGCAACCCGAACACAAGCGCTCGGCCGGTTGACTTGTGGCCGTTGCCTGCACGGCTGCCCAACACACCGAGGAGCACTCCAATGACGGCGGGCTTTAAGGCATGCCGAGCCGACTCCTCAAGAAACGGAGCGAGCGGCTTTCCGTGGAGAAACGCTCCTTCGCCGGAACGCGCTCCCTCCAGTCCAGAATCGAAAAGCTTCCGGCCGTAATCAATGTTGGATTTCGACCACTCGCTGACCTTCATGGAGTCACCTCACTGTGCTAACGATCGGGAACCGGGCTCTCAATTCTGGCCATCGCCATCAATACGGGTGAGAATTCGAACGAGATCGTCTGCCTGAGGCCGACTTGTTCTCCCCCCTGCTCAATTGCCTGGTAACCAGACCTGTCGGGATTGCTGCAGACGCGTGACACCCACTTCGAAGCGGTCGAGCTTTCCGTGGTTCGTGCGCTGAACCATACCGCAATCTCGATCCCAGATGAGTAGAACGCTCAGACCCGGCACCGGTCAGCTTCATGGGTCACGTTTCACCGTGACTGAAATCACACCTCAATGAACGGAAGGAGCTTGAACAGTCGGAATTGGCCTGGACATCCGCGGGGCGGACAGCAGTTTTTCGTGAAGCTTATAAGATCGCGGGGGCGTCGTGGCCTCGATGGAACCAGGGCCGCGCCGCCCCCGCTGAGTGCCCTGAGTCGCTCGCCTCGAAAGGCTTCGCTTCGACAGCGCACCTGTCGCTCAGGGCCTACATCCCGGCTTGTTGACGCAAAACGCTAGGCAATCACATACTTGCCAGTTTCGATCACTTTTTGTGCAATCGTCTGCCGCAGAGCCACCGTGTTCCATGGTTCGTACTTGCACAGACGGCGGAGGATTGCCATCTGCGACCGCAGCATGTCGCCCTCGGCGCAGGCTGCAATCACCATTCTTGCCGCGCTTTCAATTCTTTCGATTGCGCCTGCCATGTAAACGCGGGTCATGGCGCCGGCATAAGCGGCGTGCGGCTCGCCGTTCCGCATGGTCAGTTTCTCGGCACGCAGCACGGCTGACTCCATGGCGTAGGTTTCAATGACCATGTTGGCAATTGCCCCCATGATCTCCTGCTGGTCCTGGATCGCTTGCATGTACTTCTGGGTGGCAACTCCGGCGGCGAACAGGCCGATCTTCTTGGCCGTCGCCACCAGTTTCCGCTCTTCGGCAAGTAGACCCAACGGGCCCTCGTCCCTGACTCCGGAGAGCACTTCGTCCATCATCTTCTTGATCACCGCCATCAAGGGGAGCTGACCGGACATCGCCCGTTTCAGGAGGAAACCGGTAATGACGAGCCGGTTGATTTCGTTCGTCCCCTCGAAGATCCGGTTGATGCGGGCATCGCGGTAGGCGCGCTCGGCAGGGTACTCCTCCACAAATCCGTATCCACCGTAGATCTGCACCATTTCATCGACCACGTGGTTGATGAACTCTGAGCCCCAGACCTTCAGGATCGAGCACTCGATGGCATACTCGTCGATCACCTTGCGGACCTGGGTCATGTCGGTGTGACTCTCGCCGAGTTGCGCGATCGCGACATCCATCATGCCGACGGTGCGATACGCCATGGCTTCGCCGGTGAAGATGCCGGCCGCCATGTTGGCCAGCTTTTCGCGAATCAGTCCGAAATCGGCAATCACTTTGCCAAACGCCTTGCGCTGTTTCGCATAGGCCACGGCCTTCTCGATGCAGTCGCGGGCCGAGCCAACGCATCCTGCACCCAGTTTGAAGCGGCCTACGTTCAACACGTTGAAGGCAATGTGGTGCCCTTTGCCAATCTCACCGAGTACATTCCCCACCGGGACCTGGCAGTCAGTGAGGATCAGCGGACAAGTGGACGAGCCGCGAATGCCCATCTTGTGTTCTTCCGCGCCCACCGCAAAGCCGGGGAACTTGCGCTCGACGATGAAGGCAGTGAACTTCTCTCCGTCCACCTTGGCGAACACGATGAACAGGTCGGCAAAACCGGCGTTGGTGATCCACATTTTTTCGCCGTTCAGAAGATAGTGCTTGCCGTCCGGGGAAAGAGTGGCGCGAGCGCGGCAATTGAGAGCGTCCGATCCGGAGGATGATTCCGAAAGCGCATAGGCTCCCACCGTGTCGCCGCTCGCCAGCCCGGGCAGATACTTTTGTTTCTGCTCTTCCGTGCCGAAATAAACGATGGGCAGTGTGCCAATGCAGGTGTGAGCACCCCAGGTCGTGCTGAAGCCACCGTACTTGGCGAGGCGGTCGGCGATGATGGCGGACGTGACCTTATCCATCTCCATGCCGCCATACACTTCGGGAATATCCACCCCGCTGAGTCCAAGTTCGCCTGCTTTCTTCACCAGTTCGCGATTGACGGCGAACTCCTTGTGCTCCATCCGTTCGATGTTGGGAACGACTTCCTTGTTTGCGAATTCTTCGGTCGTTTGCGCGATCAGCAAGTGCTGGTCGGTGAAATCTTCTGGAGTGAACACATCGTCGGGCACCCGCTCCTCGATCAGGAAGCTACCGCCGGAGATCTTGGTCGTGGGTACTGCTGAAACCGTGGCCATATTTCACCTCTATGAAAGATCGTTGATAAGTTCCTGGTTCTTGTAAGACTTTGCGCCATTAGGAAACAGTGCTTTTCTGTGCCGTTCCATATTTCTGCCGCAGCTCCCGTTTCAAGAGCTTGCACTTGTAATGCGACAGCCGTGAGCGACAAAACTCCAGGAGTTCGTCCTGGCTGGTTTGTGATCCTTGCTTCAAAACCACGAGCGCCATCGGCACCTCACCCCACTTCTGGTCGGGCACAGGAATGACGGCCGCCTCGTACACGGCGGGGTGTGCGAGGATCACCTTCTCCACTTCCAGCGAAGATATATTCTCGCCTCCGCTTACGATGATCTCTTTCTTGCGATCGACAATCTGAATGTAGTTGTACCGATCTACCGTGGCTACGTCTCCGGTGTGAAACCAGCCATCCTTCATCACTGCCTGCGTGGCCTCCGGTTGACGCCAGTAACCCTCCATCACGACGTCGCCTCGTACTACGATCTCGCCAATGGCCGTGCCGTCGTGAGGCACCTCCTTACCGTCGGCACCCAGCACTCGCAACTCCACTCCGGGGATCGCGAACCCGGTCATTGCCTGGCCGATATGGCGTTGGCCTCCTTCCCACGCGATCCCCGATTTCATTGGGGACTTGGCCAGCGTCGGACAAGTTTCGGTCAGACCGTATCCGGAGATGCAGGTGCAACCCAGCTTCTCCTCCGCCTCTTTTACCAACGTAGGAGACGAAGCCGCACCGCCGATGATGATGGTCTGCAAGCTGCTCAAGTCGTACTTGGGCCTCTCGGGAGAATGCACCAGGGCGGTAACCATCGTCGGCACCATGGCGCAGGTGCTGACTCGTTCCCGTTCGATCAGGCGGAACACTTCCACCGGGCTGAAGTGGTGAATCATGACATGCGTGCCGCCGACCACCGTGATGGTGTGAGCGGTGCCCCATCCGTTGGCGTGAAACAAAGGAATGGTATGGAGCAGCACGGTCTTACATGACATATCCGCCAGCGTGGCCGGCGAGGTCTGTCCGGCGGCGATCACCGACAACGCGTGCAGATATACGTTGCGATGGGTGAGCATCACGCCTTTCGGGCGGTCACTCGAGCCGCTGGTATAGAAGAGTTCGGCAACCGAGTCCTCATTGATTTGTGTGAAGTCACACTCGAAGGGGGGCGAGACCGAGAGCAAGGTTTCGTAGTTTTGCCCAGCCAGCCAGTTCGGCTGCGGCTCGCCTTCCAAAAGGAAAAACTTTTCGATCGACGGAGCGGCCGTCCGAAACGACTCCGCCAGCGGCAAGAGCATCGGCTCAACAAACAAGAATCTGGCCTGTGCATCATTCACAACGAACGCGATCTCATGCGGGGCCAGCCGAATGTTCAAGGGAAGCAGAACGCAGCCCGCTTCCAACACCCCGTAATAGGCTTCCAGCAACCGGTGACAGTTGGTGCTTAAAAAGGCGATGCGATCCCCTGGTTTTGCCCCGGCGGCCAGAAGGGCACCTGCCAGGCGCGCGGCGCGCTCGGCGAACTGCGCATACGTGAACCGCTGTTCGCCACACACTACTCCGATCTTGTCGGGAAATTGCTCACGCGCATAGCGCAGGAATCGAATGGGAGTTAGCGGAATCTTCATTGCGCGCCTCGCAGAGAGAAGGGAAGACGGCGTCTTTGGGGCGACCGCTGATTTGTCGATAGTGCTGGCAGAGACCGGGCGACGTGCCCCTGCACCACATTAGGGCACGTCAGCCCGGCGTGGCACAGTACCGGCCACGCGGTTACGCAGCCGGTACCGTTTCAGGCTTGTCAGACGGCGACCGCTGCCGCCGGATGCTTCTTGGCCTCACGTGCTGGCCGCTTCGCGTGATGTTCGGTCTTGCCGGCGTGTTTGGGCGCACTCGCCGACTTCATTAATACGTCCATCAATGCCTTTTGGGCATCGACGTAGCTTTGCACGCCTTCCCGCGTCAGTTCCGCCAGCGGCAGGAATGGAAACGGCGTCATCAGTTCCAGGGTCTTGCCCGCCGTTTTCAGGTTGGAGTGCATCTGCTGTCCGGCCACGTCCGCCAGCTTTTTTTGCGCATCGATGAAGGAGTCAGTTGCCTGGCGCGCCAGTTCAGCCAACTCGGTCTTCTTCATTTTCTTGACGGCGCCATTGGTGTGCTTTCCGCCGGTGGCTTTGGCGGTTTCCTCGGCGACGACATCCAGGAACTGCTTCTGCGCTTTGACGAAGTTCTCCATGCCTTCCCGCGCCAACTCCATCAGATGCTCGCCTTGATACGCCTTGCCGCTCTTGGTTGCTTCCACCCAGGTGTGCGTCTGCTTGTCGGCAATCTTCAGGAATTCCTGCTGCATCGTAATGAAAGCATCCAGGCTCCGCCGCAGCAGATCGGTGACCGCGTGCACTGCGGGCCAGTCCCCGACCCGCTCTTTCACGCCGCTCATTAGGATTTCGTTCTGTTGCTGCCCCAGATCGAGAAGAATCTTTTGCCCTTCAATGAAGTTGGACACGCCCTGCCCGGCAACTTCACTCAGAATGGCGGTCGGAGAGTGGTGCGGATCGGACAACTGTTGCCGCACAGCATGCATGACGTTGGCGTTTTGCCGCATCGCGAGATCCAGCAGAATCCGTTGCGTAGTAAAGAAAGTCTGAACCCCCTGCTGCGCCCAGCCCGAGAGAATCGAAACGAAGGACGCTTCTCTGGGATGAGTCCGAGAGGATTCGTGCTCCATCACTGCCATATGAATACCTCCAGATTGCTGCATTGCAGCATCAGCTAAACTATACAAGCGCAAGCAAATCATGTCAAGATGTAGTTGTTCGTTTGTGCAGAGCAACATAGGCAGGACTGACCATGAAGCCATCCACCGTCGTCATTAAGAAGTATGGCAATCGCCGGCTCTACGACACCGCCGGTAGCCGCTACGTGAATCTCGACGATATCGCCAAGTTTATTCGGGAAGGCAAGGATGTACAGATTGTGGACGCGAAAACGGGTCGCGACCTGACCCGTGTGACCCTGACCCAGATCATTACCGAAGATGCCAAGGACAAGCCGACTGGCTTGCCGCTGGAACTGCTGCGCCAGTTGATCATCGCGTCCGATGAGGTGAGGCAGGAATTCGTGATGTGGTATTTGAAGTCCGCGTTTGACACCTACGAAAAGGTGCAGGATGCGGTGCAGAGCCGCTTAACGGACGTCCAGTCGGCCATTCTGTCTCCCGTGGATACCATGAAGCGGTTCCTGGGCGCGTCGGCGCTGTCCCAACCCAAGACTCAGGCGGAACCAGAACTCGATGCCCTCCGCAAGCGAGTGGCGGAACTGGAGGCCCGGCTCGAAAAGAGCGCGCACGGAGGCCAACCCACACGTGCGCGTAACAGTAAGCCGCTCGGCCGCCGTCGCCGATCCGGGAGTTGAGAGAGTCTCTGGCATTGAAAATCTGGTTGGAGCCAGCGAGAACTCAAGGTTATAATTCCGCAGCACAAACGCTTCTGCCCATCGCGCGCACCGCGGCTGCATGGGTAGAGACCGGGCGAACTCAGGGATTTAATTGCGGCGCAAACCGAAAACTGCAACGGGTCCATCAAGGGCAGGTAAACGGACGAACATTCCAGCGGCTCTCGCGGAAGCCGATACTCCACTTTGGACCGAGGCGTTGTTCGGCGCTGAGATTCTTCTGCTGCATGCAACCCCTGTCTATTACGGCTTCGGCATACCACACGGTGATGGATCCGGGGTCGTCATCATTCCGGGTTTTCTCGGTACTGACCTTTACTTGATGGAACTCCACAGTTGGCTGGGGCGCATCGGATACCGGCCTTATTTTTCGGGCATCGGGGTTAACGCCGAGTGCCCGAACCTGTTGATCCAGCGTCATCTGAACGAGACGATCGAAAGGGCCCTCACCGAAACCGAGCGAAAAGTTCACTTGATCGGCCACAGCCTGGGAGGGCTGATCGCACGGTCGGTCGCAGCCCAGCGGCCGGACGATGTCGCTTCCGTGATTACCCTGGCGTCGCCTTTTCGTGGCACCCTCGCCCATCGTGCAATTCTCAACGCCGTGGAAGCAGTTCGCCAGCGCATCCTGCAGGAGAATGGCCGGGCCGTACTACCCGAGTGCTACACCGGGCGTTGCACATGTAGTTTTCTGGACTCGCTGAAGCGCGATGTTCCCGAGTCCGTGGTTGAGACTGCAATCTATACCCGCCATGACGGGATCGTGGACTGGCGTTATTGTATGACCAACCATGCCGAAGTCGACTTTGAAGTCCCGTCCACCCACATCGGAATGGCGTTTAATCCTGCGGCCTACGCGATCGTTGCCCAACGGTTGGCCAAGGCTCACTCTTCCGAATGATTGCGGCGGCCAGCCATCTCCAATACAGCGCCGGTAGTCGTCTCGAGTTTTTCGGTGGGCGCGTTTGGTCGCTGCAGGCGTAGCCAGGCTTTGGCGAGGCTGTTGTTCAGGACTTCGAAGCTGCCAGTGCAATCGGTCTTCACGTAAGGCAAGCGGTGGAGACTCGGCCCGGTTCCATCGATGGCCGCTTCCAGTTGGAATCCATCCGGCGTGGAACAACGAAAATTCCATGCAAATTTATCCGGATCTCTTCTGGTCTCCCGTAGATTCCGAAACTGGCGCTGCTTCCCGTCATGCCAGAGCATCGCCTTGCGAAAGACGAGCCCGAATGGCATGTCGTACAGCAAGGCTTCCAACGTGCTCGGCGGTCCATCGGGACGCGGAAAATACGCGTGTGCCCAGGTCCAGACGTTGCGATGCCGGTATCCACAGTTATGCCCTTGCACTCCGAACCCCAGAGGGTTCCCCAGAAAGCTCCGGCCGTCCATCACGATCTGTCCGGAGAAAAGCGCGTCGGAATGCGGCGTTCGCAAGAAACCAATCCAGCCCTTGCTGCTGAGCGTGAAATGAAAGGTGGAACGATAATGCAGGTCCCAGGAGATCGTGTGTCCGTCAACCGCCAACTCTCCCCGGCATGAGTTCTCGTCAATTCCGTTGTTGCCGATTCGGAAGTGGAATGGATTTCGCCCTCGGGCGCTGAGGTTCAGACCCTCCAGCGGGAATCCTTGAATGAAGCTTTGCGGCTTTCCATCCCGGGGAAACCAAGTGGCCCATACCTGAACCGGCATCCCACGCGGGTCTCCGGGGCAACCGCCTCGCCCAGGGTTCATCAGTAAATAGCGAAACCACCAGGCCCCGGCGCCGTCCGCCAATCCCAGCCGAACAAACCAGACTTCGTAGCGCCGGCCGGTCGAAAGCGAGGAATAGATTTCGTTGAGCGTTTTCACGGGGATTGGCGAAGGGGAACGCGGACCTTCGACGAAATCATACTCCAGTCGTTTGTTGACGAATTGGTGCAAGAGTAGAATGCCGCCAATCTCGATATCATTTAGTTTCTTAAGGAGTGACACTTGAATGGAAGCACGCTACAGCGCAGTTTTCACTTCGTAGTTGCTGTGAGTCTGGTCGGGCTGTGTCTCTCTTCTCCCCTATGGAGCCAGAACTCCTCGGCCCCTCCCATCCTGTTGGGCACGGCCTGGTATCCCGAACAGTGGCCGGAAGCACAATGGGAGTCCGATCTGAGTCTGATGGAAAAAGCGGGCGTGCGAATGGTCCGGGTGGGCGAGTTTGCCTGGAGCCGGATGGAACCGAGTGAGGGCCATTACGATCTGGATTGGTTGGACCGCGCAGTCGCGGCTGCGGGCAAGCACGGCATCTACGCCGTGCTTGGAACGCCAACTGCGGCACCGCCTGCATGGCTGACGCAAAAGTATCCGGAAACGCTGCGGGTAGACAAAGAAGGCCATCGCGCGGAGCACGGCAATCGGCAGCAATTCAACTGGGCCAATCCCAAGTACCGCGAACTGGCACGCAAGATCGCCGAGCAGATGGCGAAGCGTTTCGGACGCAATTCGCTGGTACTGGGATGGCAGATCGACAACGAATATGCCGAGGTGTCGTTCGATCCGGAAACGCGCTCCCAGTTTCAGCAATGGTTGAAGGCGCGATACGGGACGCTCGACAGTTTGAACGTCCGCTGGACCACTGCGTACTGGAGCCAGACGTATTCCAGTTGGGACCAGGTTCCGATCGAGACCGACTACGGTAATCCGGGACTCCTGCTGAGCTGGCAGCGCTTTGTCAGCGATACCTGGCGGTCGTACCAGAAGAACCAGCTTGACGTGATACGGGCCAACTCCGACCCCAGGCAATTCATCACGACCAACATGATGGGGTGGTTCGACGGGTATGACCACTACACGGTGGCCCAGGACCTGGATCTTGCAGCCTGGGACGACTATGTGGGTCAGGGACATCTGGATCCGGCACGCAACGGTGCGACGCACGACCTTACGCGGGGATTCAAACAGAAGAATTTTTGGGTGATGGAAACGCAGCCCGGTTCCGTGAACTGGGCTCCGATCAACAACTCGCTCGACAAAGGCGAAGTACGTGCCATGGCCTGGCACGATGTCGGGCACGGAGCCGATGCGGTGAGTTACTGGCAGTGGAGGAGCGCGCTAAACGGGCAGGAGGAATATCACGGGACTCTGGTCGGAGCCGACAGCACGCCCGTTCCGCTCTATTCGGAGGTGCAGCAGATTGGTCAGGAGTTTGCCCGCGCGGGATCCGTGCTGGCCGGTACTTCGCCGCGGTCCGAAGTCGCAATCCTGCATTCCTACGACAGCCGCTGGGCGATTCAGTGGCAAAAGCACAACAAGGACTACGATCCGGTCGAGGAACTGATCAGCTACTACAGGCCGTTGCGCGCGATCTCTCAGTCGATCGATGTGCTCCCGCCGACGGCTCGGCTCGAACGATACAAGCTGGTGGTCGCGCCTGGCCTGAACGTCTTCTCCGAATCCACTGCGAAAAATCTGGCCGAATATGTCCAACAGGGAGGACACCTGGTCCTGGGCCAGCGCTCCGGAATGAAAGATGACGACAACGGCCTGCAACCGGCGCGTCAGCCTGGGCCGCTCGTGGAGTTGTTGGGAGGTCGCGTCGAGCAGTACTACGCTCTTGCGGATCCGGTTCCAGTCGCGGGAAAGTTCGGCTCAGCGCAAGGCAAACAGTGGGCGGAACTTCTCAGCGCGAAGGCGGACGATGTTGAAGTGCTGGCGCGCTATGGCAAAAGCAACGGCTGGCTCGACGGACAACCCGCCGCCATTACCCGGCGAGTGGGCAGGGGCAGAATCACTTACATCGGCGCATGGCTTGACGACGCCGCAATGGCCGCGGCAGCCAAGTGGATGTCGGAAGTCAGTGGGGTGAAACCTGCGCTGGGACCTGTTCCGGATGGCATCGAGGTCTACCCCAGATATGGCGAAAACAGAGAGGTATACGTGATCGTCAGTTTTGCGAAGCGGGAAGAGACAGTCACTCTCCCCGCCGCCATGGTGGATGTTCTTGCGGGCGGGACCAAACAAACCGTGTCCCTCCCGCGTTACGGGGTGGCAGTGCTGTCCTCGACGCACTGATCTTCGTCGCGTGGGGCGGACATTCCTGTCCGCCCCCTGTCCCGACCGGTAGAGACGCGGCTTGCTCCTTCTCAGTGCTTCGCCATGCTCATCTGTAAACGCGCAACAACACGACTCCGTGCGTAGGGACCTCGGTTGTGTATAAGTCTCCCTGTACGGTGAGATCCTTGTGTTCCCATAGATCGCGAAGCTTGGATGGATGCTCGATGCCAATGGTCTTGAAGTCGAAGCTCATCTTGAACGCAGCTTCCGTGCGGTTGAAGAGTCCGACCGCGTAGCTGCCGTCGGCGAGCGGTTTGACCCAGATTTCGAGCGTTCCTTCTTCCCACACTCGGTGACCTTGTGTGCCCTTGGGGTCCTGATCCACCGCGATCACTTCGGCATTGGTAAGCAGTTCTTTGGTTTCGGGAGTCATGCTGCGGAGATCGTTTCCTGCAAGCAGCGGGGCGGCCAGAATCGCCCACAGGGCCATGTGCGTGCGGTACTCGTCACGGTTCATGCCACCGTTGCCGACCTCGAGCATGTCGGGATCGTTCCAATGTCCGGGACCGGCAAATTTCTCCAGGCCATTCTGTGAAAATCCGATCAACGACATGCGCTCGTAGGTGTCGTTGATGTCGCCGGTGGTGCGCCACAGATTTCCCATGTGAGGGCCCCAGCGCCAGGGCGCTTTGACTCCCCAGTTGCAGATGCTGAAAACGATCGGGTGAGCGGCTTGCGCCAGCGCGTCGCGAAATTTCGCGTATTGCACTTCGGGATCCAGGCCTTCGGCATAGCACCAGTCGATTTTTACGTAGTCCATTCCCCAGGCTGCGTAGGTGTTGATGTCCTGCGCCTCGTGTTCGTAACTGCCCGGACGTTTCTGGCAAGTCATGCGGCCGGCGTCGGTGTAGATGCCGAGTTTCAATCCTTTACTATGCACGTACTCGGCGAGCGCTTTGAGGCCGCTTGGAAAACGCTGTGCGTCGGCCACAATGGTGCCATCGGCGGCGCGGCTGACCTGCCAGCAATCGTCGATATTGACGTACTGGTATCCGGCGGCTTTCAGTCCGCTGCTGACCATGGCATCGGCCGTTTCGCGGATGAGTTTCTCGCTGACATCGCAGGCAAATTTATTCCAACTGTTCCAACCCATGGGAGGAGTGAGGGCGAGTGCCGCACTGTCATGGGACTGGGCGGGAGAGAGGGAGCACACAATCAGCACGGTGGAAACACAAGACAGCGCGATTTCGGCGACGCGACGAATGGTCATGAATACCTCGGTGAGCAACGCATCAACTTGCGGCCATCGATTCTAGCGCATGTTCTTGACAACGGTTTGGGTCCATCGTACAAACGGGTCTGAAAACACTGGCAAGAGCTTGCCCGCACACTTGCAGGACATCAGTTCCCACCACGAGCGTACTGTCCAGACTTTGGCCCAGGACTTCGTGCGCCGCTTTGGAGATGTACCCACGATATATCAGGCGCCCGGACGAGTGAATCTGATCGGCGAGCACACCGACTACAACGAAGGTTTCGTGATGCCGGCCGCGATCGGGATGTGCACGCGAGTGGCGGCTGCCCCGCGCCGCGACGGCAAGCTGATCGTCCGGTCCGAAAATTTCTCCGAGGAGGCCACGTTCGAGCTGGATCAACTTCCCGTTCGCGGATCTGGACACTGGAGCGACTACGTTGTAGGCGTCGCCAAGGTCTTGGCGGAATCCGGCATCCCCTTGACGGGCGCGAACCTGCTCATTTGCGGAGACGTTCCAGTGGGGGCTGGGCTCAGCTCATCGGCCTCGGTCGAGGTGGCCGTCGGCTACGCACTGATGGATCTCGCAGGTCAGGAGACGGACCGGGCCCAGCTGGCGCGGCTGTGCCAGCAGGCTGAAAATGAGTTTGTGGGCGCGCGCTGCGGGATTATGGACCAGTTCGTGGCCAGTCACGGCAAGCGGGATCATGCGCTGCTCCTGGACTGCCGGTCGCTGGACTACCGCCTGCTGCCGCTCCGCGCGGACGCACGCCTGGTAATCTGCAACACGATGGTGCGGCACGCGATCGCGGGCGGAGAATACAACCAGCGGCGCGCAGAGTGCGAAGCGGGCGTGAAGTATTTGTCGAGGCATTTCCGGAGCGTGCGGGCCTTGCGCGATGCGACGCTGGAAGAGCTCGCCGCACTGAGCGGCGAGTTGCCGGACAAGATCCTGCGCCGCTGCCGGCACGTGATCAGTGAAAATGCACGCGTGGTTCAAGCCGCTGCCGCCCTGACACGGAACGAACTGAGCGCGTTCGGGGACCTGATGCGCGAGTCGCATCGGAGTCTGCGGGACGATTTTGAAGTCAGTTGTGCGGAGCTCGATTTGATGGTGCAGCTCGTGGAACAGGCCCAAGGCGTGTACGGTGCGCGCATGACAGGCGGAGGATTCGGCGGCTGCACGATCAATCTGGTCGACGCCAGCTGCGTCGATGCTTTCCAGCAAAGCGTGAGTGAAGGCTACGAGCGTGCCACGGGTCGAAGGCCGGAGATTTACGTCTGTTCGGCCGCCGACGGGGTGGGGCTCGCTTGACCAACCACGGATCCATTTCACACCTATCCCGATGAGCGCAATCGACCTCGCATCGCGTCCGCATCGCCGCTTCAATCCGCTGACCCGGGAATGGGTACTGGTTTCGCCGCAACGTACCGAGCGTCCGTGGCAAGGGCAAGTGGAGAACATTGCGCCCGAAGCGCAGGTACGCTTTGACCCGAACTGCTACCTCTGCCCCGGCAGTGTGCGGGCAGGAGGTGTGAGGAATCCTGCCTACCCTACGACGTTCGTTTTTGATAATGATTTTGCGGCTTTGAAACCAGAGGTCCCAGCCCAGGAAGTGCGGGAGGGGGAGTTGCTGGTGGCTCGCAGCGAAACTGGCCGGTGCCGCGTGGTGTGTTATTCACCGCGGCATGATCTGACCATGGCGCGCATGAGCGTTTCCGAATTGCGTGCGGTCGTGGACACATGGATCCAGGAGTTTGCGGAGCTGGGGAACCAGCCCCGCGTGCAATCAGTACAGATTTTCGAGAATCGCGGCGAGATGATGGGATGCAGTAACCCGCACCCTCACGGGCAGATCTGGGCCAACGAAATCCTGCCCAATGAATTAGCGAAGGAACTGGAATCGTTCGGCGACTATCAGCAGCGACACGCCACCAGCCTGCTGGGCGACTATCTGGCTCTGGAGCTGGAAAAGCAGGAACGCCTGGTCTGCGGGAACGGTCACTTTGTTGCGCTGGTGCCCTACTGGGCGGTCTGGCCGTTTGAGACGTTGCTCCTGAGTCGCAGGCGAGTGGTATCGCTCGAAGCATTGAACGATGAGGAGCGCACGGCGCTGGCGGACATCCTCCGGCAGATTACGATCCGCTACGACAACCTGTTTCAGACTTCATTCCCGTACACCATGGGTTTTCACCAGCGGCCGACCGATGGCCGGGAGCATCCAGAGTTTCATTTGCATGCCCATTTCTATCCGCCTCTGCTGCGATCGGCCACGGTAAAGAAATTCATGGTGGGATACGAAATGCTGGCCATGCCGCAGCGCGACATCACTCCCGAAGCGGCCGCCGCGCGGTTGCGGAGCGTGCCGGCGACCCACTATCTGGAACTCATCTCATGACAAGGCACTTGGGGCGTTGTTGGTGTAACGGCGATGTTTGTGCGCCGGGATAAACCGGTATGAAGCAGAGAATGCAAAATTCTTACGAGAAAGGATTAGCGATCCGCTCGGCCCCGAGTCTTGCGCTGATACCGCGAGGAACTCAGTGAAGCGTAGACAGG
>JAIQFZ010000215.1 GCA_020073015.1 Terriglobia bacterium | reverse complement strand
AAGACTGGAACTGCTGTGGAGCGACGACCTACATGTCGGTCGATGAACTGACTTCGTATGCGCTGGCCGCGCGGAACCTGGCCTTGGCCGAACGCGCACACATGGACATCATCGCTCCGTGCGCCGCCTGTTACCTGGTCCTCAATAAGACCCAGCGTTATATCCGCGACTATCCCGACATCAAACTGGTGGTCACGCGCGCCCTTGATGCCATCGGGCTCAAATACGAGGATCGAGTTCGGGTGCGCCACCCGCTGGACATCTTCCTGAACGAAATTGGAGTAAAGACGATCGCCGCCAAGGTGACTCGGCCCCTCAAGGGCCTGAAGGTTGCTCCCTATTATGGTTGTCAGATTGTCAGGCCCTACGCCACGTTCGACGACCAGCGGAACCCAACCTCCATGGACCGGTTGTTGGTAGCTTGCGGCGCAAACGTTGTGCCTTACCCGCTGAAGACGCGTTGCTGCGGCGGAAGCCAGAAGGGGACTCTGCCGGACATCGGGCTACATCTCATCCGTTACCTGATCGCGGAAGCGCAAATGAATGGCGCGGATGTCATCGCGACGGTCTGTCCACTCTGCCAGTTCAACCTAGAGTGCTTTCAGAAGGAGGCTGGCAGCGAGCGCCATCCCTTGTCGATCCCGGTCCTCTATTTTACGCAACTGATGGCGCTGGCGCTGGGCGCATCCGCGGCGACGATTGGGCTACGGCGGAGTCTGGTGCCCGTCGAGCCGGTGCTTGAGGCGAAGGAGATCGCGTATGCCTGAGACCCGCACTCCGACAAACGGATCGAACGCTGGCGGCGTGCGCGTTGGAGTATACGTCTGTCATTGCGGAACGAACATCGCCGGGACCGTGGATGTAAAAGCCGTCTCAGGATATGCAACCGGACTGCCGGGCGTAGTCGTTTCGCGCGATTACAAGTACATGTGCTCCGATCCAGGGCAGGCACTCATTCAACAAGATGTTCGGGAACTTGGTCTGAATCGGATCGTGGTTGCTTCTTGTTCACCCCTCCTGCACGAACCCACGTTTCGCCGGGCCATCGACCGCGCCGGCCTAAATCCGTTCTTGCTCCAGATGGTGAATATTCGCGAGCACGTCTCATGGGTTCATCTAGACAAGCAAGCGGCAACGGCTAAGGCGAATGACCTGGTTCGGGCGGCAGTGCGGCGTGTATCCCTGCACAAACCATTGCAGAAGAGGCGTGTTCCCATCAATCCCAACGTGTTGGTCGTGGGTGGTGGGATCGCTGGAATTCACGCTGCACTGACGCTCGCTGAGGCCGGCAAACACGTCTACCTGGTCGAACGCGAGCCCACCATTGGCGGGCACATGGCCAAGTTCGATAAGACCTTTCCCACGCTCGATTGCGCGGCCTGCATTCTTACACCCAAGATGACAGCCGTGGGATCACATCCCGGCATCACGCTTTGGACATACTCGGAGGTGGTCAAAGCCGCTGGCTATGTAGGCAACTACCGAGTCCAAGTGAAGCGCAAACCGCGCTACATCAATGAAGAGCTCTGCCTCGGATGCCAGGAGTGCATAACCGCTTGCGTATACAAGGAGGCCAAGACTCTCGACGAATTCAACCTGGGCTTGAGTAAGAGGAAGCCGGTTTACTTGCCGTTCCCTCAGGCGGTGCCGCAGAAAGTCGTGATTGATCCCGAAACCTGCATCGAATTCAAGTCAAAGAAGTGCAAGAAAACTTGCGTGGAAGCGTGCGGTGATCGTAACGCCATCGACTTCACCCAGAAGGAGACGCTGGAGGATATCGAGGTTGGAACCATCATCCTGGCTACCGGGTTCAAGACTTTCGATCCCGTTCGTAATCCTTATTACGGTTACGGGCGCTATCCCAACGTGTACACATCGCTGGAAGTGGAGCGCCTGATCAATGCTGCCGGGCCGACCGCTGGAGAGCTAGTCTTGCGGGACGGCAAGCGACCTCAAGCGGTAGGAATTATCCATTGCGTCGGGTCCCGGGATGCTAACACGAACCGCTGGTGCTCGAAGGTGTGCTGCATGTACTCGCTCAAGCTGGCGCACCTTATTAAGGAGCGGACCGGCGCAGAAGTTTACAACTTCTACATTGATATGCGGACGCCGGGAAAAGGATACGAAGAGTTCTACGACCGGCTGCTCGATGAAGGTGTGCATTTCGTACGAGGCCGCGTTGCCGAAGTCACCGATTGGGCGGCCCACCCCTCTGAGAAAGGCAGGCTGGTGATCCGCGCGGAAGACACGCTGGCGGCGTTCGTGCGCCGCATTCCGGTGGACATGGTCGTGCTTTCGGTGGGAATGGAGCCGCAGTCGGATGCGCAGGCGGTCCGCCGGATGTTCAACATCAGTTGCTCGAGTGAGGGTTGGTTCCTGGAGCGGCATCCAAAACTCGCGCCGGTCAGCACGTTTACCGAGGGTGTGTTCATCGCGGGCGCCTGCCAGGGACCGAAGGACATTCCGGACGCGGTCGCGCAGGCGGGGGCAGCCGCAGCGGAAGCGATGGCGCTGATCGACGCACAGTTCGTGGAACTCGAACCGTACACGGCATTCATCTCCGAAGACGAGTGCTCCGGCTGCAAGAGCTGCATCCCGCTCTGTCCTTACCAGGCTATCTCGTTTGCGGAAGAGAAGAAGAAAGCCACGATCAACGAAGTGCTGTGCAAGGGCTGCGGAACCTGCGTGGCTGGGTGCCCGTCGGGCTCCATCCAGCAGAATTTCTTTGAGGATGAGGAGATTTTCGAGGAGATCGAGGGAGTTCTGGCCTATGCGTAACCGCCAACTCAGTCGCGCGCCGCTGTCGCAGGCAGCATTTGAACCTCGAATCGTGGCGTTCTTCTGCAACTGGTGCACGTATCTTGCCGCGGACCTGGCCGGCACCTCGCGCATGAAGTACGCCCCCAATGTGCGCGTGATCCGCCTGATGTGTTCCGGTCGGGTGGATCCGCAGTTTGTGCTCGATGCCTTTGCGCAAGGAGCGGACGGCGTGCTGATAGGCGGCTGCCATCCCGGCGACTGTCACTACCAGGAGGGTAACTACAAGACGCTGCGGCGCTATCACCTGCTCAAGCGCGTACTGCGGCAGATGGGAATCGAAGAAGAGCGTTTCCGCCTGGAATGGATTTCTGCGGCCGAGGGTGACCGGGTACGGAGCGCCATCAACGACATGGTCGAGAAAGTCCGCGCGCTTGGCCCGCTTCAGCTAGAAGCGAAGCCAGAGGACATCCGCGAGGAGGTGGCGGTGTGATGGCGACGAAGCCAAGAATCGCCTTTTACTGGTGCTCGTCTTGCGGCGGCTGTGAGGAGACCGTGGTCGATCTAGCCGAGGCCCTTCTGGACGTCGTTGCCGCCGTAGAGATCGTCTTCTGGCCCGTAGCTCTGGACTTCAAACGAAAGGATGTCGAGGCGATGCCGGATGGTTCGATCGCGGCAACCTTCTTGAACGGTGCCATTCGCACGACAGAACAAGAGGAGATGGCACGGCTGTTGAGAAGCAAGTCCGGGTTGCTGGTGGCGTTCGGATCGTGTTCGCACTTGGGCGGAATTCCCGGTCTAGCCAATCTGTTCGACCGGGAAAGTATCCTGAGGACTGTCTATTTCGAATCACCCAGCACGGTGAATCCCGAGGGCGTTCTTCCGGTGACGTCTCACCACGATGACGGGCACATGGTGGTACTGCCGGAATTTCATGACACCGTGAGGACGCTCGACCAGATCGTGGACGTGGACTACTACGTCCCCGGCTGTCCACCGACGCCACGGATACTCCGCACCGCACTGCAGACTCGACTGGGCGGCGATCTCCCAGCCAAGGGCACGGTGCTTGCTCCCGATTGTGCGTTGTGTGACGAGTGCCCGCGCAAGGACACGAAGCCAGAAACGTTGTCCATCACGGAATTCAAGCGTCCACAAGATTTGATCATCGAT
>JAIQFZ010000214.1 GCA_020073015.1 Terriglobia bacterium | reverse complement strand
CAACTGCCGCTCCACATCCGCCATCAGCTTCGCGTTCTCTGCCGCGCTCAGCCATTTCTTCTTCAACAGATAACCTTCCAGCCGCGCAATCGGATCCCGCCTCTTCCAATACTCAAACAGCGGCTTCGGCACATACTCCGCCGCATCGTGAATGGCGTGCCCCTTCATGCGCATCATCTTGGCTTCAATCAGCGTCGGCCCCTCGCCCCGCCTCGCCCGCTCGCAAGCCTCGTGGCACGCGTCATACACCTGGCACGCATCCGTGCCATCGACAATCACTCCGGGAATGCCGTAAGCAATCGCCCGCTCTGCCAGGTCCTTCACGAGGAACTGCATGTCCGCCGGAGTCGAATATCCCCATAAATTGTTTTCGACAATCAGCACCAGCCCCAACTTCTGCACCGCTGCGAAATTCAGCCCCTCGTAGGTCACGCCTGTCGACTGTCCGCCATCGCCGATGTAAGTCATCGCAGCAATCTGCTTCCCCTGCAGCCGCGCGCCCAGCGCCACTCCTGCAAGCACCGGAATCAAATCGCCCAAAGTAGAAATCGGCGCCACCACATTGCGCTTCTCGATGTCCCCAAAATGCGACGAAGCATCCCGCCCTTTTGTGGGCGAACCCGCCTTGGCCATGTACTGCATCATGATGTCGCGCGGCGCAAACCCGCGCACCAGCAGCGCCCCCTGGTTCCGGATCATCGGCCCCAGCCACTCGTCTTTGCGAAGCGCGAAAGCGGAAGCACACGAGCAAGCCTCCTGCCCCAGCCCAAAATAAACTCCGCCCACCACCTTCCCCTGCTTGTAGAGATTCTCGAGTGCCGCTTCCATGCGCCGGTTGAGGAGCATCCAACGGTAGATCTCAATCACCTGCTGCTTCGACAAATATTTCGATTCGCGGAGGGGGGGCACAGGGCGCGAGAGATCGTTCTGAAAAAGATCGCCGCTCTCGACTTCGTAGCGCGTTTCGTCGCCTATGCGAACTTGGCGCAGCGTGAAGCTGGGCTTCTCTAGGCGGTAGTCGAGGATGGTGTAGGAGCGAAGATCGCTGCCTGGCTGTCGGCTCCTAGCTTTTGGCTTTTGGCTCTTGAGGCGGTTCGTGACGGAAGCTGGTTTCTTCTTCGTAGCCATGGCAGTGCGGCGCGGCTTGCGTGACACAGATGGTATCGCGAGAGGCAATGGCACGGCTACTGGAGGACGAATTCAGCGAGCGTGCGCGGTAGCTTGCTTCAAGACCTGAACTTTATCCGGGCGATAGCTCTTGATGGCCAAGGCTAGTGCCGTCTCCCCGTGCTTATCCTTGGCGGTCGGATCGGCGCCACCATCTAACAGCAGCTTCAAAACAGCGGGATCACCGGCCATTCCGGACGCAAGGATCAGCGCGGTTTCGCCTTCATGATTCCGCCCATTTACATCGGCGCCCTTCTCCAAGAGTATTTTCACAATGTCGTAGGTGTCATTCATCGTAGCTAGCGCACACTGGCAAGCCGCGGCCATCAGCGCCGTAAGACCATGTTCATCCTTCGCCTGAACGTCCGCCCCGCGCTCGAGCAGTAGCCGAACAATCTCAGTTTCACCATAACCAGCTGCGGTTGTCAGGAGCGTGCTGCCTTCTTCGTCGCGGGATTCAATCGGCACGCCCTTGTCTAGCAGTAATCTCACGGTTCGAACAGCCGGCGTGTCCGGTGGCTCGGATTGCGGCTTTCCCGTCTCATTCGCAGCAGCCTCAGAATTCGCATTTTCCGAGACTCCTCGTATAACTATGGAACCGCCCTCTCTGAGCACCGCGAATAAAGCCTTCTCTTTCTCGCTCGCATCCGACGTTCTCTCCAATAGCATTCCTAGAACTTCGGTACCACCCGACCATGAGGCGCGCGTTGCGGTGTGCATCAATACGGTCTCGTCTTTTGAAGTAGCGATCATCCTGTGATGCTGCAACGGTTGACGTTACGAGCGTCACGCCCAGGTTGTATCGTCGTCTTGTTTGATGTGACGAAGATCGGCAGGCGCTCTCATGGGGAAGCCAACCGTGTGTCCGAGCAGCGCATCGATGGTGTCGACCCATAGCATCTGGCTGCCAAAGACGCTACCAAAGTTGCGCGACACCGTCTGCGCCACTTCGTTCAGATCAACTTCGCGGCACAATTCTTTCTGCATTGAGGTTAAGGGCTTCGCGGTGATGCCGCAGGGGACGATTAGGTTGAAATAGCTCAGATCCGTGTTCACATTCAAAGCAAACCCATGCGAAGTTACGGAGCGCGAAATGTGCACCCCAATCGCCGCAATCTTAGCTTCTCGCGTAGGGACAGCCGCCCCCGGCTGTCCAGCCGAGCAAGGCTCGGCTGAGGCGGCGTCCGTCCAAACGCCCGTCAGTCCTGCGATGCGCTCCGTCGCAATCCCGAAATCGCCACACGTTCGAATCAGCACCTCTTCCAGCCGCCGCACGTAGTCGACGGCGCCCAAGGTTTTGCGCCTTGCGGGAGAGCCGAGACCAACCTGTGGTTCCTGAGACCTGAGAGCTGGGACCTGAGAGCTTTCAAATCCCCGCAAATCAAAGATCGGATACCCCACCAGCTGCCCCGGTCCGTGAAACGTCACGTCCCCGCCGCGATCGCAATCGAACACTTCCACGCCGCGCGCAGCCAGTAATTCCGCCGAGGCGAGCACATTCGCTGCCTTCGCATTCCGCCCGAGCGTGATCACCGGCGTGTGCTCCAGCAGCAGCAGCACGTCCCCAATCTGCCCCGCCTTGCGCGCTTCGACCAGCTTCTGCTGCAGCCGCAATCCTTCGGCATAGCTTAGCGTTCCGAGTTGAACGACCGAAATCACGGCTGGTTTCAATTGTAGCGCTGCCGCTCCGCCGACTGTCGCGAGGGCATCTTGCCCCCGCATCCCAGAGCAGGAGTCCGCCAGTGGACACCTTCTTCCGCCCTCAAACTTCCGTATGTGCCAAACAAGTAACTTTTTTGGTTCCCCTCTTGCACACCCCGGGCACTTCTGGTATAAACGTTGGAGTCGAGGACGATGACTGTTTGTCTAGGCCTGCCCGTTGAATCTCCGCGGGGGCTTTTGGCATCCAATTCAGTAAGCCTCTATTTAACCCCGTTTCTTGGGGTTCGCATTCGGGGACAAGGTCCCTGAAGGGTTTCCGCGAAAAGCAGAGCCTCCAAGTGATCTTTAATGTTTTCATCGTCTTCCGTGGTCGGTGTGCGCCGAATTCTAGGTCCATTCCGAGCGGAAGAGCGTTTTCGAGCGCGCCGCAAAGAGTTCTCCAGTCTGAAGTTGGTCTTCCTGGATGCCGACTCCCCTGCTGTTGAAATCAGGTGGAAATCCTGTGATTTCAGAGGGTTGACAGCGGTCGCGCGGGGGCGATAGGGTTGAAAGGTTTCGAGGACGTACGGATTCCATCTGTGAGTCTGTACGGATTGAAGGCGCACCGCTCAGGCGGAAAGCGGATCGGTCTTTGACAAAAGGTTGAACGTGCCAGTTGTGATATGGAAATGTTCGGGCTCAAGTCTGAACGTACTCACAAGATAGACCCTTGCCTCAGCAGGCAGGGGTGGTTGGTCTACCCAGACCGACCTCAGGTTTCAAACGAGAGTTTGATCCTGGCTCAGAATCAACGCTGGCGGCGTGCCTAACACATGCAAGTCGAACGAGAAAGGGGAGCAATCCCTGAGTACAGTGGCGACCGGGTGAGTAACACGTGACTACCTGCCCTTGAGTGGGGGATAACCTCGGGAAACCGAGGCTAATACCGCATAATATCGCAAGATCAAAGGAGCAATCCGCTTTTGGAGGGGGTCGCGGCTGATTAGCTAGTTGGTAGGGTAATGGCCTACCAAGGCGAAGATCGGTATCCGGCCTGAGAGGGCGCACGGACACACTGGAACTGAAACACGGTCCAGACTCCTACGGGAGGCAGCAGTGGGGAATTTTGCGCAATGGGGGAAACCCTGACGCAGCAACGCCGCGTGGA
>JAIQFZ010000213.1 GCA_020073015.1 Terriglobia bacterium | reverse complement strand
CGCTCCAGCCACGTTCGCACTTGCGGGTGAACCACGACTTCAGTTTCCATGATGATCTCCTGGGCATCAGAAATGCCCACGTCAGGAGATCATCAATTATGTGCAGTCCGCGTACCTCGAAAATGGCCAATGGCGCTTACGGTTCCTCTATCGAGACAAACACCTACGGCACTGCGCATAATCGACAACTGTGCATAATTGCGGCCCAGAGCCACGGGACGCATTGAATTTTCCGCTAGGTTATTGCTCAGCTCAAGTTCCGGATATTCCAGGAATCTTGTAAGTTTCCTCCACAGTGTGAGCGCGTATTGGCAGGCCTTGCTGAGTGCACTGGAGGGCAACGCGATGGACTTCGCTGCGTCGATCCTCCCACGGATCTCATCCAGGAGAGGCGTGGCTCTTTCCTGACGCCGGACATGGCGCGCCGCAACACTCAGCTCTTTGCGTCGAGCTTCGGCATCGGCGGCGCGAATTCAAGGGTGGGCCCAGTTTTGTGTCACGGAGAAGAGCGTGGGCGGCGAGACTTTCCTTTGAAATAGCGGTGTTAAAACCGTGAAGCGGAGTAGTCTGATATCGACCCCGGGATGCGCTCAGAGCACGACTAGGCAACCTGCGTAGTTGTCTGAAGGGAGAGATCATGCACAGAACGTTGCGATCGTGGGCTGTGGTTCTGGCCATTGTTGTGGGTGGTAGTGGCCTGTGGGCATTTGCCCAAAGTGGGCGCGGCGGGGGCTACGGGCATCACGGAGCCAACCGCGTCGCAGCACACTTACGCTGGCTTGGTGAGCAACTCAACCTGACAGACGACCAGAAGGCCAAGCTAAAGCCGATCCTGATGCAGGAGGGGCAGCAAATCCGAACTGTCCGACAGGATTCTTCGCTTCTGCAGGATCAAAAGATGGAAAAGGTGAAAGCCATCCACCAGTCGTTCGAGCCACAAATCAACAACGTGCTCACATGCGAGCAACAGGAGAAATACAAACAACTCGAGAAAGAGGCCCAGAAGAGGCGGCAGCAGGCGACATCCGGAGGCTCGAGCCCGACGCCCGGGCCACAATCGAATGACAAGGCCGACAAGTGACCTTTAGGGGGTACTGCATGGTGGGCGTCTGTGCACGATAAAATCCTAATCTGACACCCAGAGCCTTGTCAGCGCTTTCCGAACGGAACATTATGCATCGGAAACCTCACGCCACCTTTCGAAACACGGCCACAACTGGCAAGTTGTTGAGAACCTAGGTACGCAACGAGCGCACAGAGCTTTGTTTCGTCAATCATGCTGTGAGTCAGGCACGCTCCACTGATTTGCTTGGATTACTGTCGCGGTAGGGACGACCATCGCTGATCGCCCCCGCGCAGATCCGTACGAGCGCGTTTACGCATACGGCTCTTACCAAGGATGAGTGGCGGCGAAGTCTGCCTGCCGCACACCGTGCAATCCCTGGGACATGCGTTTCCCGCTCTGTGTCGGGCACATGTGAGATTGAACGATGTTCTCCTCAGTCTGTGCCCTTCCCTCCCCGGCCTCCGCGGAAAGTTGCCTTTCCTTGTTCGGCTGGTTCACAGGTGTCGGGTCGGAGGAGGCGCGCTTGCGCGCTAGCCTCCGTCCGCCGCTCAAACTGCACGTACAGTTTTCCCGTATGCAGCTTTTACGAAGACTCAATCACTGCGGGAAGCAAGAAAAGGAATTAACCCCACCAAGTTCACAAGCTCATACTCACCGTACAACGTCGTTGCAGGCAGTTGTTTCCAACCGCCATTGCGCCAACGTTTAAACCGATGCGACCAGATCCGCCGCATGATCCAACGGTCGAGCTGATTGAAGAGCTTTCGGACGTGGGCTCGTTTGTAATACTCGCCCCACCCCCTCAAGAGCGGGTTAAGTCTCGCAATCAGCTCCTGGGTTTTCAGAGGAACCCTCCGTTTGGTGCGTTGCCGTACCTGATCCTGGAAACGTTGGATCGACTTCTCACGTGGGTACGCGTAGAGTGCACCCGAACGTGCTTGGCTGCGAATCTTGCTTTCGGGTAAGTGCAGTTTCTTCCCGCGCTTGATCTTATAGCCAAGAAACTCGAAGCCGTAGCGGACATGAACGATCCGCGTTTTCTGCGGATGTAACTCCACCCCCAGTTGTTTCAGGATTCGGCGGGCCGCGTCCACTGCAGAACGTGCCTCTGCTGCCGACTTACAGGTGACCACCCAATCATCGGCATACCTCGTCAGCTGATATCCTCTCAGCCGCATCTCCCGATCGAACGGCGTCAGAAGTATGTTGCTGAGCGTAGGCGAAACCACACCTCCTTGCGGAGTGCCTCGCTCACTGGGAAGGACCTGCCCTTTGCCGTAGCTTCCTGCCTTGAGCATCGCCCTGATCAGGCGAAGCACCCGGCCATCCGCGATCCGTTGGGCTACCAGCGTGAGGAGCTTTTCGTGATCCACAGACCCGAAAAAATCTCGGAGATCCGCATCCACAATCCACTCCGACCCACCTTGGATCTCTTTCCAGATTTTGCGCAGCGCGTCCTTCGTCGATCGCCCTCGCCGATAGCCGAAGCTGGCATCATCGAATATCGGCTCGAAGATAGGCTCCAACCGATTGAGCAGCGCTTGCTGGCACAAGCGATCATAGATCGCAGGTATGCCGAGCATTCGATACTCGCCGGGTTTGTCCCGCTTCGGGATCGGGTGTTGTCGCACCGGCAGAGGCCGATAGGTATCCTCTTTCAGCTCTCGCTGCAGCCGTTCCAACTGCTGGTCCAGCTGCGTTTCGAAGGCCTCCAGAGTCTGCCCATCTACACCTCCACTGCCCCGGTTTGCCTTCACCCTCTCCCAGGCCATCTCCAGATTCTTCCGCTTGTACACTTTGTCAATTAATGAATGGACCTTCTTGGCACCCGCCAGGTTGATCCAGTCCACCAGTCTCCTCAGACGAGAGCGTACGGGTTTTTCCCTTAAGGAACTGTTCCAACCTCCCTCATCTTTACTCATCTGGTTTCCCTTCTCTTCCTGACCGTCTTCGCCGGCTGCCTTCCCCGACCCACTCCGGTCGCCGATCACTCGGTCACGCGGCTTTCGTCGCGTTTTAGGTACTGTTCAGCCGTCCGACTACTGACAGAGCGTCGCTCGCCACTTCGCTTGCGCTTATAGGTCTGCTTACTCCAGTGCCACCCGGAGACTCTGCCAGTCCTCCTGAGGTCACGCATCACTCTTCCGTACCGTGCCATCCGCAAACACCTTGGTGCGGTGGGTGAATGAGAACGCCTTCGCCTCCATAGTGCAGGCTCGACCTTACCCCACCTTTGGCCGACCGGTTCATCTTCGGGGCAGCCCCCATCGATTACGGCCCGGTACTTCTCCTCATGCCCTTCGGATTCCATCTCGCAATGGACACCCTGCCCTCCGGAGGATTACGCCTCCGGCCGACGACGCATTACCGCCGTCTTTGGATATGGCGCCCCTCATTCGAGCGCCAGAGGGACTTCAACCCTCCCGAACAACGCGCTGCTCAGCACACACTACGACACAGTCCGACTTCTCCTGTACGTTCACGTCCGCCGTTCGGTTTATGGCCTTCGCGGACCGGTCTTGATCGTTTGACCAAGACGTGCAGGAGATCTCCCGGTTCTCGTGCATGTTGTTTCTCAGCGTGCGCGGGTTCTTAGACTACGCAGGACCTAACAAGCCACTCGCGATTAGCGTGGCTGTCGTGTTGCCTTCCTCCACACGGAATAGAGTCGGCATCCTGTTCCATCGGCTTTTCGAAGCTCAATAGCCCGGCCCACCGATACCCCTGTCTACGCTTCAAGCGGCACCTCGCGGTGTCGCCTGCAAGACTCGAGGCCAGGATGGATTCGCTGCTCTCCTTTCCTGTAGGGCTCTTTCATCCCCTAGTAGGGTCGAGGACTGGCGCGATGCCCAAGAGATCTTGTGGGGCTCGTTTCCAGTCCCCGCCTCATCAAACCCATCGTGCCGATTTCCAGCAATGGGCTT
>JAIQFZ010000072.1 GCA_020073015.1 Terriglobia bacterium | reverse complement strand
CTCAGCTCGCCCACCGACTTGCCGACGACCAAGGCGCTCGACATCATCGATCAGATCGTTGCGGTTGCGAATCCCATTCTTGTTCTCAGCGGCGGCGAGCCTCTCTATCGCTCCGACATTTTTCAACTCGCCCGCTATGCCGGCGACAAAGGACTGCGCGTGGCCCTAGCGACCAACGGGACGCTGGTGACCAAGGAAGTGGCGCGCATGATCGCCGATTCGGCCATCAAGCGTGTGTCCATCAGCCTCGACGGAGCTGACGCTGCGACCCACGACACGTTCCGCGGAATTCCCGGTGCTTTTGAAGCCGCGCTCTACGGCTTCCGCAACCTGAAGGCCGTGGGTATGTCGGTGCAGATCAACATGACCATCGCGCGCCACAATGCGGAGCAATTGCCGTGCGTCCTGGAATTGGCGAAGACCATTGGGGCTGACGCTCTGCACACGTTCCTGCTGGTGCCGGTCGGGTGCGGCGTGGACATTGCTGCCGACCAGATGGTTCCACCCGAGGAATACGAGCGCATGCTGAACTGGTTCTACGATCGTTCCCTGGAAGGCGGCATCGAACTCAAAGCCACCTGCGCTCCGCATTATTTCCGCGTGGTGCGCCAGCGCCGAGTCGCCGACCGGCACGCCGCGGAAGCGGCCGCTAAAGTTTCTCCAACGCCTTCCCCTACTTACCCTGATGCAATCGGTCCCACCGACATGCTCATGCCCGGCGGCACCGGCATTTCGTTAAGGCCGATGAACCCTCCCCCCGGACATCACACCGGCCATCCCAGCGGACATCCCAACGACATGAACGCGATGACCAAGGGTTGCCTCGCCGGGACCGGTGTCTGTTTCATTTCGCATGAAGGCGAGGTTTACCCCTGCGGCTATCTCCCGGCGATCGCGGGCGATCTACGCAAGGAACAATTTGCCGACATCTGGGCGAATGCCACCGTGTTCAACGAACTGCGCGACACCGCGAACCTGAAAGGGAAGTGCGGCTGCTGCGAGTTCCGCAATATCTGCATGGGATGCCGTGCGCGCGCCTTCGCCGCCACCGGCGACTACCTCGACGAAGAACCGTTCTGCGTGTACGAACCCAAGTCGCGGGTGCCCAACTCATCGCGCACGTTGCGATGAGTGGGATTCGCGCCAAGGTGGCGCCGCAGACCGACTGAGTTGCCTCCTGAACAGGCGGGGAAGAGCGGGCGATGCGCTCTTCCCCACTTTTTTGTGAAGTGCCCCGCGTTCGCACAAAAAAAAGCGCATGCCGAAATCAGCATGCGCGTCCTACTCTGCCTTGAATGTCAGGAAAGCTTGTCAGCCTTCTCCTCGAGTTTGTCCAGAATACCGGTAGCAGCGTCGAGAATTTCCTGGTCCACCTTGCGATTTGAGGCGATGGCCTCGGCGAGCGGGATGGAGATGATCTTGTTGCCGCGCAGTGCCGCCATGTGGCCGAATTCTCCGCGATGGACCATGTCAATTGCGCCCAGTCCGTAGCGGGTCGCCAGCACACGGTCAAAAGCACTCGGCGAACCACCGCGCTGAATGTGTCCCAATACGACCGAGCGCGTCTCGAAGCCCGTGCGCTTCTCGATCTCGCGTGCCAGCACCGAGCCGATGCCGCCCAGGCGTAGGTGTCCGAATTCGTCGCGGCCCACGTCCTGCAAAACCGGCGCCCCGTCTTGCATCTCGGCTCCGCCGGCGAACTTCGCGCCTTCGGCGGCAACCACGATGCTGAAGTAGCGTCCGCGGGCATGGCGCTGGCGGATTAACTCCGCCACTTGATCAATGTCGAAAGGAATTTCGGGCACCAGGATGACATCGGCGCCGCCGCCAATACCGCTATAGCAGGCGATCCAGCCCGAGTCGCGTCCCATGACCTCGACCACGATAACGCGGTTGTGCGCCTCGGCCGTGGTGTGAACGCGGTCGATGGCGCTGGTCGCCACGTTGACCGCCGTGTCAAAGCCGAACGTGAAGTCGGTGCCGGCCAGATCGTTATCAATGGTTTTCGGGACGCCGACGACTTTCACGCCATTGGCAAACAATTTCTGCGCCACCGAGAGCGTGTCGTCGCCGCCGATGGCGATCAGCGCGTCGCAGTTGTGCTTCTTGAGATTCTCGGTGCAGTGTTGCAGCCCGTCGGGATGCTTGGCGGGATTGGTGCGCGAAGTGCGCAGGATGGTGCCGCCCCGCGGCAGGATACCGCCCACGGTGGAAAGATCCAGTGCCATTGTCTTGTCCTCTACCAGTCCGCGCCAGCCCTCCATGAATCCCACAAATTCGTCGCCATAGTGAAAGGAGCCCTTGCGCACGATTGCTCGGATCACCGCATTCAGACCGGGACAATCGCCTCCGCCGGTCAATACTCCAATTTTCATCGTCAAAGTCCTCAGTGAGTAGAGATTTGTCTGCACCCGCGGCGGATTCTCTCCGCCGGTATGAATGAAGACATGGGTCGGAACCTATAAGATTATCATTTTCTGACTCGTACGATGGGCTCCCCGGATTTTGCCGGTTGCGTCGGCACCGCCTTTTCGCCACAATACTCGCCACTGGACCACGAGCCCATGTCAAAACTCCTGCGTACTCTTCTCTGGGTCGCCGTCAGCCTGCTCGGAGCGCTGGCGCTGGCCACCATCGCCCTGCATCGTGGCGAGCAGATCAATGCCATGTGGCTGGTGGTGGCCGCGGTTGCCACCTACGCCGTCGGATACCGTTTCTACAGCAAGTTCATATCCGCCAAACTGCTGGCGCTCGATCCGCTGCGGGCCACACCCGCCGAGCGTCTCGACAACGGCCGCGACTTCGTCCCCACCAACAAGTGGGTCGTCTTCGGACATCACTTCGCCGCCATCGCCGGCCCCGGTCCGCTTGTCGGCCCCGTGCTGGCCGCGCAATTCGGCTACTTGCCCGGCACTCTTTGGATCATCGCCGGCGCCGTACTAGGCGGCTGCGTGCAGGATTTCGTGATCCTGCTTTTCTCGGTGCGCCGCGACGGCAAATCGCTCACGGAAATGGCGAAAACAGAAATCGGGAAACTCGGCGGATTCGTGGCCTACGTCGCGGTCATCAGCATCATCATCATTTTGCTCGGAGCGACCGCGCTGATCGTCGTCAATGCGCTGAAATCGAGCCCGTGGGGAGCGTTCACCATCGCCATGACCATGCCCATCGCCGTGCTGATGGGCTTGTATCTGCGTCGCATCCGCCCCGGTAAGGTGCTCGAAACTTCGCTCGTTGGCTTCGTCCTGGTTCTCGCCGCCATTTTCGGCGGACAGTGGGTTTCGCAGACGCCCTCCTGGGCTGCAGTCTTCACGCTGACCGCGCCCACGCTCGCCGTTCTGATCATCCTCTACGGATTCGCCGCGTCGGCCCTGCCGGTATGGCTGCTGCTTGCGCCGCGCGACTACCTGAGCACCTTCGTCAAGCTCGGCACAATTTCGCTGCTGGCCATCGGAATCGTGGCCCTGCGTCCCTCGCTCCACATGCCGCCGCTGACGCGCTTTGCCGACGGCAGCGGGCCCGTGTTCGCAGGCAAAGTTTTCCCCTTCGCATTCATCACCATCGCCTGTGGTGCGGTCAGCGGATTTCACTCGCTGATTTCGAGCGGTACTACCCCCAAGCTGATCCGCCGTGAGACGGAAACACGCATGGTGGGATACGGTGGCATGATGGCCGAGTCCCTGGTGGCCATCATGGCGATGATCGCCGCGTCGGTGCTGCAACCGGGCGTGTATTTCGCCGTGAACAGTCCCGCGGGCATCGTCGGGCAAGCTCCGGAAACCGCCGCTTCCACGATCAGCGCGTGGGGATTCCCCGTCAGCGCCGCCCAGATGGCCTCGCTCGCGCACGCCGTCGGCGAGCAGACGCTATTCAACCGCACCGGCGGCGCGCCCGCTTTCGCCGTCGGCATGGCGAGCATCTTTTCGAACACCCTGGGAGGCGAAGCCGTGATGGCGCTCTGGTATCACTTCGCCATCATGTTTGAAGCGCTGTTCATTCTGACCATTCTCGATGCCGGCACCCGCGTCGGCCGCTTCATGCTGCAGGACGCGCTCGGCCACATCTGGAAGCCAATCGGCCGCATCAGTTGGTATCCGTCGATTCTGTTTACCAGCGGATTGATTGTGGCCATGTGGGGATATTTTCTCTGGCAAGGCGTCAAAGATCCGCTGGGCGGAATCAATTCGCTCTGGCCGCTCTTCGGAATTTGCAACCAGTTGCTGGCCACAGTGGCGCTCTGCGTAGCGACCACCATCATCGTGAAGATGGGGAGATTGCGCTTCGTACTGGTCACCATGATCCCCCTGGTCTGGCTGGTGGCGGTGACCTTCACCGCGTCCTATCACAAGATTCTTGATCCCAACCCACGCATCGGATTTCTCGCCCACGCCCATCAACTCTCCGCCGCCGGAGCGAACGCCCGCCTGATCTTCAACGACCGTCTGGATGCGGCGGTGACCGGAGTGCTGGTCGTGATGGTCGCGATGATCCTGATCGAGTCGGGGCTGGAGTGGGCACGCGTGATCTCAGGAAGCAAGACTGCGGAAGTGAAGGAAGTGCCGTTCGTGAGGACGCAACTGGCGCTCGAGGAGCAGGGATGATGATAAACAGCTCACGTAGGGACAGCCGCCCTCGGCTGTCCAGCCTGGCAAAGCCCGGCAGCCTGCTCTCAACCCTGTCCCAAATGGCAAGCGTGAGCCTAGCCATCCTGCGCGAGATCTTCGACGAATCCGCCTACGAGCGTTTTCTGACGCAGCACCAACTTACTTCGAGCGCCGCTGCCTACGCCAGCTTCTGCCACGATCGCGATCACAGCCGGGCGCGTTGTCCACGATGCTGCTGATCCCGTCCGCCCACTCGCTCGGGTTTCATGTCCCCGTCGCGCGCTCAGGATCGCGTGAGCGCACGGGCAGGGCGCACACACTGCCCGCAGAGAAATTCTCCGACTCCGCCCCAAAAGCGTGGTTGAACCGGGCCCGGTAATTCTCCCAAGCGATGGTGGCCGTTAACTCGACCAGCTGTGCAGCGCTGAATTGTGCACGCAGTTTCTCAAAGACCGCCTCCGGTACTTCGACCGGAGTCTGCGTCATGAGATCGGCGTACGCCAGGACCAGTTTCTCCAGTTCCGAAAACAGCCCACTGGTGCGGTAGTTTTGCAGGGCTCCGATCTTCTCTGCCGAGATTCCGATTTCTCCGCTGACCGCAGAGCCGATGTCGATTCAGAACGGACAGCCCACCAGCGTGGCCACCCGCAGTTCCGCCAGATGCTTGAGCCCGGCGTCAACCAGCGAGCTTCCCGCTAGCGATTGCTCCATCTGTCCGTAGCCCCACAAGATCCTCGTGTGATGAGCCGTGACCTGGACGGGGGCGACGATGTGTCCCAGCTTGCGTTTTGTCATGCCGTAAACGATTCGCGTCCACAACCCACTCAGCCAGCCCTGGCGTTTGGGATCAGCTCCTGCGATACGTGCCATGCAATGCACCTCTCCAAGACTTAGATCAAATCAAAGCTACAAAGATGCACGACCCGCGTTACACTGCAAACAAGCATGCGCGTCCTCGGCATCGACTGCGGCACGGAATACACCGGCTATGGCGTGGTCGAACTGCTCGCCGACGATCGCCTGATCTGCATCGCGTGCGGCGCCATCAAGGTTTCAGCCCGCGATCCGATGCCTGCCCGGCTCTCACGCATCTCGATCCGCTTGCAGGAACTCATCGCCGAGCACCGTCCTGACCGCGTCGCCATTGAAGATGTGTTCTATGCGGTGAATGTGAAGTCCGCCTTGAAACTTGGTCAGGTGCGCGGAGTGGCCATGCTGGCAGCCGCCAGCGCGGGCCTTGAAGTCGCCGAATACTCGCCGCTCTCGATCAAGTCAGCGGTTGTCGGATACGGCAAGGCCGAGAAGCACCAGGTGCAGCAGATGGTGACGCGCCTTCTGAGCCTCGATCAGGTTCCCGAACCAGCCGACGCGGCCGATGCGCTCGCCATTGCCATCTGCCATCTGCACACCGCCGCGACTAGGGAACGCCAGGGAGTCGCTCGTTGAAAGTTGAAAGTGAGCGACGGGCGCCCTCGCCCGTCACTTGTGAGCTGAGCGGGTACCAAAGTACCCGTTTGGGCAGGGGCGATGAAATTTTTTCGCTACTGTGCGCTATCCTAGTTTCCTTTATGGCTCTTTCCCGCACCCTCACCGTTGCATTCTGGCTCTCGCTTCTTCCACTGTCGTCCTTTGCCGCCACGCAGGCTTCCTGCACATTCACCACGTTCGCGGCTCCCTCGGGCTACATGTTGAGCGCCGTGGACGGTGTCAGCGACGACGGAACCGTCGTGGGCCAGTTGGAGAACAAGACCACGCTGGCGCTGGTGGCGTTCACGCGCACCCCCGGTGGAACCTTCACTAAGTATGCGGCGCCGAAATCCAGCATGACGTGGCTTTATGGACGCAATGGCAGCGGCATCAATGTCGGCTTCTACCTCGATACCGCCAGCGCTCCGCACGTTCACGGATTTCTGCTGCAGGGAACGCAATTCTCCGCGCTCAATTATCCCAACGCGGTCAGCACGTGGGCCCTGGGCATCAATCAACTGGGAGCTGTGGTCGGCGGCTTCAGCAAGGCCTCGGGCACAAAAGGATTTCTGCTGGCTAGCGGCAAGTACACCGTCATCGCGTATTCCGGCGCCACAACAACCTTTGCCCAGGCCGTCAACGACCATGGTGACGTCGTCGGTTCCTATTCCAGCAGCCCCTTAAATCACGGCTTCCTCTGGCAGAACGGGAAGTTCACTACCATTGACCATTCGAGTACCAAGTACGGAACCGTGCTGACTGGCGTGAACAATTCCGGCGTGATCGTCGGCAACAAAATCGGAGCCGATCACAATTCCGGATTTATCTATCAGAATGGCGTCTTCAAGAACATCGTTTATTCCGGCGCCATCTCCGCCGCGGCCGGCGGAATCAACAATAACGGCCTCGTTGCCGGGATGATCGATTTCAAGGGTGGCAGCAGCCTGGGCTACACGGCCGTCTGCCAGTGAGTAGGGTCGATGCATCGCCGCGGCCTAATGCCCTGAGTTCCTGAGTGCTGATCGCTGACGGCTGCCCCCTTGACACCTCTCCCTGCCATCCCCAATCATGGCAGCAGCCCATGCCGCGGACATTTCAGCTTCTCTGCCTCGCTCTTTTGTCTGTGCCCTTCGCGTTTTCGCAGGCTCAAGATCAGCCGGTCATCACCTTCACGCTCGATTTTCCCGGATCCCAGCCCGAACATTACTCGCTGCGTGTTCAATCCGATGGCTCAGCGCACTACGAATCGACCGGCAGGCTTTCTCCCGATTCTGACGAAACCGACAGCTTTGAGCTCGACTTCACCGCCTCACCCGCGACCCGCGAGAGAATTTTCCAATTGGCGGCGAAGGCAGACTATTTCCAGAAGGACCTGGATTCCCATCACAAGAACATCGCCTTCACCGGCAAAAAGAACCTCAGCTACAAGGATGGGAAACGCAGCGGTGAGTCCACCTATAACTACTCATCACAACCACCCGTGCAGGAACTGACTAACCTTTTTCAAGACCTGTCGGCCACCCTCGAGTGTGGCCGCCGTTTGCACTACGATCTTCGCTACCAGAAGCTGGCGCTCGAAGAAGAGCTGAAGCGCATGGAAGAAATGGCGCGCACCAGTCCCCCGGTTGAGTTGACGGCGATTGCACCCCTCCTGCAACAGATCATTGGTGATTCCACGGTTCTGAATGTCACCCGAGCTCGCGCGCAGCGCCTTCTGGAGCACGCTGGCATCCACTAGGTTCCCAGCCTGCCCTCTTGCCCGCGACCGTGTCTTCCGACCATGCCCACCTGCGGGCAGAATTGCCTTGACTTGGCGGCCACGCGCTCGCAAACTTAAGACAGCCTCGGACAAGCAGAGCAAGAACGCTAAGTGTTATCTTTTGAAGATTTTGCGGCCAAATGCCCGATTTCTTCGGGATTCCACTAGAATCTCAGTGCTAAGTCCCTTGCGCTCTAAATTTTGATAGTTAAGTTGTTTGGAATCTTAGATTTGGCATAGGCTGTCAAGCTAAACCCATGATTCCAATAGATCGAGAGGGAGGCGGGACCCTCCCGGAACCAAAACTTTGTGCCTGAAAATCGGTCACAACGTTCAGGATTCTTGTAGCAACTTACAACCCTTGCTTGGGTTCTAACCGTTAGGGAGTATTCCCGGGAGGCACATATGTTAACCGACAGGCTGGGCAAGGCGTTGGCGATGTGGGCCGTGCTCGTGGCCGCGTGTCTGGTGGTTCCGGCCTCGGCCGAGTCGAAGGCACGCATTGTCCGCTTAAGCGACGTGCAAGGTACCGTGCAAATCGATCGCGCCGCTGGGGAGGGTTTTGAGAAGGCATTCCTCAACCTGCCGGTGATCGAGGGCTCCCGCCTCAAGACCGGCGATGATGGCCGCGCCGAAGTGGAGTTCGAAGACGGCAGCACGCTCCGGATCGTTCCCAACACCGAAATTGAATTCACTCGCCTCGCTCTCGGGGATGAGGGCGAGAAGCTGAACACCGTGCAGTTGCACACCGGCGCCGCCTACGTCAATGTGCGCCCGAAAAAGGGCGATCAGTTCCTCCTGAACTTCGGACACGAATCCGTCACGGTTGCCGAGGCCGCGCATTTCCGCGTCGACCTGACCACCGACGAGGCGACGCTGGCCGTGTTCAAGGGCAAGGTAAACGGAACCGGACCGGCGGGCCAATTTGAAGTTGCGGAAAAGCACTCCGCCACATTCGATCTCGCGAACAACGACAGACTCGCGCTGGCCAAGAACTACGACCAGGATCCGTACGACGACTGGGACCGCCAACAGACCGAGTACCACGATCGCTACGCGAAGAGCAGTACCTACGACATGGCGTCTCCGTACGGGTACGGTGTCAGCGATCTGAACTACTACGGCAATTACATGATGGTGCCGGGCTATGGCTGGGGCTGGCAGCCCTACCTCGCGGGCGCGGGCTGGAGCCCGTTTCAGGATGGGGCATGGGCCTGGTATCCCGGCTTCGGCTACATGTGGGTGTCCGGATATCCGTGGGGCTGGATGCCTTATCGCTACGGCAACTGGGTCTTTGCTCCCGGCTTCGGCTGGATCTGGCAACCCGGCTACTGGAATACCTGGTATCCGATTCCTCAGGTCGTGAATCCGCCGGTGCGCACAGTGGTTCCAAAGCCACCCATTCGCGGACGCCAACTTGTGGTCGTGGGGCGTGGACTGACCGCCAATCCGGCGAAGCCGCCCGCTCGGCTGGCCATCGATCCAGGCTCGGCTGGCTTCGGAGTGGCACGCGGAACGGTGCGGCATCTCGACCGCGTCGCGAAAGAAGCCGACAAGGGGACTCGCCCCGTGGTGGTTTCCACTGCGCCTAACGCGCCGGTCAGAACTGCTCCGACAACGGGCGGCCGGGATGCGTGGTCTTCGGGAAGCCGCACGGGCTCTTCGGCAGGTGGCTCGCGGGACGCGGGATCGCCGCGCACGAGTTCAACGCCGCACGTGTCTCCACCAACACGCAGCAGCCCACACAAGAACTAGCTTTCAATTGGAAACAAGGGCGGCCGAAATTGGCCGCCCATTTTATTGCACGCTGATCTTATTTCACGACGATGCCCGCGTAGCCGACTACCTGATCGCGATCGCCTGAAACGTCACCCGAAGTCGCGTATTTGACCAGCTCAGATGAGGTCGCGCCCAGCCGTTTGGCCGCGGTGAGCATAACGATCGCGGGCCCGAATCCGCACATGCTGACGTCGTCGTTCATCACCACCTCCCACAGGCCGCGCGCATCCAGGGCCAGCACGCGCGCGATCGCTTTGTGGTCCTTGATGCGAGTAATCGCGTCCGACTCGTAGTGGTTCATGTCGCTCGAGGCGATGATCAACACTCGGTGCGGCTGTTGCAGGATCGCATCCCCCAGCGCCTCTCCCAATTCGTGGAGGACCTTGAAGTCGCTGGTGCCAATGACGATGGGAACGAAACTCAAATCCCCGCGCCGAGCCTGCAGAAACGGCAGCTGCACTTCAATCGCATGCTCGCTGCGATGGGCCGCGCTGTCTTCCTGCAGCGAAGGAAAGCGCCGCCGCAATTCAGCACCTAACTCCGCGTCGGTCGTTACACTCCCTAGCGGAGTCTGCCATGTGGCCGCGGTCATCACGGCGAGCGGAACTCCCATGCCCGTATGGTTAGGACACAGGATCACACAATGCTTGGGGACTTCCAAGCGCGCATACACCGCGCCAGCAACGTGTCCGGAAAACATGTAGCCCGCGTGGGGAGCGATGCATCCGACCGCGGAGACGCGCTCGGCTTTGTCGTTGGGCATGTACGCGTGAAGGTCCCGAACCAGTTCGTCGGCGCGGCGAGGATAAAATCGTCCCGCCACGGCAGGAGCTCTTACGGCGGAAGTCATACCGAGCCTCCTTTCGGAGACGTTCGTGTGGCGCGGGCACTCTTGTCCGCGCAGCCTTGCAGCTCAAGGGCGGGCAGGAGTGCCCGCCCTACACAAGCTAACAGCTGCCGTCCTTGAGCGCGCGAAACAGAGCGGCGGCTTTTTCCAAGGGCAGCGCTTCGGCGCGGACCGTCGGTTTCACACTGCTTTGTGCCAGGGCTGCGCGCAGCACATCTTTATCGTACCGCGTCTTGAGATTATTCCAGAGCGTTTTGCGCTTTTGTCCAAACGAGAGTTTCAGAAAGGGAATGAAGTCAGCCTCCGTAACCCGCAGAGACTCCCAACGAGGCTTGATCGTAACGCGAACTACGCTGGAATGAACCTTGGGCGGCGGAGAGAACGCTCCCGGGGGAAGTGTGAAGAGTTTCTCGACTCGTCCGTATGACTGCGCGGTCGCGGAGAGCAGTCCATAATCGCGGCTGCCCGGCGAAGCGGCCAGCCGGTCCGCAACCTCCTTCTGCACCATGATCACAAGGGTCGAAAAGTAGCGATGATATTCGAGCAGCCGCAGGAGAATGTCCGAGGTGATGTAGTAGGGCAGATTGCCGATGACGTAGGCGGGCTCGGGCGTAAAGGTCAAGCCCGGACGAAGGCTGCCGGGTTTGGGGCCGAAGACAGTGTCGAGTTCGATCTTGAGGATATCGCCCTCGATGACTTCCACGTTCGGCTGGGCGGCGAACTTCATTCGCAACTGAGCCGCAAGGACACGATCAAGTTCCACGGCGATCAGCCGTCGCGACCGCCCGGCGAGCAATTCGGTGATGGCGCCTCGTCCCGGGCCGATCTCGAGCACGGTGCCCTGCGAGACCTCGCCCAGGGCTTCGACAATCCGGAGCGCGGCCGCTTCGCTCGCCAGGAAATGCTGCCCCAGTTTGGGCTTGCTCGGACTTCTGTGAGTGGCTGCGCCCTTCGTCACGTTGACCCTCTTTCTTTCCGGCATATAGACTGACAGAGATTATCCCATCACGTCCCGCTTCTGGAGGCTTCTTAAACTCATGCATATCGCTTTTGTCGCATCGGAGTGCGTTCCTTTTGCCAAGACCGGCGGACTCGCCGACGTGGTCGGCGCCCTGCCCAAAGCGCTGGCCAGCCTGGGACATCAGGTGAGCGTCTACCTTCCACGCTATCGCCAGACCAAGCTCGCGGACCCGCAGACTGTGGTCCGCAGCATCACCGTTCCTTTCGACGACACCTATCGCTTTTGTTCGGTCGTCACCGCCGGCAGCAGCGCTGGGGTGCGTTTTTATTTTGTGGATTATCCACCTTACTTCGATCGCGAGGCGCTGTACGGAACTTCGGCGGGTGACTATCCGGACAACGCCGAACGCTTTGCCCTGTTCTCGCGCGCCGTGCTGGAAGCTTCCAAGGTGTTGGGTGTACCGCACGTGTTCCACTGCCACGACTGGCAGTCGGCGCTCTTGCCGGTCATGCTGCGCACCCTCTATGCGGAGGACCCCGCGTTCCGCGAAGTGGCCACCACGTTCACGATCCACAATATGGGATACCAGGGCCTGTTTCCACCGGACATCCTGCCCTTGCTCATGCTGCCCTGGGACCTGCTCACCATCTCCAAGATGGAGTTCTTCGGCCAGGTAAATTTTCTGAAGGGAGCGCTGGTCTTCTCCGATTTCATCACCACGGTCAGCAAGAAATACAGCCTGGAAATCCAGACCACGGAATATGGATTTGGTCTGGAAGGCGTGCTACGCAATCGTGCCGCCACGGTCACGGGCATTCTCAACGGCGTGGATTACGACGAGTGGAGTCCGCAGACCGACAAATTCAGCGTTGCCAAGTACTCCCCGCAGGACCTGAGCGGCAAGGAGAAGTGCAAGCAGGACCTGCTGAACGCTTTTGGCGTGACGAATGCCGATCCCAAAGTGCCCGTGATTGGGATCGTGTCGCGCTTCGCGGCGCAGAAAGGCTTTGATCTGATTGCGCAGATCATGGACCGGTTGGCCCGGGAAGAGATGATCGTGGTCGCGCTCGGCGCCGGCGACAAACCGTACGAAGAGATGTTCCAGCGGCTGAACAAGCAGTTCCCGAACAAGATCGCGGTGAAGGTCGCCTACGACAATGCGATCGCGCACAAGATCGAAGCGGGAGCCGACATGTTCCTGATGCCGTCCAGGTACGAACCTTGCGGCTTGAACCAGATCTACAGCCTGAAGTACGGCACCGTACCCATCGTGCGGGCGACCGGCGGACTCGACGACACCATCGAGCCCTGGGATGCGCGCACCGGCAAGGGCACAGGATTCAAGTTCACCGAATACACCGGGGAGGCGCTGCTGGCCACGGTCAAGCAGGCGCTCCTGGCTTTCCGCGACCAGTCGTCGTGGCAGACACTGATGCGCAACGGCATGGGGCGGGACTTCTCCTGGGGTGCCTCGGCGCGCGAGTATGGGAAGATTTACGATCGGGTACGACAGGCTCGGGCGAATGGATCCAACACTCGGGAGAGTGTCGGCGTGGCGGCGCACCCCTGATCCAGCAATTAGAAAAATGGGCGACCGCAGCGGGCGCCCTGGCTATGTTCGCACTTGAGAATTGAACCCCCGCCCCGCGACTACCACCACCAATAGTCAAAATACTCTTCGACTGAATTGGATGTAAGCGGTTTCTGGTTTTGTCCGTTCGGGTCCATGCTGTAAATATCGTTATCAACACCATCATAGAAGACGTAGACGATCTTGTTGTTGATGAACATCGGATCCCAACTCTCTCCGTTCGTGGTGACCCTTGTGGCATTGCTTCCGTCGATGTTGGCCTTCCAGATATCGCACCCTGCTTCACTAGTGCAGCGCTCGAAGGCGACGGTCTTCCCATCGGGCGAGACGGAGGGGGCACCATCATACTGATTGGCGCCGGGAGTGATGAGTTGGGTGATGCCGGTGCCGTCGGCGTTCATGATGTAGATGATTCCTTCGTCATCATTTCCGAACACGATCTTGCCGCTGGGAGCAAAGGTGGGACAGTCAATGTCGAAGGTTGTGGAGAGGATGGTTTCTGTTCCCCCGGAGGAGCTTATGATGGCCGCCTGGTCATAATCCGCGGCCTCCACGTATTTCATATAGACGACTGTCTTGTTGTCCCAGGACAGTTGGGCAGAATAGTGGTCCACGGGCTCGGTGGTGAGTTGGGTCAAGATCGGGTCGTTCAGATTAGTCAGGTCAGCATAGTAAACCTGGACGTCTCCATTGAGGTCTTCGGCAGTGGCCACGCCGTGCTTCCCGTCGTATCCCATGTGTGCATTCCAGAACCGGCCTCCTTGGTCGTAGACGATGGTTTCACCGCTCCCATCGTTGTTCATGAGCACTACGGAATCGGTTCCCGGTCCAATCTCGACTGCCGCCGGCTTCAGCCCCGTCCCCTGACCTAGCTTGTGGGACCTTAGCAATGCCCGCCGCTGCGCTACCGGCAAATGCCGAAGCGCCATCGGCAAATGCCGCTGCGCGGCAGAACCAGTGGCACCCAAGGCAGGCGCCTCCCGAATGAGGGCGAACTGATTCGTGGCGGTAATGGGATGGCTGTTGTCACCGCAGTTCACCAAGACGATGGCGAACGCGAGCATGGCAATGGGTAGAAGGATAGATAAAAGCTTCTTCACGTCGCTCTCCAGGAGGTGAAGAGAACTCGCTGCTACCACGAAGTGGGGAACCTGCCGGCCTGCTTGGGAGACACAACCCGGGGTCTTCGTGCGGCGAGAGCCGGGCTTGCACCGCAGCTATTCACCTCACGCTGTTCCAACAAGTACTCCAAGCCGCGTTGCAGCGGCTGTGATGTGTTGGCATAAAAGTGAAGTAAATTATTTGAACACTTCCCACAATGATCCAGTTCCGAAAAGGGAATCCTTCTTCTCAACGGAGGAAGTCTCAGAGTGGAGCTGGTAAGCTTGCCGAGAGACGAGTTCCGATATGCCTCCTGCCGCTCCCAAGACCATCTTCCATGTGGATATGGACGCCTTCTTCGTATCGGTGGAGGAGTTGTTCGACCCATCGCTGAAGGGCAAGCCGGTGGTGGTCGGCGGGCAGCGGCACGAGCGCGGCGTGGTGTCGGCAGCTTCGTACGCGGCGCGCAAGTTTGGCGTGCATTCCGCCATGCCTCTGCGTACGGCGGCCAAGCTCTGTCCACAGGCCGTGTTTGTGGACGGCCACCCGGAGCGCTATCGAGAGTATTCCGCCAAGGTTCACGAGGTTTTGGGCCGGTTCTCCCCGCTGGTGGAGATGGCGTCCGTTGACGAAGCGTATCTCGACATGACGGGCACGGACCGGCTGCATGGTCCTCCGCTGCGCAGCGCGCACCGGCTGCATGCGGAGATGAAGTCGGCAACCCAGCTCAACTGTTCGGTCGGGATCGGCACATCGCGTCTGATCGCGAAGGTGTCGTCGGCGAAAGCCAAGCCCAATGGCGTGCTCTGGGTGCTTCCCGGGCAGGAAGCAAAGTTTCTGGCGCCGCTCGACGTCAGCGACATCCCCGGTGTGGGCAAAGTCATGGAGCAGAAGCTGCACGCGATGGGAATCCAGCGCGTGGGCGACCTGGCGCGGCTCGAGGAGCGCGACCTGGAAGAGCGCTTCGGCAAGTGGGGCCTGGCGCTGGCAGGGAAGTCGCGCGGAGAAGATGCGGGCGGGTGGTTCGACACCGCCGTCGGCGAAGATACGGCTCCCAAATCCATCAGCCACGAGCACACCTATAACGAAGATACGGCCGACGTTGAAAGCTTGCAGTCCACGTTGATGCGGCTGTCGGAAATGGTCGGACGGCGGTTGCGCGAGGGTGGATATTTCGCGCGTACGATCCAGCTGAAACTTCGGTATAAAGATTTCACGACTCTTACCCGCGCGCACTCGCTGGATCAGCCGACGCAGCTCGACACGGAAATCTACGAGCACGTGCGGCGGCTCTTCCTGCACAACTGGAAGCGGGGTACGCCAGTGCGCCTCCTGGGCGTGCAGACCTCGAATTTTGAAATGGGCCCTGCGCAGATGGATCTGCTCGAGCCTTCGCGGCAGCAGCGATGGCAAAAGGCCCTGGCGGCGGCCGATCATCTGCGCGATAAATTTGGGGAATCGACCATCGGACTCGCGACCGGAATGAAAGGCGGATTCCGGGAACGCATCCATGAGAATCCCGCGGCTTTGCCGGGGAAAAGCGGAAAAAAGCGGGAAGGTGGCGCCTGAGGAGATGAGATTGTTTATCGGCCTGTGGAGCGGGTCCTTTCGACCGAGCGTCAGCGCCCAAACAAGGTGCGAAAGAATTCTTCGAGGGCGCGAAAAAGCGTACCCCGGGCGCTAAAGCGCGGACAGATTTTCGATGACTTAACGGCACGACTCAAGTCGTGCCCTCCCCAAAACCCGCGCGAATGAGAGTTTTTCCGCAGCCTGCTGAAAAATCAACTGCAACTTTTGATCGAGCCGGGACTCTCATGCAGGTGGGGTGATGTGTATGATGAAATACCTTCTGGTGGCCCTGGCCGCTGCCTGGTTCGTACTGCCTGCGCGGGCGGCGGATAATCTCAAACTCAATTCGCACCTTGACTACTCGAGCGATAGCCAGGACGGGCCGCTGATCACCGGCGACCATCTGGAGGAGGGTCCGGTTGCCGGGAAACCTGCTTACATCATCATTTATGGTGAGGGCTGCTTCAATTCGAAGCGACAGGCGCGCCGGACCGTCGATCTTTACGAGAAGTACCGAGGCCAAGTGCAGTTCGTGGTGATTGATCTGGATCAGAAGCACCCAGCCGCCCACAAAGAACTGGTGAGGACGTTCTACCATGGATCCATTCCGCAAGTGGTGGTGCTGAAGCGCGATGGCAAGCCTGCCTACAACGCATCGGGCGAAGTGGACGAAAAAGAGATCTCGAAAGTTCTCGATCGTACGCTGCAGTAGCGGTGCCCACAAGGTCGGCCAGTCCGCGAGGGTAAGACGCCGCAGGTGGGGCCTCGGTGAGCCGCGCCCTTTTCTTGCAGGTGGCTGTGGGACTACAATCCCTCCTGCTCTCTGAAAGTAGCTTCCGACTGCGGTTCCAAGGAGGATTCCATGCCTCGCCTGCGCAAGTTTTTCATTTTCGTCCCGGTGCTGTTGTTCCTGCTGGTGCTGATCAACTGCGGTTCCGAACATTCGGCAGACGAATACTACGTTCTGGTCTCGGTCAATATTCAGGTGCCGTACTGGAAGGCGGCGGGCGCCGGTTTCTCTCAGGCGGCCTCGCAACTGAAGGTGAAGGCCGATTTTCTCGGGCCCGATGAATTCGACCCCAAGGCCGAGAAAGAGGCGTTTGACAAAGCGGTGAGCAAGAAAGCCACCGGCATCCTGGTGTCAGCGGCCGACGCGAAGCTGCTGAAGGAGAGCATCAACAGCGCGATCGCAGCGGGCATTCCCGTGATCACGGTCGATTCCGACGCTCCCGACAGTAAGCGCCTGTTTTCCATTGGGACGAACAACTATCAAGCCGGGCTGGCCGGGGGGCAGCGGCTGGTGGCCGAGCTCAAGGACAAAGGGAATGTGGTGGTCTTCACCATGCCCGGGCAAGCCAATCTCGCGGACCGGCTGCTGGGCTACCGCGCCGCGCTGGTAAGCCACCCCCAGATCAAGATTACCCGCGTTGTCGATATTGCCGGTGACCCGAGGATCGTTTTCGATACCACGACGGAGATTCTGGGCAAAGAAGCCAAGGCAAAAGACAAGAAGGATAAAGTCGACGGGTTCGTGTGCCTCGAAGCGCTGGGCGGAAAAGAAGTCGCCACCGTCCTGAGCCAGAACAAAGTGACCGACAAGGTCATTGTCGCGATGGACACCGATCCCGACACGCTGGAGTTTATCCGCAAGGGAGTGATTGTGGCCACCATCTCCCAGAAGCCCTACACCATGACCTATGTCGGTCTCCGGATGCTGGACGATTACTATCACCACAAGCTGAGCTCACTCACCGCCGACTGGTCCAAGGATAGTTTTGCTCCCGTCCCGGCCTTCGTCGATACCGGTTCGTCGGTCGTAGACAAGAGCAACGTGGAGAGCTTCCTCCAGGAAAAACAGACGGCGACGGGCGGGCAGAAGTAGCTTACGAAATATATTCGCGGATGTAGGGATCGCGGGAAGTAGCCAGACCGTGCGCGTCACCGTCGAAGATGACTTTGCCGTCGCGCAGAATCAGAAAGCTCATGGGAACGTTGCACAGCTGGCCTTTGGGCAGTGCGATCATCTGGTTCGTGTCCTTATCGAACTCGTGGGTCGCCATCGTGAACGCGTCCTGCAGGCGGTGGGTCACCAGGAGCGCGCTGGTTTTGTAGACATCGCGCTGCTTCATGATTAATTCGACGATGGTGTTGGAGGTCACCGGATCCAGACCGCCGGTGGGCGAATCGTAGAGGATCACCTCGGGTTGCGTGATGATAGCGCGCGCGATCGCTACCCGGCGGCGCATTCCGCCCGACAGTTCGGAGGGAGACATCTCCATCGTCCGCTCCAGTTCCACAAAGCGCAGAGCTTCGCGCACCCGGCGCTCAATTTCTTCCTCTGAGATTCCCTCCTCCATCAGGCGGAATGCCACGTTCTCGCGTACTTTGAGCGAATCAAACAGCGCGCTTTCCTGAAACACAATACCCACGCGACGGCGGAGCTCGAACAGTTCCTGTTCCGACATGCGGGTGACTTCTTCGCCGAGCAGCAGGATCCGTCCGCTATCCGGCGGCAGCAGTCCCAGGGCGAGCTTTAGAATCGTGCTCTTGCCCGATCCGGCGATCCCGAACAAGGCCTTGGTTTCGCCGCGTGGCAGGTGAAAGGAAACGCCGTCGAGCACAACATTTTCTTCGAAGGCAATCGACACGTTGTCGAAGACGATCGCGGGTGCGGAAGAATCGCTTTGGGCGACGGTTTGACTGTCGACGGGCAGAGTGGGAGCAGCCATCGTCTACCTGTAACCAAACACCGCGAAGATCAGTTTGGTGACGAAGAAATCCACCACCAGAATGAGGACTGACGACGCGACCACTGCCTGGGTCGTCGAGCGCCCCACGCCCTGCGTGCCGCCGCGCGTCGACATGCCGTAGTAACAGCCCACGGTGGAGATGATGAACCCGAACAGCACCGGCTTGACCAGACCGGTGAAGACGTCGCGGAAGACCAGGATCTGCCACGACGAAGTCCAATACTGGTTCGAGTCGAGGCCAAACACCAGATGCGCGACGGCCCAGCCCCCGATCAGGCCCAGCAGGTCGGCGATGATGGTCAGGAAAAACAGCATGAACGAGGTGGCGCCGACGCGCGGCGTGACCAGTTTCTTGCTGGGGTCGGTGCCCAGGGCGCGCATGGCATCAATCTGCTCGGTCACGATCATCGAGCCGAGCTCGCTGGCCATGCCGGACGCGTTCCGGCCCGCCACCATCAGCCCCGTAATGAGCGGGCCCAGTTCCGTGACCATGCCGATCGACACCAGTTGACCGATGAGCGTGATGCCGCCAAATCGTTGCAGGGTGTTGGCCGAGTTCAGGGCCAGCAGCGCCCCGATGGAGAGGCCGGTCAGCACCACGATGGGCAGGGAGCCGAAGCCGATCAGGTCGGCCTGCTGCAGCATGTCCCCCATGTAGAGCGGCCGGCGGAAAAGGTTGGCCAGGGATTGCCACGCCAGCAGCGTGTATTCCTGAACCGCCCGCACCGTGTCTTTGGCAACTTCAAGGGGCGAGATCAGTTCGAGTTCGAGCGCCATAGCCTGTGAAAGAGACTATAACAGAGCAGAAAAGGGGGTAGCCCTGCTTTGCCTGGCTCGCGCCCCGCCGCCCTGCGCGAAGGTGCAGGCGTTCATCCTTTTAGTGGACGGCGATCCCAGCGTTCACAGCCGTGACATTCCTCGTATCACTGTGGTCGTGAAGGACGGTGTGGTACACCGCACCGCCGCGCTCAATGAAGCAATTGGGGTAAAGCCATAGCGAGCTATGGAAGAACATCTGACAAACAGGCTCCCCTTGGGGGTTGTTGGTGAAATGGCGATGTTTGTGCGCCGGGATAAACCGGTATGAAGCAGAGAATGCAAAATTCTTACGAGAAAGGATTAGCGATCCGCTCGGCCCCGAGTCTTGCGCTGATACCGCGAGGAACTCAGTGAAGCGTAGACAGGGGTATAGACGGGGT
>JAIQFZ010000212.1 GCA_020073015.1 Terriglobia bacterium | reverse complement strand
CTCCAGCGGAAGCTCTGCGCGCGGAACTGGAGAAGCGCGACTCGGAGATCAAGCGTCTCACCCGCGAGCTGGACCAGGTGCGGATGAAGTCGGCGTCGTCGAGCGCGGCGAATCTGGGCGACAAGATTAAAGAAGTGAAGGGCGTGAAAGTGCTGGCGCATCGCGTGGACAATCTCGAGCGCCCGCAGCTGCGGACGCTGGTCGATCAACTACGCGACAAGCTGGGATCGGGCGTGGTGGTGGTCGGCTCGGCGACAGACGGCAACGTGTCGCTGATCGCCGGCGTCACGAAAGATCTCACCAGCCGCATCCAGGCCGGCAAAGTCGTGGGTGCCGTGGCGCAGAAAGTTGGCGGCAAGGGCGGCGGACGTCCGGACCTGGCCGAAGCAGGTGGAAAAGACGCGGCCGCGCTGGACTCCGCGCTGGCTGAGGTGTACAAGGTCGTAGAGACGTTGCTGGGGTGACGGTGTGGGGCGGGCACTCCTGCCCGCCTGCCGAGCTTCTCTTGGCTCCCCGGGTCCTGAGCGAAGTCGAAGGAGGGCGTCCCGGGCTACGTGTTCCGGGTTAGCGCTATGGATGATCGTATCCATTTCGTCGAGCACAAAGGCACACAGATTCTGTTGCTCGACTTCTCGCACACGACGGCCCAGCAGATGCAGCTTCTGCTCGAACATGTGCGGATCACGGTAGCCCAGCACGCCCGCGAATCGCTGCTTACCCTGGCGGATATGACGGGTGCGACGGTGGATCACGCGGTGGCCACCAAGATCAAAGAGGTGCTCACGCTCGACCGGCCCTTTGTAAAAAAGACGGCGTGGGTCGGCACCGAGAACATTCCACGCGCGTTTCTCGAAAACTTTCACAATTTTTCCCAGCGCGAGATTGTGACATTCAAGACGCGGGAAGAAGCGATGGATTGGCTGGTGGATAGCTAGTTCTCAGTTCTTCGGTTCTCAGAAAATCTCTTGGCCGTCAGCTTTCAGCTCTCAAACAGTCAGATCGCGTGTGACGGCGCAGCTTGGCTGGGCTAGGCTCTGTCACTGAGAACTGAGAACTGAGAACCGGGAACTGAGAAAACTTGACATAGCTATCTAAGATGGCTATCATTACACTATGCAGGTCAGCGTAGCCGACGCCAAGAATAAGCTGCCGCAACTGATCAAAGCGGTGGAGGATGGTAAGCCCGTGACCATCTGCCGCCGCGGTGTGCCGGTGGTGGACCTGGTGCGCACCAAGAAACCCAGCCGCAAGCCAAGGATGCTGGGCACGCTGAAAGGCAAAATCCAGATTCTCGATCCGGGCTGGTGGAAGCCGATGACGGACGAAGAGGTCGAAGACTTCCTGGCGGGGCGGCTCTGAGGTGCGACTGCTTCTGGATACAGCGGTTCTGATTTATGCGGTGGAATCGCCGGAACGTCTCAGCAAGCGCGCCGCCGCTGCCCTGCGGAATCCCGAAAACATTCTCGAACTGAGCGCGGTCTCTCTTGCCGAGCTTGCCATCAAGGCGTCCATCGGCAAGCTCGCGATTTCAGACGCGGTGGCGCGGCAGGCGATCGACGACCTGGAGATTCGCGTATTGCCCTACACCGCCGAACACGCGCTTCGTCTATTTGGCCTGCCCCTGCACCATAGCGATCCCTTCGACCGGCAGATCATCGCCCAGGCGTTGTCCGAGAAGATTCCAGTGGTGACACCTGACCAGAAGTTTGGTCTGTACGAGGGACTGAAGGTCATCTGGTGAGAAGCGCAGTTCTTAATCGTGCTCGCTCAAGGTGTCTTCTAAAAGAAAATGGATGGTGCGAAGTGCGTCGATTGCGTGCTTGCCCCAGTGAGAGTAATAGCCAACTCGCCATACCCAAATAGCTTCACCTTGCAGAGTCGAGTCGGGGTTGTGACAATCAAGTCCCTCCTTGACGTCGCGGTAGACATCGGCGACGTCATCAGCCAAAGACCCTCGAATCGCTTCTGAATCTTTCGTCGGATCAAATACCTGCCAATATAGATTCCATTCTCCAAGTTTTTCTTTCAGCGACTGGTAGAGTCGCTCCCATTCTGCTTCCTTCATTCGAGTCTGCTTGACCTCTTGCGATCGGCGCTGTCGCTCGATGTTAAGGATGGCAGTGCGGCACCTTGATGGATCAACCGCGGGAGTATTTCGTAGAGTCGCGAGAGCAGCTCAACCCTGTCTAGAGACGAGGCCGAGTCGACGACGTCGCAGAACTCAGCTGCAACCAACCTGAATTCTCTGAAGGCCGTGGGGATGTCACTGGGTACGCTCATCGATCAATTCGCCGCCGTTCGTTCTCCGCAGTTGACTGCCGGGTACTCAGCTCCTCCATCGCAGCGTCACCGGCCCGCTCATCGGATGCCGGAACTCACCGCCGCTCTTCTTCATTTCCAGCATGGCGCTCTTCAGACTGAAATACCACTTGGCCGGCCGGTCGGCGTCGTCGATCAGCATCAGGTGCGGGTTGTGCTTCAGGCCTTCGGACTGGAGTTCCATGGTGTGGCGGTCCTGCTCGACGAATTTTGCGAAGACGAACTTTAGCAACTCCGGACCAAACGGCACCCAGCGAAAGATGTTCCACGCCGCGACCACGTCGATGCGGCACTGGTTGCGGGTGATTGGAGTGACCGTCGTCAGGCTGGAGAACCAGTACTTGCCCGCACGGATGATCTCCGAGCGCAGATTGGGCAGCACGAAATCAATCGTCGTGGTGATCGAATCGGCTTTGGCGTAGAAGCGCAGAATTTTGTAGGGCGCGCTGTTGGAGCTGGGCGTGTGCGCGCTCATGCGGAAGCCGTAGGGGATAGGTTCAAAATTCTTCTGCTTCTCGTGGATCGAATGCCGCGTGCGCCACCACCACGCCTGGTGGACGAACGGTCCGTGCGCGGGATCCATCAGGCCAATGATGCCGTGATCGACCGAGCAGGGCAGGTCGGCGGTAAGGTAGGCGAGTTTGTAGTGCTCACTGAATTTTGGAATCTCAGGGGCTGGAGTGGGTGCAGGCGCGGCCTTCGTGAAGCCGGCGCCGGATGGGCCGGGATCGGGAATGAAGACCCAGATGAAATCGTCGCGCTCCTCGCACGGATAGCTACCGGCATAGATGCGATCGATCTTCAGGTTCTGGTCGGGGACGAGCGACGGGATCAGCGCGCACTGACCGGTGTGGGCGTCGAACCTCCAGCCGTGGTAAGGGCACTCGACTTGTTCGCCGTCAAACTGGCCGAAGGAGAGTGGCATGCCGCGATGCGGGCAGGCGTCGCGCAGGGCAAACGATTGGCCCTGACGGTCGCGGCCAATGACCAGCGGCTGTTCAAGCAGCATGGTCTTCACCAGCTTGCCGCGGCTGAGAGTGTCGCTGGGCAGAGCGCGATACCAGAACCCGAACAGCATGAGCGCGTCTGGGGTCTGGCTTTGAAGTGGGGAGTCGTCGGGCATTGAACACGTGAGGATACCGCAGAGGGTCGAGGTTTCAAAGTTTCAAGGTCTCAACGTGGAGACACGCGAGAACGCTTTGAAACCTTGAAACTATGAAACCTTGAAACCTTAACTATTTCAGGCGGGCGTTAAGGTTGGCGTACACGGCGCTGGCGGCGCCCGGTTCTTCCAGATGGGCGAGGAACAGGCGGCGTAGGGCGGCAGGGCCGACGCGGCCCTCAATGTAGGCGTCGTACAAGTCGTTCCCTACCAGGCATCCAAGCTGTTCGGTCGCGAACTCCCACTTGCGGCCGGTGAAGGCGAGCGCGCGTGTCCAATCCGGGCCGGCGGGGCGAACACGGTTTGCGCGGGCTGACTGCCGATGCCACGACAGGAAATCAAGGACCTCGGCCACCTCCGGATAGGGAAGCGCCGTCTGCTGTTCCAAGTCCTCGCGCGTGAGTTCGTACAATTCCTGCAAGTCGGCGTCGCGGAAGGCGGGGCGCGCCGGGTGCAGGATACGCGATCCAAAGCAAGCCAGCGCATGTTCCAGCACCGCGGCAAAGAACGCGTCCTGCGGCCCCCGCGGCTGGTGAGCCGTTCCATTCGCACGAGCCGGGAGGCCCCGGCAGGCATGATGGAGGAAGCGGGCGGCGTCCTCGGCGGTCG
>JAIQFZ010000071.1 GCA_020073015.1 Terriglobia bacterium | reverse complement strand
TCTCGAACCGGAATCGTCAGCAGCGACTTCGTTGCCGCCGTATCTCCAGGCCGGTTGCCAACTGTGTCGCAAGATCGCGCACCCGGCTACGTCGCCCGCTTTGTAGAAAATCAGCTACATGCACCACGGACTGCTAGCCTAGTTGGCGTGGGCCACGGTTCGGCCGTGCGTGCGGGGGGGGAATTGCGCGCGTATTCGGAGAGAAGTGGAGGGTAAAGAAGCTTGTGGTCGGCGTATGGTCGCCGAAAGAATCTCGTCGCAGTATGGAACGCGCAACACTATTGCTGCGAATAGGTTGATCTCTTTATGAACTCTCCCGCGCCCGCGCGTCCGACAAACTTGTCGCCTTCCACAACCACGCGGCCCCGCGAGAGTACCACGTCTGGCATCCCGGTCACTGGGATTCCCTCGAACATTGAATAGTCGACTCGCATGTGGTGCGTCGTGGCGCTGATGGTGTGCTTGCGGTCGGGGTCGAAGATCACCAGGTCCGCGTCGCTGCCGACGGCGATCGTGCCCTTGCGAGGATACAGTCCAAACAGCTTGGCGGGAGCGGTGGAGACGAGCTGTACAAAGCGGTTCACGCTGAACCGTCCTTGGGCAACGCCGCCGGAATAGATCAGGCTCAGGCGATGTTCCACGCCGGGGCCACCATTCGGGATCTTGGTGAAATCATCACGGCCCAGTTCTTTCTGTTCCTTGAAGCAGAAAGGGCAGTGATCGGTGGACACGACCTGCAGATGATCGCGTTTCAATCCATTCCACAGTTTTTCCTGGTGCCACTTCTCGCGCAATGGCGGGGTGAAGACGTACTTTGCTCCTTCAAAACCTGGGGCGTCGAAATTCTCTATGGAGAGGTATAGGTACTGTGGACAGGTCTCGGCATAAACGGGGAGGCCGCGATCGCGGGCCTCGCGCACTTTCTCGAGCGCATCGTTGCAACTCAAATGCACGATGTAGACCGGCGCCCCCGCCATCTCGGCCAGCGCAATCGCCCGCGAGGTTGCTTCCGCTTCTGCGGTGGTGGGCCGGGTCAAGGCGTGATACTTCGGCGCTTTCTTCCCCTCCGCCAGAGCCTGCTGCACGAGCACGTCGATGGCGCCGCCGTTCTCGGCGTGCATACAGACCAGGCCGCCATTCTTCCCAGTCATGCGAAGCGCCTTGAAGATGCTCGCATCGTCGAGCATGAAGACGCCGGGGTAGGCCATGAACATCTTGAAGCTGGTTACGCCTTCGCGTACGAGGGCGTTCATCTCGGCGAGTTGTGCGTCGCCCAGATCGGTCATGATGCAGTGAAACGCATAATCGCAAACTGCCTTGCCGGAGGCCTTCTGCATCCAGGTGTCGAACGCGGTCCGCAGCGTTTGTCCCTTGTACTGGATGGCGAAGTCGATGAGGGTGGTGGTGCCGCCGAAGGCCGCGGCGCGCGTTCCGGTCTCGAAGTCGTCCGCGCTGGTGGTTCCGCCGAAGGGCATGTCGAGATGGGTGTGCACGTCGATGCCGCCGGGGATCACATATTTTCCGGCAGCATCGATGATCTTTCCGGCATTGTCGCGCGGGAGGCTCTGCCCGAGGGCGGAAATCTTGCCATCGCTGATGGCGACGTCGCTCGTGTAGATGTCGGTCGCGGTGGCTACTCGACCGTTCACGATGATAGTGTCAAAGCCCATGATGGCGATTCTCCTCAACCGGCGAAGCTGAGATTTTATGCTAAACTGCCCCACCTTAGAGCGACGATTCTCGATGTGGGGCAGTCGCGCTCTTAAGCCTTGGGTACCTTCGCGTCCTTCGTGGTTTCTGATTTTTGTCTCAACCACAAAGGACGGGAAGGTACACGAAGGAAGACCGATCAACAGTACCTAAGGAGACGACATGCAGTTTGGTATCACCATCAAGCCGGACATGCCCGTGGAGAGGATCATGGGGCTCACCCGCCAGGCGGAGGCGGCCGGCTTCCAGTACGGCTGGATCTTCGATTCTCACGTGCTGTGGCTGGAGCCTTACCCTCTACTGACGCTGATGGCCGCGAATACGAAGAACATGCGGCTGGGCACGTGCGTGACCAATCCGGCGACCCGCGACATCACCGTGACCTCGAGCCTGTTTGCCACACTGAATCTGATTTCCGGCGGGCGCATGCAGCTTGGCATTGGCCGCGGCGACAGCTCGCGGCGCGTGCTGGGCAAAAAGCCAGTCACTTCCGTCCAGTTGGAGCAGGCAGTGAAGACTTTCCGCGATTTGACCGCTGGGCGCGAGGTTGATTACGAAGGCCGCCCTACCCGGTTGACCTGGGCGACCGGCGCGGCTCCGGTGTGGGTTGCGGGGTATGGACCCAAGGTGCTCGATCTGGCGGGCAGAGTTGCCGACGGCGTGATTCTTCAATTTGCCGATCCGGATCTGATCGCGTGGTGCGTCGGCTTTGTGAAGAAGGGCGCTGAGGCCGCAGGCAGGGACTGGCGGAAGATTGAAATCATGGCGGCGGCGCCGGTCTGGATTTCCGACGATTTGAAAGTAGGGCGCGAGCGAGTGCGCTGGTTTCCGGCGCTGGTGTCGAACCACGTCGTAGATCTGGTGTCGAAATACAAGCCGGAGGAACTGCCACCGGCGCTGACCTCTTATATACGCAACAAGGGGCAATACGACTATCTTCATCATTGCGAGGTCGACAGCAGCAACGCGGAGTTTGTGTCGGATGAAGTGACGGACCGCTTTTGTCTTCTCGGCCCGGCGGAGGCGCACATCGAGAAACTTCGTGCCCTCGGTCGTGCCGGGGTCACCCAGTTCAACATTTACTTGATGTGCGGCGACGAAGAGGACACGCTGGAGAAGTACAAGAGGGAAGTGCTGCCGGCGTTTCGGAAATAGATCGGGAATTGTCGTTGGTGTAATGGGGATTTTTCGACAACTATATCAGTGGACTTGGCTCGATTCGCCCGTATCGTCGAAAAAGGGCTGGATTATCAGACGCAACGAATTTAGCCTCTTTTCCAGTTTGTCGGCCCATTCTGGAGTAGCGGGAACATTCACTGGGGGAACATCGTCACCCGCAGGTCCGTTCTGACCGCTTCGAGCGTATTCAACCCATTTACTCATTCCCCACAGGTAGGTCTTGAAGACTTCGGCTGGGGATTTGGCGTCTTCTATAGGGAGATAGGCCGAAGGTACATCGCCAACTACAATCCAAATCCATGGGCCAACTTCAGGTCGCGTTGGTCGGATGTTGAACAAGAAAACAGCAAATACGCCGCCTACTCCGCCACCAAAGAACGAACTTTGCACATCCCCGCACCATGAGAACGACCGCAGGTATGCCTCTGCTTCACGCGACATCTGGCGGAGGAGCACGGTGTCCTCCTCGTCACCGCCTTTCATACTCTGGACAGGCACTACACCCGCGACGGGCGCATCGGAATCGGGAGATTCTGGAGTTGGCGTGCTCATGCATTGCGCTGGAACGTAAAGATTGTAAAGCACTCCTTCGACGTCGCCGCGCTGTAGTTGACGAAACCAGGCGATTTCACTCAGAACCCCCACGGGGGCGGGGTCGTGAGTGTAAAGGGGATTTATCGCCATCTGGCGACAGCGATAATGACTGCGATCACCAAAAAGAAACAACCTATAAGCCGTGGAACCCACCAGAGCGAAGAATCATCCACGTTGAGGCTCGGGTGCGCAGTCTTTGCCCAGCCCATGACGCCTTGGGGATACAGTATCGACCAAGCGCCAACTACGAGGAGAGAAATGAATCCCATTGGGCCGCCATACGTGTCTGGTGCGATTAGCAACGCCACAAATGTTAGCGCGACTAGCGTTCTGACAACCCAATCTGAGGCTTTCATACGAGCCGTCGTTCACGGCGATTAGATTCTGAGTTCATGACGAATCCTTGCTGAGCTATCGACTGAGTGCGATGCAGGCGATGTACACGAACAGACCTGCACCCAAAAGTCCAACTCCACCCACAACCGCGCGGACTGCGGACACAGACATTTTGTAGGGGTGCCAACCACCCTGCTTCCATGCGTTGGCGAAGTTATCCATTGCGGCTCTCAACCCCTCGGGCCGGATGATTGCGAATAGCCCAAAACTGAGAAACATCGCGGCCATGACGAATAGAGCGGGCGCATCGGAACGACTTGGAACGACCGTGGTCATTGCTCGAAAGGGTATCACCGAAAGCATAGCTGTCGTTAGCAGGCGATAGCGCTCATCGACCGGGCTTTTGTGTGCGTCAGTGTTTCCTGCGGCATAGTCGTCGGTTAACTTCATCTGCAGAGAAGGATTCAGGGACAAAATCGCCAAGCCACTCACAGGCCTCATCGTGACTCGGGTGATTGGCGTCCTGGAGTGCTTGGAGAAGCTCTGCAAATCCTTGCGGCCCTCCACAGTCTTCGGGCGGACAACATCGTTTACCCGCCACGCATGTCTGCTGAAACGTTTCGTCTCCAAGCAAGACTTCTTCAAGAAGAAGCTCGTGCTGCCAGCCGTCCCCGAAATCGTACTCGTACAATAACCTCGCCCCCACAGTCCCGATCAATTCCCCGAGCTTAGTTCGGTTCTCATCTGCGATCTTGCTCCCAACTCTAGATCCCGGGTCAGATAACCTTGGTCTCTGGCAAACAAATTGATGAAGGTGGGAATTGGTCCACCCCATCACCGTCTGCAAGGTCCGGTGCAGATTGCGAAGCGTAATCTCACGAGGAACTAAAATGCGCCTCCAGACCGGCGGGCTTGTGCCGAGGAGGGTCACTTTGATGGCATACACTTCCACGCGGGTTTCGGGCGGTCTCAAGCGGCCGTGTCCTCCGCCAAGAATTTGGCGAAAGAACGGATCGACTTCAGCTTGTCCTCCCGCAACCCGCCCAGCTCTTCCTCCCCGAGTCGCTTTTCGTACAAGAGTCTCCCAAACACCCGCGTCAGTTGCGAATACCGATAGTCGTACTTGCGGTCGATCTCTTTACGGCGTTCGGTCAGGTAATGTTCCAACTCCCAGACGTCCGCGGGTTCCTTGATCTGGTTCGCCATCTGCTTTGTTTTCCGCATGACGTCCTGAAGTTCCCGCTTCAGAGCAGCGTCGAAAGCTGTGCGGGCGATGGCTTTTTCCGATTTCGACCACGTCGGCTCGTTCTGGTAGGGATACGTGTTTTGGGTCGCAGATGGGCTGCTCATGTTCCGATCCTCCGTGGCCGCATTCTATGCCTTGCCCGAATGCCTTTTCTACAGCTTCGCTGGCCCCGTCCGCCGGGACAGATTCCACATCTTTCGCCTGCTGCTGCCCATCCGTTCTGAGGTCGAAAAGGTCGTTCACTGGATGCCCGAGATTCTGTTTGCAGCCGAGATAGCGTTCCGTGGTCTGCACTGATGCATGCCCGAGCAAGAACTGAATCTGCTCTAGTTCACCGCCGCGATCGTGGCACAGCTTCGCGCAGGTCCGCCGCAGGTCGTGCGGTGCAATGTGCTCCACGCCTGCTCTCTCGCAGCAGGTTCTGACCACGTACCAGACAACGTTCTGCGAGAGGCCGCTGCCCCACACCTTGCCCCGTCTGGCGACCGCTCGAAAGATTTTGCCTTCACAAACCCCAGCGGCTCGTGTCCATTGATCGAGAGCGGCTTTCACCCAGTTCGGAATGGGCACCGTGCGAATGTGGCCACCTTTGCCAATCAGATCAACAACGGCCCAGTGTCCTTGGCGCATCTGGATGTCGTCCAACTCCAAACCGACCAGTTCCGACCTGCGAAAGCCACAACCGAACAGCATGGCCAACATCGCATAATCGCGCTTGGCGCGCATAGTGTCTGCCCCCGCATGCTTGAGCACTTCCGAACTCTGCTCCGTGCTCAACCAATTCCCGGACCGGAATCCGAGCTGCTTGACTCCCTTGACGCGGCTAATCCCCGCGGCCAACTCGGGACTCAGTAAGCCAGCGTCGGCGGCTTCGTGAGCCAGGCGACGCACGGCTGCAAGCTGCTGGTTGATGGTGTTGGCGGCCAGATGCCGCGATTCCAGGTACATGCGATAGCGCACGACGACGATGCGGTTGAAGGCCAGCCGAGGCTCGGAGCAGTACCAGGCGATGAACTGGTCGATGGCGTACTCGTAGACTCGGCGCGAAGCTGGCGAGCCGAGGCTATTGAGAACTGCCGTTTTACAATGATCCAGGTCTGGCAGGCGGAGCACTCGGCGACGATAGTTCGGCTTGACTCTCGGTTTGCCCATGGCGACGGCCTCCAGTGCCGCAGCAGTCGGAATACGGCGAGCTCGGCTCGCGTGCAAGCTCGGATCACACGGGGACGGAACCGCATTTTTTTGGGTTCCCAAGCCAGCAAACATCGAAGTAAGACCATGGGCATCAGCAATCCCGAGATTCAAAAGAAGGTGTTCGGACCGAGATGGGAACACAAGATCGAAAAGCAAGGCTGGCCGTTCTGGAAAAGGATCATGCACCGACTGCAGGACTGTCCTATATGCAAGCCCAAATCACAAACTCGAAAATTTCAATGAGCGCTATCGCCTGTTATCACTCGTTATCGTGGAACTTGGGGCGGCGTACCGTGAACGCCTGAAAACCGCGATAACACTGCTGCCTCCGGCAGAATCAGCAGTACTTAATTCGGCATCCGTGGTCAGTTCTCGCGCGCTTGCACCTCGATGTTGGTGATGTAGATCCGGCTCAGTGATTCCCAGTTGCTGTCCGCTCCCACCAGGAGCCAGATGGAACCACTTGAATCCGTCTGCATCGTGAGCGGGCTGGCGCTGCGCAGGGTTTTCAGCTGCCACCCCGGCGTTGACTTCGTGCTGTTGCCGATCGATACACCCTTGTCCACGTTCATGACGTAGTACGCTTGGTCGTTCCGCTGTACCACAATCCGGTTGGGTTCTGTTCGCGTCGCCCCTGTCTGGATGCCCATCGCCACGCCAACCTCCCCATCCTGAGTCGCAAACGTGACCGTGAAGGTGAGTTGGTACGACCGGTTCGGCTTCAAGTCCGTAATGTGCTTCTTGACGTACACGTAAAGATCGTCGCTGAAGTTCCATCCACCCAGGTAGTACGCGGTCCGCTTCTGATCTAGCGGATATGGAAGATTGCGGATTTCGGTGTGGATGTCCATATTCGGCTCATAGTCGACCGGGTACTCCGCCGACCCACCGATCCAGCCTTGCGCTCCTGTCGAAAAATCGAAAGAGTACCGAACCGAAGGCGTTTCGGGGCCTCCGCAGGAAAGAAGGAAAGTGCAGAATGCGAGAAGCAGAATCGCAACCGCCGAATCATGCTTCAATACTCACCTCGCATCGCGTAGGAAGTATCACGTCTGCGACTTCGTTCAGCGGTGATCTGGAGCCACAAACAATAAGGGCCGGCGGCCACAGCCGCCCAAGCCAAATCCAGCCATCCGCCCAAACCTCGACTTCTAATTGTAGGACGGACAGTGATGATTGACGAAAAATCTCAATTTCACCAACAATCGGGTTGTCAGTGTAAAGGCCCTGGGATTTCATAGGAGGGCTCGCCGGGTCAAAGTTCGCTATCGTCCTGATTCCACTTGAGTGCCGCGATCTTCCATGTGCTTCAACCGCCGCTCCATCTGCTCGACGATCACCTGCCACGCATCCGCCTCCAGTTCGAATTGGTGCTTCAGCGGAGTTTGTGTGGTCTGCACAAAGGCGAGATTCGTCCGCATCTGGTTCAGCAGGATCTTCAACCGCTGCAGGTCGGCACGCAGCGCCTGCGTGTCACCGGAATCTGCCTTCGAAGACGAGGGGTTCGTCTGAGCCGCAGCTTGCACCAGGTTGCGCGCCTGCGAATTCTCTCCCGCGTCCTGGGCGTAGGCACCCAACACGAAGCTCACGACGATCATGCACAATATCGCTTTCATAGCAGTTCTCCTTGAAGGTTCTCGGATTGGGATGCACAGGGATGGGACATTGGATTCCCCACTGAGGATTCGCAGCCAACCCATTAAAGTGATTAACAGCACTGCGTACTGCGTTAGTTGGCGAAAAATCGCCATTTTACCAACAACCGCTGAGCAGGCAATTTATCAGATGGGTAATGGGTTTTGGTCGCTCCGCCTCGCGTTTTGAAATCCCTTAAGACCGATTAAGCCCGACACGCCTCCGATCTCCCTTCTGAGAGATCTTGCAAAAGAGTACGTTCGCGCCGCGGCGCCGTTCCGCTGTTCACCTCAAGGTTTCATCGGAGGGTTGTTGCTCGGCCTGTTTCAGGCAGTCCGACACAATCCGCCCATGCCGAGAGTCTAACGTCCACGGCTCGGCGCTTGGCTTATTGCAGTTTCGCGTATTCTGCTTTCGCCTGAAGCAGCAAGGGCACGTCGGGGTCGGCGTCCTTCCAGGCGGCGAGGAAATTCTGGTAGGCGATGCGGGCCTTGGCGGTGTCGCCCTGCATCTGATACACCCGGCCCAGTTCGAGTTGCGCGGCAACCACCAAGACGTCAGGGCCACGCGACTTCATCTCGAGGATCCTCTGCAAATCCTGCTGCGCTTCGGCGAGACGTCCGAGCTGCCGGTACGCGATGCCCCGGCCGAAGAGAACTCCGGTGCTGGCGCGGGCGTAGAGGGCGGCGGTATTTTCAAGGTCAATGGCCTTGTTGGGGTCGGCTTTGGCGGGATGAGAGGGGAGCAGATACGCGAGGGCGCGTATCGTGGGAACGGCGACATTTTGCGCGATGGTGTCGTTGGTGCGCGTGCGCTGGATCTCGTCGGCAATGCTGAGAGCTTTCGGTCCCTGGCCGGCGAGCACGAGGGCGGTGGCGGCGTTCCACTGCACGTCTAATGTCTGGGAGGTTTGCAACGCCGCATTGGCTTCACTGATGGCTTCACGTTTGTTTCCCACAAAAGACTCGAAGCCCGCCAACTGCGCTTCCAGATTAGCGCGGCCTTGCAGGTGGAGCCGATCGAGGGCATCCTCGGCCCGACGCGAGAATTCCCGCGCCTGGCGCACTTGGCCGCGTGTCATGGCGACTCCAGTACGGAACCTGAGCGCGCCTACCTCGCCATCGGGTGTGCCCGAGACATTCTGTAATTCCTTCTCCACTTCGGCGTCTTTGCCCTCCGCCCAGGCGAGCTCTGCAAGCAGGAGATGAAAGCTGGAAGCAGCTGCCTTCCTTTGGAGTCCGGCGTTCAGGGTCGCGCGGGCTTCCTCCAGACGATTCAGCCCGGCGTAGGCCATGGCCGTGTTCTCATAGCCGCTCACCATATCGGGATCCAGTTCGACCGAGCGTTTTGAGCTTTCCAGCGCGTTGTCGAACTGCCCGAGCTGGTTGTAGATGCTCCCCAGGTTGTTGTACGGGATCGGGTCGCGCGGATACGTCTGACGATAAAGTTCCAGCGCCGTGATGCCTTTGTCGAGCTGACCACTATCGGCGTAGTAATGCGAAGTAATGTAGAGCTTTTCGCGCTCGCTGGCACGATCGCGCAGCTCGAAGGCCTTCTGGCGGTTTTGCTCCGACTGCTGGGTCTGCTCCAGGTTGCCGTAGACCGTGCCCAGACGCGCGTAGGCCATGGCAAAATTCGGATCGAGCTCGATGGCGTGCTGGTAATTGGGAAGGGCGCCCAGTTCATCGCCAACGTTGTGCTTGCTGTCTCCCAGGCTCAGTGCCTTGAGCGCATCCAGCGACGAGGTCGTCGCCTGCGAGAGAGACATGTCGTATTTCTGCACCATGGCCAACGATTCGCCCATCTGGCTGCGCAGCTTGGTCGCGGCGCGGTGCAACGCGTTCAGTACGTCTTCCTTGCGGTCGGCTTGAACCTGCTGCCGTCCGAGCGAATCGCCCGAGGAGACGTTGGTGGCTTCCAGCGTGATGGCGTATTGGCCACCGACGCTGTCGATGCTGCCGGTCAGCATGGCCTTGATGCCGTCGCGCAGGCAGATCTCGCGGCCCACGTCGGCGGTGATTCGATCGCCAGCGTGGCGGCCCATGAACTGCAGCGTCTGGCGGATCTTCTGCTCCGGAAAAACGTTGAGGTACGGAGACTGCCCCAGATCGACCGCCAGGGCTTTCTTCAGGGTGCCATCGAAGACCGGATCCGCGGTCGTGTTCACGAAATCGGCAATCAGGATCGAGTCTTTTTCTGTGAGCGCCTGGCCCCGCCGCATCAGTACCACAAAGATGCCGGCGGCGACGATCGCAACCATGAGCGCCGGAATCAGCCAGCCGGGCAGTTTGCGCGCGGGCGCCGGCGGCTTCCGCATCTGCCTACTCGAAGAAGTCAGCGCCGGAATTGTGCCGGATTCAGAATCGCGTTTCAGCCGCTTCAGGTCCGAGCGAACTTCACCCGCGCTCTGGTAGCGCAGCTCGCGGTCTTTCTCCAGCAGCTTATTCAGCACTTCCTCGAGATGAGGAGGCACATCCGGGTTCAGCCGGATCGGAGGCGTAGGTGGACGATTGAGAATCGCTTCGAAGATGACCGCGGAAGTGTCGCCTCGAAACGGAATCGTGCCGGTCGCCATTTCGTAAAGTACCGCTCCGAAGGAGAACAAGTCCGTGCGCGAATCAAGATCCTTGCCGCGCGCCTGCTCAGGCGACATGTAGGCTACCGTGCCCACCGTGGACCCGGGACTGGTCAGGAAGGGCTCGTCCACGGTCGCGGCCGTCCCCATCGTGGACGCAGCCAGGACAGAAGGCTGCACCGAGCGTTTGGCCAGGCCGAAATCGAGGATCTTGGCCTGATTGCGGTGGGTCACGAAAATGTTGGCAGGCTTGATGTCGCGATGGATGATGCCCTTGGTGTGGGCCGCGTCGAGCGCGTCGGCCATCTGAATCCCCAAGTCGAGCAACTGGTCGAGTTCCATCGGCTGACCGTGGATTCTGTTCTTAAGCGTGACACCTTCGAGCAGCTCCATGGCGATGAAATGCCGGCCGCCATCCTCGCCGATCTCATAGATGGTGCAAATGTTGGGGTGATTCAGCGCGGAGGCGGCCCGAGCCTCGCGCTGGAAACGGTCAAGCGCGTTGGGGTCGGTCTCCGTCTCCGGCGGCAGAAACTTCAGGGCGACACGGCGGCCCAGATTGAGGTCCTCCGCCTCGTACACCACACCCATTCCCCCGCCTCCCAGCTGCGAGAGAACGCGGTAATGCGAGACAGTCTGGCCGATCATGCGGGGAACGCTCCTGGGAGAAGGCCACTCGATGTTAGGCCCGGGGCATGGGCAAGGTCAAACCTGCCAACCCTGAATTTCTATACGATGCCAGGCTGCGGCAAGTTCATTGTTTCACCTCAGAGGTCGTGCGCTTGCGCCTGCGGGTAGGTCCCTGTGCTCACTCGCCGTGGTTCGGCCTGCCATTTCGCAGCGAAGACAGTTGTACTTCTCATCAACTGGTGTTGTGAAGTGTTACAACCTCGGGAACTTTGCTAACTCATTGCTATTTCAAATAGTTCGCTAGAACATCAAGGCCTTAGCGCGACTTTCGTATCGAAATCACTGTGGCGATTCTCATCAAATCGCTGTTGCGAGTTTCAGCGAAGAATCTCCGCATCTTCCTGCTCGCTCCTTCAAACTAACCCGTTTTCATAGACTTGGGCTCGCCGCTCGCCTTTGCTCCACACGTTTTCCGGTTTGGCATCCGGGGTGCCTTTAGCAGTAGTGGCGAGCGGCCTTAACAGCAAGAGCCCTCGAACGGAGGTGGGTTATGACAGTCATCCTGGTTCTCCTAACATTCGCATCGTTCCTTCTGATCGATCACTTTTACAGCCGGAAGCAAGTGGTTGCGCAGCCCGTGCTGATGGCGGCGAAGCGCGAAGCGCAAGCGCGGACGGTACCCGGTCTGGTAGGAGGATTCCAGGTCCCCGAAAATCTGCGCTATCACCCGGGACACACTTGGGCGCTGAGTGAGAGTCCGAGCCTGGTGCGCGTCGGCATGGACGATTTCGCATCGAAGCTGGTCGGGAAGGTGGAGCGCATTACTCTGCCGCAGCGCGGACAATGGATTCGCCAAGGGCAGAAGATTGCCACGATTTTTCGGGACGGCGTGGCCGTGGACATGGTTTCCCCAATTGAGGGCAGCATTGCCGATGTGAACGACACGGTCGTCAGCGATCCGAAGCTGACGCAAAAAGATCCCTACGGCGAAGGCTGGCTGGTCACGGTGCAGTCGCCCGACGCCAAAACCAATTTCCGCAACCTTCTGGGTGGCGCGCTGGCCCGGTGGTGGACGGAAGAGTCCGCAGGCCGTTTGCAGAGAAAGATGCCCATGTTGTGTGGCGCCCTGGCCCAGGACGGCGGCGTGGCGATGAATAACCTGACGGACCAGATTCCTGACCAGGAGTGGGCTGTGATCGCGAAAGAATTCTTCCTGTCTTAAGTCTTCTTCGAGGGCTCCGGTTAACCCTCTCGCCAATGACCTCCTGACCTCGACCGCCCGGGACCCTTCCCGGGCGGGGGTGTTTTTGGAGAGGAAATTCCCGACCTAAGACAAGTGGCTTTTGGCACATGACATGTATTTTCTGTATCTTACGTACCTCGAGACGACCAGAAGGTCACTCTCCTGGTTACGGAAGTTTCCTCCCCAGCGCCCGAATCCTTGGCCCCCCATCGGTGGCCTGCTATCAATGGTACTTCCCCTGTTTTTGACCTTGGGACTCGCAGCTAGGCTCCCCGGGCAGGAGCTTTTTTTACATGGAACGTCGCCCTCAAACCTGGAGGGAGATGAGTTTCGCCCCGCGCGCGTTCATCGCAGTGGTGGTGCTCTGCGGAACCAGCGTCCTTACTTATACGGTGTTTCATGGGAGCAGCCACAACCCGCTCAAGTTCTTTTGCTATCTGGTGATTGCCCTGGTGGCCTCGCGGCTGAAGGTGAATTTGCCGGGCATCACGGGCACGATGTCGGTGAATTTTCTGTTCCTGCTGCTAGGGGTCCTGGAACTGAGTTTTGCCGAGACCATGGCGCTGGGCTGCGCGGCGGTCGTGGTGCAGTGTTTCGACCGGGATCGTCCGATGCCGGTGCAGATCGCGTTTAACGTTTGCTCGACCGCGCTGGCGATTGGAGCCACGTTTGCTTCCTATCGCTTTTCTCTGTTCCATCGCCTGGTGAGCAACCCTTCGACGCTGCTCTTCCTGGCGGCTTGCGTTTACTTCGTCGCGAACACAGTTCCCGTGGCGGCCGTGATCTCGCTGACCGAGCGGAGGTCGCTGCGCCAGATCTGGACCGAATGCTATTTCTGGAGTTTCCCCTACTATCTGGTCGGCGCCGGGGTTGCCGGTTTGATGAGCTGGCTGCATGACTTCACCGATTGGCAGACATCGTTGCTCATTCTGCCGGTCGTGTACCTCATGTATCGCTCCTACCGCCTCTACCTGGGAAAACTGGAAGACGAAAAACGGCATGTGGAAGAGATGGCTGACTTGCACATGCGAACGATCGAGGCGCTCGCCCTGGCGATCGAGGCCAAAGATCAGACCACGCACGACCATCTGCAAAGGGTACGGGTATACGCCGTCGAAGTTGCCAAGGAACTCAAAGTCGGACAGGAGGAGATGGAAGCACTGCAAGCCGCCGCCTTATTGCACGACATCGGCAAGCTGGCGATTCCGGAGCACATCATTTCGAAGCCCGGCCGCCTGACCCCCGAAGAATTCGAGAAAATGAAAATCCATCCGCTGGTGGGCGCCGAGATTCTGGAGCGGGTCCGCTTCCCCTATCCGGTGGTGCCCATCGTGCGGGCGCACCATGAAAAATATGACGGGTCCGGCTATCCCCTGGGATTGCGCGCCCATCAGATTCCCATCGGAGCCCGCATCCTGGCTGCCGTTGACTTCCTGGACGCGCTGGCCTCGGACCGCCAGTACCGGCGCGCGCTGCCCCTGGACGAAGCCATGGCTCGGCTGGAGGAGGAGTCGGGAAAATCCTTCGATCCCCAGGTCGTGAAGGTGCTCGAGCGGAAGTACACGCAACTGGAGCAACTCGTCCGCGAACGCACGGGCCATCACGAAAAGGCAAGGCTGTCCACGGGTGTGAAAGATGTGGGAGCGGATCGAGGCATTGTCCCGGCGGCAGGATTCGCGGCCCAGGGCCAGCGGCAAGTCCCGGAGCGCAGTTTTTTGAGTTCGATTGCCGCCGCTCGCCAGGAAGCCCAGGCTCTCTTCGAACTCAGCCAGGATCTGGGAGCGTCCCTCAGCCTGGGAGAAACGCTTTCGGTGTTCTCCGTGAAGCTGCGCCGGACCATCCCCTACGATGCCATCGCGATCTACGTGCGTCATGGGGAGGAACTGATTCCGGAATATGTGAATGGCGACAACTTCCGCTTATTCGCGTCGCTGCGGATCCCGGTTGGGCAGGGCCTTTCCGGCTGGGTGGCGCAGAATCTGAAACCCATTTTGAATGGCAATCCTTCGGTCGAGCCCGGCTACCTGAATGACTCTTCGAAGTACAGCACGTTGATGTCGGCGCTGGCCGTGCCGCTCGAGGGTCTGCAGGGCGTGGTCGGAGTCGTGGCCTTGTATCACGCCGAGAAAGACTTCTTTACCTCCGACCACCTGCGCATTCTGCTCGCCGTCAGTTCCAAGATGGCGCTGGCCATCGAGAACGCCCTGAAGTACGAGCAGGCGGAGAATTCAGCGGTTACGGATTACCTCACGGGCCTGCCCAACGCGCGGTCGCTGTTCCTGCAACTGGACCGGGAACTGGCCCGCTGCAAGCGCGATAACACAACGTTGACCGTCATGGTCAGCGACATGGATGGCTTCAAGCAGATCAATGACCGGTTCGGGCACTTGGAGGGCAATCGCGTGCTGCGCCTGTTTGCCCACTCCCTGAAGGAAACGAGCCGCGAGTATGACTATGTGGCACGCATGGGCGGGGACGAGTTTGTGGTGATCGCCCCTGGGCTTACGCCCGAGGCCGCCGCCCGCAAAACTGAGCAAATGCGGGAACTGGTCCACCACGCTGGCAAGGAAGTCTGCAACGAGGACATCCTGTCGCTGAGCGTCGGCAAAGCGGTGTATCCGGAAGACGGGCTGGATGCGGAGAAACTGCTTTCGGAAGCCGACAAGCGGATGTATTTGCAGAAGCTGAGTCAACCCAATCGCAAGAACCGCCGCCTGTATCCACGCGTGAAGGGCCGGCTGACCACCGAGATTTCGCAGGACCAACAGGACCGCGGGTTGCTGGGCATCGTCACGAACCTGAGCCTGGGCGGTTGTTACGTGGAAACCAGCGGCATCCTGCTTCCGGGATCGCAGGTGATGTTGGCATTTACATTCGAACACACCACGGCCACGCTTCAGTGCGAAGTCGTGCGCATGGACATGGGCATCGGCGCCGCCCTCAAATTCGCGGAAATGAACCATGAGGGCCGGGCCGCCGTGCAGCGGATCCTGGAGCAAATGGCCAGCTCGTCAGAGAGCGCGGATCGCCCCCTCAGCCAAAATGCCGCCCGGCTCAATTCGTAACTCGACCGGACCGTTCGTCCGTTAGATGGAAACCGCCAGCGGCTGGATCTGCACCAGTGGCATGCCGCCGGCCTTCTCCGCGCCTTGCCGAAGCATGTTGGCGGTCGGCACACCCGTCCGGTAATAAGATTTCTCGCAATCGGCTGTCGAGGGTCCCCGCATACTGCCCTCCATGTAGGCCAACCCAGGGCAGCGAGTGCAACTGTTGACATGGGAGCACGACGAACACACTGTTAGGTGCTTCGCTTGAATCGACCGGACCTCTTTCAACTGCGGCGAAAGATTCCAGATATCCAGAAATTTCTGCTTCCGGACATTTCCGCTGGGCAGCGGAAACTGCACGCACGGAAACACATCGCCGTAAGGCGAGATGTAGCAGAAAGAATGCGCGGCGCTGCAAGAGTAGCCTTCCAGGTCGTCCTCGGTGGGCGCTTTGGGCGGCGCGCAGAACTCCTCCATGTTGGCCACCAACGCCGGATTGTGGAACACCTCGGTAAGCTCCTCTCCCGGAATGCGCAGTGCAAGAACGGACGTGTCGCCGTCCATCATGGGAGTGATCGTGGGATCAACGGTGTAATGCACTCCCATCTCTGCCGCGAGTTTTTGGAGGTGGTAGTGATCGGATAGATTCGCGGTCATCAGCACGTTGGCAATCGTGACTCTCAGGCCCTCATCTCTCAAGAACCGGATCGCCTTCATGGTCCGATCGAAAGAGTGCGGCAGCTTGGTGATGGCGTCGTGCACCTCGGGGCGGTGCGAGTAGACGCTGATCTGGATCGTATCGACGCCTAAGGAGCGGATTCTCCGCGCTTCTTCTTCATGGATCATGACCGCGTTGGTCTTGATCTTGACGTTGAACAGCCGGCGCCGGGCGTGCTCCAGCAGATCAAAGAAATCGCGCCGCATAAAGACTTCGCCGCCGCTGAACGTCAGGAAGAAAACGCCCGCTTCCGCGAGTTGATCGAGTACACCCTTGATCTCGGCCGTGGTCATCTCGCCGTGATCGTCGTGATCGAGGTAGCAATGCACGCAGCGCTCGTTGCAGCGGTACGTGACATCGAGGTGCACGCTGATGGGTACGCCCAGATCGAACGCCTTCTGGCTCATCTCGCTCATCAGGCTCATGGGGCCTCCGACGCGAGCGGATGATCAGAAACCAGAAGGATTCCGTGGGTCGAGAGTTCCGCGACGAACTCCTGCGCATCCGTTTGCGCCTGCTCGGGATCGACATCAAACTGCTCGCACACGCGGTTGCGAACGATCTCCCGCAGCGGCGTGCGGCCATCGGCAGCCTGCCAGATGGCGGTCGCGACTTCGTTCAGCGTGAAGAAGGTCGAATCCATCGAGTTCATGACCATCATCTCGCCCGCCAGCATGCGAGCGGCAATGGCAGAACTGCGCGCGATGTAAGTCTCAGACATGCGCAGGCTCTCCCGCAAAGGAACGGATCGTGTCCCACACTCTGGGATCAGGATAGAACGTCAGACGCCGAATGGGAACCCCGGCCACAAAATCGCAGGCGGTCGCGAGTAATTTTTCCACCAACCCACGATCGTCGGCGAAGAACAGAATATTACGCATCAGACCGCGGACGGCCTCCGCCGAGGATATTTCGTCGGTGCGATTCTCCGGCCCCTTCTCCAGGAAAAACAAAGCGGAGACCGGGGCCGTGCAGTTCTCGCCGCTCTTCGCCAGTTCCCCGGCAAAGGGCGTGCCGTAGGCCCAGTACCCGCCGGCGCCCGGCCGGACATAGGAAATCTCATCGGTGAGCAGGCTGATGCCGGACGGGGCCAGCCGCGTCATGGTCGTTTTCCCTGCGCCCGATACACCGGAGAAAAGATAAGCCCGGCCGTCACAAACCGCGCTGGCGGCGTGCAGCAGGAATCCGCCACGCGCGGCCAGAATCAAGCTGTGCAGGATGCGCAGCACCGAGTCCAGCGAGTAAGGGTTGGGAGTTTGTTTGACCCAGCCACGGCCGGAGTCCGGATCCCAATGCGCACGGAAGTCGCCGCGCTCGATCCACCACTGGCGGCCCTCACGCCGCACCCGGACGTCGTCATCGGAAATCGTCCCTTGTTCCGTGAGTTGGAAATCAAGTTCACACTCAGCGCGGGACGAACTCAAGAATCCCGAATAGCGCTGGCACAGAAGATCGCGGAAGCTTGCGCTGTCCGTGGACAACGAGACCGGTATGCCCCCGATCTCGACAACACAGGTGTACTTTCCAGCGGCGATAGTCATCGGGCGCCCTGACGGTCATCGGCGAGAGAGCCTGCTGGGGCGATCGCGTGGGCAGTCCGCCAACTGTGAACTTTCAATGCCAGACGGCGGGCGATGCCACAGTAACAGAGCAGCACTCCCAGTGCGCGAGACCACGGCCGCAACGGCACGGGAAGGGTAATGGTTCGTCCCGAGCGTGCAATACGAACCAATCTGCCATGGAAAGAAATCGAAGGGAAGATCGGATCAGGGGCGGGCATCGAATCACCGCGCAGCAGGAATCCGTCCTCTCCACTGTGGACAAGAAAACGATGCAGGAAAAGGCGGTCCTCGCGCAGGGCCAGAACAATCTCTCCCGGATGGATATCTTCGAGGTGGCAATCGGCGATCTCGACCATGTCGCCCGGCCACACCGAAGGCAGCATGCTCTCACCGCGGACTTGCAGGCGCAAACGCCCCCCGCGACGCAACGCGTCTGCGGCTAAGGCTGAACGCTCCCCGTTCCAACTCTCATGCCAGGCATTCATCGTGGTAGCAGCGTCAGGATGTCTTCTTCGAGAACTGGCATTGCGGCTGGGGAGCGCCGATCTTTCCGCAAGAGAGCGCCTGGGTCTCAAACACCTGCTCATGGCGGAACGAGGGTTTCTGATAGAGCTTCTTGTCTTTACCCACGGTGGCGGGTTGCTTCTGTTCGCGAGGGGGCTGATTCTCCGTCATAAATCTCCTACGCAAGCCATAGACTCCGGCTGTATCCGCCGATTCAGACTAAGAAGTGACTGATTCGCAGTGTACTACAGGGCTACGCCCAGTGCCACAGCAGGACGCCGCCCAGACAAAGCGCGAACCAACAGCCTCAATAAAACGAAAGTGTTCCCCTTCGGCGTGCTCGCCGCAAACTCAAGGACAACCCGCCCATGGCCAGGGGGAGCAGCACTGCCCCGAATGCCGCCAGAATGGCCAAAGTGGGTGCCATCGCGACTACCGACCGCCCCTGCAGAAGTGCCATCCGCATTCCTTCGATTGCGTAAGTGAGGGGCACCAGGTGGGCCAGTAATTCCAGGGGGCGCGGCAAGCTCTCGCTCGGGAACATGGCTCCGCTCAGGAACCACAATCCAGAACTCAGCAGCCATAACACGGCCGAGCCTTTCTGCAGCGTAATCTGCATCGTGGCCACCACGATTCCCAGCGCCAAGGCAATCACGATCGAGAGAATCAGGACCACGAAACAGGAGAGCACGTCTACATGGATCGAGGCCCGAAACACGGCGACGCCGGCGAGGAGGTAGACCCCGAGACTGACCAGGTTTCCAGCAAAAGCAGAAATGGAACTGAGCACCACAAGTTCTGCGGGCTCGGTAGAAGTCGTCATGAGCACCTCCATCGTTCCCGTCTGTTGCGCCTCCTGCACACTGCTGAGGAACGCCTGTGCGCTCATCACGAAGAAGGTATAAACGCCCGTGCCTACCAGAAGAAACGGGAAGTACTCCACGCCGCCGGGACGGAAGCCGGGCCCGATGGCGCGCGACAAAAAATAGAACGCCGCCAGTTCCATAAATACGCCAATCAACGTCATGGCAAAGCCGCTGCGATGGCGGATGGCAGTCAGCAGATCGCGCCGCAAGATGGCGCGCAGCTTGTCCACAGTCGATCTCATGGAAGAGTCTCCACGCGGCGGATCGCGCCGGGGGCCTCGTCGACTTCCCCAGTCATGTGAAAGTAAAACGAGCGCAGAGCCTCGGCGCTTTCGCCAGCCCGAACGGGTCTATCGGCCAGCAGTCGTCCCCGGCGCAAGAGCAGAAGACGATCGCCAACCGTGGCCGCCTCCGCGAAATTATGGGTAGCAAGCAGGATGGTCGTCGGCTGCCCGGCCAGGGCGCGGACCGTGGTCCAGAAATGTGCCGTGGTGCCAGCGTCCAGGCTGCGGGTGGGCTCGTCGAGCAGCAAAACGCCGGGACGCTTAACCAGCGCGCGCGCAATCCCCAGCCGCTGGTACATCCCGCTGGAAAACTTCATGACCAGCGTGTCAGCCTGCTCTTCGAGGCCAGTATCACGCAGCACCGAATCAATGCGTGCTCGGCGATCCCGCGGTGGCACCTCGTCGAGCGCTGCAAAAAAATCGAGATTCTCTCGAGCGGAAAGCCGTGGAAAGAACGAACGCTCGGTGGCGACCGCGATGCCGACCTGCTGACGGACGCGGCGCGCATGCTTCACGGTGTCGCAACCGTCCACCCACACCGTTCCAGCGTCTGGAAGCAGAATGGTCGAAATCAGCTTGAGGGCCGTGGTCTTGCCGCTGCCGTTTGGGCCGAGCAGAACCAGGACCTGTCCAGCCGGCGCAGAGAAGGAAAGATTCTCCAGGGCAACGGTTTCGCCGCCGCGTTCTCGCCCCATCCAGTTGAAAAGGGCAGGGTGATGACGAAAGACCTTGCGGACGGATTCGAAGACGACTCGGTCCATGAAAGTTGCGAACAGCGGTTCAGACGTGGCTGAAGCTCTGTATTATAGTGGCGATTCGCGATCACGCCGATTCCGGCTGGCGCCACTGACTGCGCAGCTGGGCTTGTACTCTCATGAGCGCGCCTTTGCCGTCACCTTGCGCACACACTCCCGGCCAGACGCAAACCAACTCGAACGAGTTCGGCCTTCTCTGTGCGTGTAGCGGAGTGAGCCTGACTCCGCAGTCGATTGCGCACATTGCCGCTGCGACTGAGCGCGGAGTGGACTGGAAAGAACTTCTTCGGCTGGCAGAGCAACATGGCATTCTTCCCCTCGTGGC
>JAIQFZ010000211.1 GCA_020073015.1 Terriglobia bacterium | reverse complement strand
ACGGATCTTTTCGGGTCGCAGTTCCAGATCATCACGCACTTCCAGAGCATCAATGAAAACCCGAAGCCGGGCATCGTCCCCCCTCTGAGTGGGAACGCGACGTGGCAGAGTTCCCTCGATAGCAGCCGGGTGTGGGCGGCAAGGGTGAACGGAATCAACCCTGACCCCAACGTCGCGAGTTGCCCGAATAGCGGTTCGATTCAGTGCCTCTTGCTGCAGTCGGTGGGGAACAAGAAGGGTCCCACGGGCGGTAACCTCCTGTTCAAGACCACCTTCATCCAACGTCTGAACACCAACGGCGGAGCTGTTCCTACCAGCGCCTGCACCGTGGGTCAGACTCAGCTCGTGCCCTACACGGCCGACTACTACTTCTTCCGGGCGAGCAAAGAGTAGATTCACTTTCCTTAACCGAGAGGCGGGTTGTGCACGCGGAGTCGCCAGCGGTGGTGCTCTTCGCGTGCGCGTCCGCTGATCAAGCTAAGCGATATTAGGGAATCAGACGACTTCGGCGGCAGTGGGAGATTCGCCAAACCGGACATTTCACCTGCTACAAGCACAACGTAACGGAGGAGCTATGAAGCGCAAGACCTTAATGAACGGAATCATTCGCGGATTCGTCCTGTTGCTCGGCACAGTGAGTGCCGTCGCACAGACCGACTCTTACCAACAAAGAAATCTGGTCTCGGACATGGCCGGCGCGGCCGCACACACCGACCCCAAACTCATCAACCCCTGGGGAATTTCCTTCTTCCCCGGCCAGCCATTCTGGATTGCCGACAACAACAGCGGCTACTCGACTGTTTACGACGCCACGGGTGCTACGCAGCTTGCCCCGGTGCTGATTCCAGCGCCGCCCGGCCACGCTGGACCCGCCACTCCCACAGGCACTGTGATCAACCCAACCAACGGATTCAAGGTTGGAGGCGCTCCCAGCCAGTTTCTTTTTGTGGGCGAGGACGGCACCATCTCCGGCTGGAACGGAAACGGTAACGCGATCCTGGCCCTTGATCATTCGGGCGCGGGCGCGGTTTACAAGGGAATGGCGATTTTGAGCCCTGCCTGCTGCGCGACTTACCTGGCAGTCGCGAACTTTCACAGTGGACTGATTGAAACCTACACTCAGAATTTTGATCTACTGGCGCCTCCGGGATCGTTCACCGATCCGGGACTTCCGCGCGGCTATGCGCCGTTCAACATTCAGCCCATCGGAAATCAGGTGTTCGTAACTTATGCGGTGCAGGATGCGGCCAAGCACGACCCGGTGAATGCGGCCGGGAATGGCATCGTCGACATTTTCGATCTGGAAGGAAACTTCGTAGAGCGGTATGAACAGGGCGCGCCTCTCAATTCTCCCTGGGGCGTCGTCCAGGCCAGTGCCAACTTTGGCGCATTCAGCAACGACATTCTCATCGGCAACTTTGGAGATGGGACCATCAACGCGTTTGACCCTGCTACGGGAGACTTCCGCGGCCAACTCAAGGATCAGACAGGCGCGACCATTGTGAACGCTTCGTTGTGGGCGCTGGTGTTCGGCGCGGGTGGAACTGGTGACATCAACACGCTCTACTTCACCGCTGGGCTTGCCAATGAGGGCCACGGACTGTTCGGCACGATCACGGCGGCGGCGGCTCCGACCGCAGACTACTCGCTGCAGGCGTCTCCGACAAGCGCCACCGTCGCTGCGGGAGGGTCGACGAACTTTACTCTGACCGTCAGCCCTGCGAACGGATTTGCCAGCGCTGTAACGCTGAGGTGCACGGCTCCGACCGGCATTACCTGCAGCCTGAATCCGACGACCATTACGCCGGGTGCAGGTGCCGCGACCAGCATGCTGACGGCGACTGCCTCATCGACGGTGCAGCATTACGGTCGGCCCAGGGCGATCGGAACGCTGTTCGCTGGCTTGGGCCTGTTTGGCTGCTTCTTCGCCGGCGCGCGCACATCTCGGCGACGGTTGTACTCGCTGGTGCTGGGTGGGATCGCAAGCATTCTCGTTCTAGGATCTCTGCTCGCTTCGACCGGCTGCGGCGGTTACAGCAGTCAGGCGAATCGTGGAACCGCGTCGATTGTTGTAACCGCAACATCGGGCGCGTTGAGTCACACGTCCACGATTTATCTCACGGTGCAGTAACGGCTGCGCCGATGGAATAGCCGTAGACTGTCGTCTTTTGCCTTCCGTTTCCGATGTTCTCAAGTCGAGGAATCCTCAGCTCACCGCTTTCCGGTAAGCTGCCGAATCAGATTCACCTCAGCGTCTCGATAGGGTGTTCCGTCGGGGTGCAGCACTTCGTGGAACCACACTGGCGGCTGATCGACAATGTAGGGGTGCTCCCATGATTGCCACGGCAAATAGGTTTGCGTTTTGCCGGCGACGAAGCCCCACTTGATGGCTCCGCCGCGCTCCTGCTTGGCAATCGGCAATATCGTGTCGAAGGTGCTGCCCATGGGACGCGCCATGTATTCGGTGCAGATTACGGGCCTGTTGTATTTCTTCAGCCAGTGCACCTGACCCTGGAAGTGCTCGGGCCAAGTGTAGTTGTGAAACGTGATGATGTCGGATTCGCGAAGCTGAATCTGATAGTTGCGGACAGGATTTTCATTGCGGACGTTATGGAGCGCGAGAGGGTCGGTGATCGTTGGTTGGCTGTTGTCAAACAGAGGGACGTAAGCAAGTTCTGGGATGGATGGGAGGCCCTACATCGCGTGCTGTTGGAGGCTGCGCGTAGCGATTTAAAGCTCAAGGACTAGCTGTTTCGGTCCGTGCGGTTCCCGTGCCGTTTCCGTGCCGTTCGCACCGCGCTGTCATTCATCGCTCAAGCGGAGGATTCGGACTGGTCGTATTCGGACCAGCGAGCGGTCACAGGCATTCGGTGATAGAACCAAATCCCTTGTACTGACTGACCCCTGCATTAGAATTCCGGCCTGGAGTGAACACCGCGTAAATGCTTGGTAGGTAATTGGTCGGCCCTAGAGGACGATTTTCGAACTTTTCTGCTGATGCCAGGGGGCTCTGAGTCTATTTTTCAGCAGTTTACAGCCTGAATCTTGGTTCCCTCCGAAGTCAATGAGTGATATGGGGATGTTACGCCAACTGACCACGCTCCAGGGGCCAGTCTGCTTGCAATCGGCTATGCCCGGTGCCGCCACCACGCTGGTAGGCTGAGGACCACCCAAGCCGTGATGGCATAGACAAGCACAGAGAACACTACAAGAGCCAGAATCTGCGCTCCTCCATGTCCCGGTGCAAATCTCATTGTCAATGCTTCCGCAGGAGACAGAAGACGAACAGCCCAACGTTGGATTCGCGAAAGTTCCACTCGACGAGGATCAATCGAAAAATCCACCGCGACCAGAATGACGTTCAGACCTATGGAGATCAGGAAGGCCATCGCCAGTCTGTAAAGGTGTCCGTGTGATCGCATTGGGAACATTGGTTCTGAGTGTAATCGCGATGTTACGTCAACAACATCGACTCATGACTCAAAGCGGGTGAGAATTGGACCGCATCGACCTCTTCCATAGCACACCAGCAATGAGGACGCCTTCCACCATTCCAGCGCCGATCAACGGAAGGCCACGTGGTCCCTTGCTACCCTGAGGCAGACTCTGCTCGATTACGACAACGGCAAGGACATGGAGCAGAAAGACAGGCACCAGAGTTTGCCAAAACGCTTTGCGGCCCCACGCGGGACGGAGAGCCAGGATCACGACGGTAAAGACAATAACGGTGTAGACAATGGCATTTTCCCATTTTTGAGCGACGCCGAAATATTCTGTAGCTGCAACAGCAAGCGCAACAAGTCCAAATATTAGGACCCACTCCCCGATGTTGAACCTCTTGCCGCCTGCGACACGCATCTTGCTACCTCGCCTATTCTAGACACGCTGAGTACACCTATTGTACTGAGCACCTCAAGCCATTGTGAGAGCGGTAGTTAAACATCGTGTATGGCCTCAATTGTTCAACCAGGCGATAGCACCAACTATTGAGAATTGCATAATATAGTTACAAAGGGAAAAGCTCTGCCTGCTGCCAGAAGGCGATCACCAGGGCAGGCCGCCTGCGCATGCGACGGAGCGCCTTGCGCGCGTAGTGGCTCAACTGCCCGAAGGTGGTGGGAC
>JAIQFZ010000210.1 GCA_020073015.1 Terriglobia bacterium | reverse complement strand
CCGGTAGGCCCGAGGAACAGGAACGAGCCGATTGGCCGGTTCGGGCTCTTCAACCCCGCGCGCGAGCGGCGGATGGCGCGAGCCAGGGCGCTGATGGCTTTGTCTTGCGAGATGATGCGCTTGTGCAGTTCTTCTTCGATGCGCAGCAGCTTCTGCGTTTCTTCTTCTTTAATGGAAGTGATGGGAACGCCGGTCCAGCGCGATACCACGTCCTCGATGTCCTCCCGACCGACTACGCCGGTGGAGGATTCATCGAGGTGGTATTTTTCGCGAAGGGCGCGCAGGTTCTCGCGCTCCTTGCGTTCTTCGTCCGAGTAGAAGCGCGCCTTCTCAAACTCGTGGTTCGCGATGGCGTTCTCCATACGGTGGACGATGAACTTGATACGTTTCTGGACTTCGGTCAACTCTTCGGGCAGCGAAGTCTGGCGCAACTTGACGCGCGCGCCGGCTTCGTCGATCAGGTCAATCGCCTTGTCCGGGAGGAAACGGTCCGGGATGTAGCGATTGGAGTGCGACACGGAGAAGTTGATAGCGTCGTCGGTGTAAGTGACGGCGTGGAACTTCTCGTAGCGCTCCTTGATGCCAAACAGAATCTTGACGGCGTCGACTTCGTTCGGCGGCGGAACTTTCACGGCCTGGAAGCGGCGCTCCAGCGAGCGGTCTTTTTCGATCGACTTGCGATATTCGCCGGGCGTGGTAGCGCCGATGCACTGGATCTCGCCGCGCGACAGGGCGGGCTTCAGGATGTTGGCGGCATCAAGCGAGCCTTCGGCCGATCCGGCGCCAACCAGCGTGTGCAGCTCGTCAATAAAGATGATGGAATTCTGCGATTCCATCAGTTCCTTCATGATGGTCTTGAGGCGCTCTTCGAACTGTCCGCGATACTTTGTTCCCGCGACGATCAAGGAAAGATCGAGCGCCAGAATGCGCTTGTCGGCGAGGAAGGATGGGACTTCGCCGTCGGCAATGCGCTGCGCCAGGCCTTCGACGATGGCGGTCTTGCCGACGCCGGGCTCGCCAATGAGCACAGGATTGTTTTTTGTACGGCGGCAAAGAATCTGTACGACGCGCTCGACTTCGCCTTCGCGGCCGACGAGCGGATCGAGCTGGCTATCCATGGCGGCCTGGGTCAGGTCGCGGGAAAATTCGGACAGCAAGGACGACTCGCGCTGTCCACGCTGCGGCTGGGCTTTCTCCTGGCTGGTGCGCGCGAGTTCTTCGCGGATGGTTGAAAGCCGCAGTCCGCGCTCGTGCAGGATCTCGGCGGCAAAACACTTTTCTTCGCGCAACAATCCCAGCAGCAGGTGTTCGGTGCCAATGTGCTTGTGCGACAGGCGCTCGGCTTCTTCGGCGGCGTAGGCTAGCACGCGCTTGCATTCGTTGCTCAGGGGCAGATCCACCGACGTCGAAACTTTCTCCCGGATGGTGGTGTGGCCTTCGATCTGTTTGCGGATCGATTCCACGGACGCGTGGGAGCGCAGGAAGCGGTTGGTCAGGGCCTTATCTTCGCGCAGCAACCCGAGCAGCAAGTGTTCGGTCTCGATGTAGGGAGAGCCGAACTGGCTGGCCTCATACCGCGCAAAAAAGATGACGCGCCTGGCTTTCTCCGTATAACGTTCGAACATATCCAACTCCCCCTGGCTCTTGCGGAGAACCCAGCAACTGACTGGGGCGCCCGCCGCCAAACTCCGGACCCGACCCTTTAATTATGCATGTATATCGCCCAACTGCCCAAGCGACAACAGCATTTGAGTACCCCGGAGTGCGTGCCACCGGGTACTTCCGTTTTGCGTATCCGCCGGCGCATGCCGGCGGCCCCACTTCTGCCTCTCCTCACGCCGGAAGCGAATCCGGCGCCACCTCTTCTATAGTGCCCCGATCCAAGCGTAAAACCCTATGGCACCGTCGTGCAAATCCAAGGTTGTGCGTGGCAATCAGGGAAGTTAGCTGATGTTCGCGGTGCAGTCTTGCAACTAGAGCAAAGACCACCTCGGCGGTGCCGCCATCCAGATCGCCCGTAGGCTCATCGGCCAGAAGCAGTTGCGGCTTGGTGATCAGCGCGCGGGCCAAGGCCAGGCGCTGCTGTTCACCGCCGGAAAGCTCCCCGGATCGATGATGAGCCCGCTGCTCCAGTCCGACCTGGCGCAGCCAGCCGGACGCCTCGCGTTCCGCCTCAGAGCGGGCTTGGCCGCGCGTCAAGAGCGGCATGGCGACGTTTTCGAGCGCGGTGAATTCCGGCAGCAGATAATGAAACTGCCAGACGTAGCCGACTTCGCGGTTGCGGAACTCGGCGGCGGCATCTTCTGATAGCGCATGCACCTGGGAATTGGCGCAGTATACGGCACCGCTCGAAGGACGATCAAGAGCCCCGAGGATGTGCAACAAGGTGCTCTTCCCCGACCCCGACTGTCCCACAATGGCGAGCATCTCCCCTTTATTCACTCGGAAAGACAGATTCTCAAAGAGCAGAAGGTCGGTTTCGCCTGAGCGAAACACTTTCTTCAAGCTTTCGACCCGCAGCAGCGGATCTTGGTTCGTTAGATGCAAACCACCCCTCCTCCGGCTCAAAGGGCGTCGGGGCTGGCGGCAGCGCCGTTCCATTCTTCCCCACATCGCAAAATAGTGCGACGAGGAAGGCAGCCGTTGCACCAAGCCTCGGATCCATTAGACCACGAGGAGGAACACCTCGCTCCCTGATTGTGCTGGGGAGGGAGATATGCAAAAAACTGTATACCCGTGCGGAACAAATGCAATGTGACCGTAGTCACAGGGGAGTGGAAGCGGGGACACTTAACCGCCGAGGGTGCTGCGAGCTCGGAGAAATACCTTAGAGCCTCTCAGCGAGTTCAGGAATGTTCGGGAACGGTACCCAGTTGCGGCGCTCGACGAACGTCGGGGGTTCGTAGGTCTTGCCGGCGGCTACGCGGCGCTCTTCGCGGCGGGTGGTCCAGAGCAGGACGGGGCCGATGAGGTTGGCGGCGAGGCGCGATATAGTTCCGAATTCCTGGGCGATCTGGCGGCGAAGTTCGTGAATCTGCTCGCTGACTTCGCGGTTCACCTTGCGGAAGTATTTCTCCGATGCCCACAGGGCGGCGCTGTAGGCGGTGCGCAGCTTCACGTTTTCGCGCTGGAAGCGCTCGCGGACTCGCAGGTCGGGATAGTTCTTGTAGCGCTGCCATCCCTGGAGCATGGTCTGGCACATGCGGTAGAGGCTGGGGCCGTTGCGCTCGAAGTCGCGCCAGAAAGCCCAGTCGAGGAAGCGCTTGGAATCGTCGCGCGAGATGGCGGCGTGGCGGAAGTTGAATTTGTCCTGGCCGTGAATGTCGGCGAACTCGATGCCTTCGAGCATGCGTCCCTGTTCGAACATTTCCTGGTAGAGCGGGGTGCCGGGGACGGGCGTGTAGAGCATGAACTGGTGGAAGTCGGTGCCGTGGTCGACGGCGTACTCGATTTCTTCGCGGATGTTGTCGGGCGTGTGATGCTCGAGTCCGATGATGGTGGAGCCTTGCACGCGGATGCCGTGCTCGCGCAGTGTGCGCGTGAGTTCGCGGGAGTCGGTGCCGCGCAGCTTGCTGTAGTTCGAGTGCGGAGATTCCAGACCCATCCAGATCCAGGAAACACCGAGTTCGACTAGTTCCTCCACCTTGTATTTGCGGATGGCGTTGGCGGAGGCGAAGACGGCCATGCCCCAGGCCTTGTTGTCGGCCTTCATGCGGGCGAGCAGTTGCATGGCGCGCTCGCGGTGGAGCAGGAAGTTCTCGTCCATGACGAAGAAAGTCTGCACGCCGAGTGAGGCTTCGGCCTGGCACATGACTTCGTAGAGCTGGTCACCAGTCTCATAGAAGTTGATGAACTTGCCTTTGCCACCGAAAAAAGCTGAGGTCGTGCAGAAGTTGCAGCCCATGGGACAGCCGACCGAGGGAATGATGGTGGCGGCGGTGCCTCCTTTTTTCTCCGGGAGGTTGATGCCCATGATGCGGGTCTTAAGGCCGGAGACGATTTCCGGGTGGCGGATGGGGGCGGTGACGTCCTCGCCCAGATATTGCCGCATCCACGCGATGCCTTCGCCGCGGACAATGTGGTCAGCGTCGATCATGTGCTCAAGGCCGGGAGTGGCGGCAACATGGCCGCCGATCACGATGACTGAGTTGGGCGAGAGCTCACGCA
>JAIQFZ010000003.1 GCA_020073015.1 Terriglobia bacterium | reverse complement strand
AGCAAGAGTTTACTGCTGTTGAAGCCGCGTGGGTTCTGCGCCGGGGTGGTGCGGGCCATTGACATTGTGCGGATCGCGCTGGAGGCGTTTGGGCGGCCGATTTATGTGCGCAAAGAGATTGTCCACAACCGGTTTGTAGTGGAAGAACTGCAACAAAAAGGCGCGATTTTTGTGGACAGCGTGGACGAGGTGCCGGAGGGCGAGCGCGTGATTTATAGCGCGCACGGCGTGTCTCCGGAGGTGCGCGAGCACAGCAAACTGCGAAAGCTGCGGGTGATCGATGCGACCTGTCCGCTGGTCACGAAGGTGCACGTGGAGGCGGTGAAGTTTGCGAAGGAAGGCTATTCGCTGATTTTGATTGGGCACCGGGACCACGATGAAGTGATCGGGACGCTGGGCGAGGCTCCGGGGGTGACACAGGTGGTGGGGTCGCCGGCGGAAGTGGCGTCGGTGACTTTGCCCGATCCGAATCGGGTGGCCTATCTGACGCAGACCACGCTGAGCCTGGACGAGACCCGCGACATCATTGCGGCCCTGCGGAAGAAGTTCCCCAATATCAAGGGACCGGCGGCGCAGGACATCTGCTACGCCACCGAAAACCGGCAGGTGGCCGTGAAGCACGTGGCGTCGGACGCGGATTTGTTGCTCGTGGTGGGCTCGGACAATAGTTCAAATTCGAAAAGACTGGTCGAGGTGGCTCGCAGTTTGGGCACCGAGGCGCATCTAATTGATAATTACCGCAACATTCAGCCACAGTGGTTGAATGGAGTGAAGACGGTGGCCCTGACCGCGGGAGCCTCGGCTCCCGAGCACCTGGTACAGGAAGTGGTGGAGTACCTGGGGGGGCAGGGTTTTGGTGACGTGCAGGAACTGGAAATCATGCCGGAAAACGTACGGTTTGGATTGCCGCCGGAGATTGTGGAAACCATCGCGGCCGCTCCGGTGAGCGCGAGCGTGGAGTCGTAGATGGAAGAATCCTCCCCCTTAGGCTCGGCCTCTGCGCCGCAGATGCGATTCGGGAAGATTGATGACCTGGTCAGCCGGGTCGCGGTTGGCATCGATGCGGCCAGGAAGTATCTGTTCTCCCGGCAAGTCGAAGAGGGGTACTGGTGCGGCGAACTGGAAGCCGACACGACCCTGGAATCCGATTACATCCTGCTGCACACGCTGCTCGGAACGGGCAATGCAGAACGTTTTGAGAAGGCGGCGCGCTACCTCCTGAAGCATCAAAATGAGGATGGCGGCTGGAGCATCTATGCGGGCGGGCCTTCGAACATCAGCGCTTCGGTGAAGGCGTACTTTGGACTGAAACTGGCCGGATACACGACCCATCATCCGGCGCTCACCCGGGCTCGAAAGAGGATTCTGGAAATGGGTGGGGTGACCGAAGTCAATACCTTCACCAAGATCTATCTCTGTTTCTTCGGGCAGTATGACTACGATGCGGTGCCGGCGGTTCCGCCGGAAATTGTGCTGTTTCCGAACTGGTTCTGGTTCAACATTTACGAAATTTCTTCGTGGTCGCGCGCCATTCTGGTGCCGCTGTCGATCTGCTACGCCAAGAAGCCGTTCAAGAAGATTCCCGACGAGATGGGCGTCGAGGAGTTGTTTGTGGGCGGGCGCGACAAGTCGCGCATGCACCTGCACTGGGCGAAGAGGCTGGTTTCGTGGAGGAACTTCTTCCTGGTGCTCGATCGGATCGCGCACTGGGCGGAACGGGTGCACATTCGCCCGCTGCGTTCGATTGCCTTGCGGAAGGCCGAGAAGTGGATCCTGGAGCGCTTCGAGATGAGCGACGGTCTGGCGGCGATTTTCCCGTCGATCATGAACTCGATTATCGCCCTCCGCTGCCTGGGGTATTCGGTGGACGATCCGCAGGTGATTCGGGCGCTCGACGAGTTCGAGAAGCTGGGCATCGAAGAGGAAGACACGTTCCGCATGCAGCCTTGCATGTCCCCGGTGTGGGACACGGCGTACGCGCTGTTTGCGTTGGGTGAGGCGGGCGTTCCGGCCAATGACCCGCGATTGGTGAAGTGTGCGGACTGGATCCTGCAAAAGCAGGTACGCAAGCCGGGAGATTGGAAGATTAAGAACCAGGCCGGCGAGCCAGGTGGTTGGTACTTCGAATTCAACAACGAGTTCTATCCGGATGTGGACGACAGCGCGATGGTGTGCCTGGCCCTAAGCCGCGTGGAGCATCCGAACGGGCGCTACCAGCGTGAGTCGGTGCAACGGGCCATCGACTGGATCTTGTCGATGCAGTGCAAGAACGGCGGCTGGGCCTCCTTCGACAAGGATAACGACCGGATGGTGTTTCAGTACGTGCCGTTCGCAGATCACAACGCGATGCTCGATCCGGCGACGGTCGACATCACGGGGCGGATTCTGGAGTGCCTGGCGACGTACGGGTATGACCAGAGCCATCCAGCCGTGAAGAAGGCAATCCAGTTCATCCGGAAAGAGCAAGAACCGGATGGCAGCTGGTTCGGACGCTGGGGCGTCAACTACATTTACGGGACGATGCAGGTGCTGCGCGGTTTGGAAGCGATCGGCGTGGAGCGGAACGATCCCATGGTGCAGCAAGCCGCCGAGTGGCTGCGTATGGTGCAGAATCCGGATGGCGGCTGGGGCGAGACGGTCGGCTCCTATGACGACCCGAACCTGCGCGGACAGGGCGACAGCACGGCGTCGCAGACGGCCTGGGCGGTGATGGGACTGCTGGCGGCGGGCGACACACGCAGCGAGTGCGTGGCGCACGGCATCGCCTACCTGCTGAAGACGCAGAAGAAAGATGGATCCTGGGATGAGCCGTTATACACCGGCACAGGCTTCCCGCGTGTGTTCTACCTGATGTATCACCTGTACCGGCAATATTTCCCGCTGATTGCGTTGACGGCGTATTCGAAGGTGATGAAAGGCAGCACTTAGCTATTAGCTCTTGGCTTTTGGCCGAGCCGTGCTTGCCCGCAGGCCGGCCATATCTGATGGAAAGAGCTAAGAGCCAAAAGCTAATCGCTACATGCTCGTTCTTGTTACCGGCGCTACCGGATTTCTGGGCAGTCATGTCGCCCGCGCTCTCGCGGCGCAGGGAGCGCAGCTGCGGCTGCTGGTGCGGCCCACCAGCGATCCGCGGAACATTGAAGATCTGCATGCCGAGCGTGTGCTAGGCGACTTGCGGGATCCGGCGTCGATTGAGAAAGCGCTGGCGGGATGTGAAGCCGTGTTTCATGTGGCGGCTGACTACCGGCTGTGGGTGCGCGATCCGGAGCAGATGTACCGCTCGAATGTGGAGGGGACCCGGTCGCTGCTGGAGTCGGCGCGGAAGCAAGGCGTGCGGCGCGTGGTGTACACGTCGAGCGTGGCCACGATGGGGTTCGGTTCGAGCGGACGAGCGAACGGGCCTCTGGCAGACGAACAGAGTCCGGTGTCGCTGGCCGACATGATCGGGCACTACAAGCGGTCGAAGTTCATGGCCGAGCAGGTAGCATTTGATGCGGCACGAGCGGGAGTGGATGTTGTGGTGGTCAATCCGACGACGCCGGTTGGAGAACGCGATGTGAAACCGACACCGACCGGGCGCATCGTGCTGGATTTCCTGAAGCGGAAGTTTCCGGCTTATGTGGAAACTGGGTTGAACCTGGTGGATGCCACCGAGTGCGCTCGCGGACACATCCAGGCGTGGGAGAAGGGGAAGTCGGGAGAACGATACATTCTGGGCGGAGAGAATTTGACGCTGAAGCAGATTCTGGATCGGCTGGCGGCAATTACAGGTTTGAAGTCGCCGACCGTGAAGCTGCCCTACGTATTTGCGTTCGCCACGGGGGTAGTGGACGAAATGGTGACGGGGCGGCTATTGCGCCGGGAGCCGCGCGCGACGATCGATGCCGTCCGCATGGGTCGAAAGATGATGTTTGTGAGTTCGGCAAAGGCGGAGCGGGAACTGGGCTGGCGGATGGTTCCGGTGGATGGCGCGCTGCGGCGGTCGGTGGAGTGGTTCCGCGCCAATGGCTATGTCTAGGATTGCGATCATCGCGGCAATGGAGCGAGAAGTTAAGCCGCTGATCAGGCGATGGAAGTTTCGGACGCTGGAACACGGCGGAAGGCAGTACCGTCTTTTTGAACATGAAGGTGCAGTCTTGGTCTGCGGCGGGATCGGGGCAGAAGCCGCGCGGCGCGCCACCGAAGCGGTGATTCAGGACGTGCGGCCGGGGCGAGTGCTCTCCGTTGGTTTCGCGGGGGCGCTCGATGCGGCCCTGAACGTGGCCGACGTCTTCGAACCGCGGGTGGTGGTCAACGCCGCCGATGGCGCCCGCGCAGATACGGGATCGGGACAAGGAACACTGGTGAGCTACCCGGGGGTCGTCGGCCGAGAACAGAAGCAACGCCTGGGGGCTGCTTATGGAGCGGCTGCGGTGGATATGGAAGGGGCCGCGGTCGCGCAGGGAGCGCAGGTTCGTGGAATCGAGTTTGCGGCGTTGAAGGCGATTTCCGATGCCGCTGATTGTTCGATGCCAGCGACGGAACGATTCGTTTCGAGCGATGGGCAGTTTCGTACGGTGAAGTTCGCATTGCACGTTGCCGTGCGTCCATGGCTTTGGGGAGCAACGATGGCGCTGGCGCGGAATAGTGCGAATGCGAGCCGTGCGCTCTGTGCAGCGATTGAGGGCTATCTCAAGCGTGCGACTATCGCGGTTGAGTTGAATCCACAGCAAGCCCGGCCCGAGTTGGTGGGCGGACATACCGTGGAGAAGCTGTAACCAGTTATGGCGACTGTTCGGCCGTTGGCGGTTGAAAATGAAATGCATGCGATTCCTTCCACGATGAAGGCGGCGGTGTATCGCGGCGTCAATGATGTGCGCCTGGAGGAAGTTCCGGTGCCGGAAGTGGGCCGGGGCGAGATCCTGGTGCGTGTGCACACGTGCGGAATCTGCGGGACGGACCTGAAGAAGATCTCGACCGGGTCGCACTCCGCGCCGCGCATTTTCGGTCACGAGACTGCGGGTGTCGTCGCGCAGGTGGGTGAGGGCGTGCGCGAGTTCGCGGTGGGCGATCGCGTGGTGGTGTTCCATCACATCCCATGCCGCGTGTGCTATTACTGCCGCCACAAGACGTTTGCGCAATGTGCCACTTACAAGAAAGTCGGTTGCACGGCCGGTTTCGAGCCGTCGGGTGGAGGATTTTCGGAATATGTCCGGGTGATGGACTGGATCGTTCAGAAGGGAACGGTACGCATCCCGGACGGCGTTTCGTTTGAGCAGGCCTGCTTCGTCGAACCGGCGAATACCTGCATCAAAGGCATCGAGACGTTGCGGCTGGAAACGGGCGAGACCGTGCTGGTGATCGGACAAGGGCCGATTGGGTTGATTCTGGCGGTGCTGGCGAAACGGGCAGGGGCTCGCGTGATAACTTCCGATTTGTATCCCGCGAGGCTTACAATTGGCACAAGCTTCGGTTTGGACCTGACCATTGATGCTTCGCAGACCGAGCCTGGACCGGCGGTGCGCGGAATTACCGAAGGGCGGGGGGCTGACGCTGTGATTCTGGCGGTCGGCGGCAGCGGCCTGATTCGTCCTGCGATGGATGCCACGCGACCGGGCGGTCGCGTTTTACTATTTGCACAAACGGCGCGCGGCGAGGCCACGATCGATCCCGCCGCGGTGTGCGTGGACGAAAAGGCGTTGTTGGGTTCCTACAGTGCGTCCGTAGAGCTGCAGGAGGAGTCAGTGCGGTTTGTGATGAACCGCGAAATGGACCTGGAACGGCTGATCAGCCACCGCTTTCCACTCGAACGCAGTGTGGAGGCGCTCAAGCTGGCCGCCCATCCTCAACCGGACTCGATGAAGATTGTCATCCAGCCGGGCGGTGCATGGGAAGGACATCAACTGTGAATGGCAAGATGACGGCTGCCGTCCTCTACGGCAAAGAAGACGTCAAGATCGAAAAGGTGCCGATCCCGCGCGTTGGCGACGGCGAAGTGCTGGTCAAAGTGCACGTGGCCCTCACTTGCGGCACGGATCTGAAGGTGTACCAGCGGGGCTATCACGCACGGATGATTGTGCCGCCTGCCCTGTTCGGGCACGAACTCGCCGGGACGATCGAACAAGTGGGACTGGGGGTGCGCGGCTTCCAGAAGGGAATGCGGGTGGTGGCACTCAATTCCGCGCCCTGCGGAATGTGCTTCTACTGCTCCAAGCACCAGGGGAATCTCTGCGAAGACCTGCTGTTCAACAATGGCGCCTATGCGGAGTACATTCGTATCCCGCGGCGGATTGTTGAGACCAACATGCTGGTGGTGCCGTCCCATGTGAGTTTTGAAGATGCGGCCATGACCGAGCCGCTGGCGTGCGTGTTGCGTGGATTGCACGAGACGGGAGTGGAGATCGGTGACACGGTGGCCGTGATCGGCGGCGGGCCGATTGGGCTGATGTTTGTGCAGGTAGCCAAGGCCATCGGCTGCAACGTGGTGGCCGTGGTGAAGCGCGATTCGCAGGTGGCGCTGGCGCGGCGCAAGGGAGCGCACGAGGTCGTACAGATCACGCAAGTGAAGGATCCGGTCGAGGCGGTGCGCGACTTGAGTCCGGAGAGGCGCGGTGCCGACGTGGTGATTGAAGCCGTGGGTCGCCCGGAGGCATGGGAGTGGGCCGTGCAGATGGTTCGCAAGGGCGGCACGGTGAACTTCTTCGGCGGCTGCGCTTCGGGAACGAAGGTGCAGCTGGATACGAACCGCCTGCACTACTCCGAGATCACGCTGAAAGCGACATTTCACCATACTCCAGAGACGGTGCGGCGAGCGTTCGGCCTGATTACCGAGAAGAAGGTGCGGGGCACGGATTACATCACCGGAGAGGCGCCGCTGTCGCGTCTGCATGACGTTCTGCGGCACATGCTGAATCGCAACGGGGATATCAAGACCGCGATCATTCCCGGTCACTGAGAGTTCGAGTTTATAACCACAAAGGACACGAAGGACCACGAAGGACCGCCTCATCCAGAATCCAGTTCCCCTTCGTGAAACTTCGTGTCCTTTTTGGTGACGAGGCAACGACCCACAAAAAATGTCGTCCATTGCCAGAACCGAGTCGGAGAACGTCGCCGTCCCGTCGGCAGGCTGGGCCAGCCTTCCGCCGGAGTACGCGATTCCCGAAGCAACTCCAACGGAAGCGGAGGCGCAGGAATATTGCCGCCGCCTGGCGCGCTCGCATTACGAAAATTTTTCGGTGGCTTCGTGGTTTCTTCCCGAACGGCTGCGCCAGCACTTTTTCAACGTGTACGCGTATTGCCGGATCTCCGACGATCTGGGTGATGAAGTGGGCAATGCCGCCCAGTCGTTGCAGCTTCTGGACCAGTGGGAGTCGGAACTGAACGCGTGTTATGAGGGTTCCCCGCGGCATCCGGTTTTTGTTGCGCTGTCCGAGACCGTCCGCCGGTTTGAGATTCCGAAGCATGAGTTCGCTGATCTACTGGCAGCGTTCCGGCAAGATCAGACAGTGACCCGCTACCAGACGTTCAACGACCTGCTGGGCTACTGCCGGTATTCCGCGAATCCGGTCGGCCACCTGGTGCTGTATTTGTGCGGGTACCGCGATGGGGAGAGGCAGGGACTCTCAGACTACACTTGCACGGCATTGCAGCTGGCTAATTTTTGGCAGGACGTAAGCGTGGACTTTGCGAAGGGGCGGGTTTATCTGCCGCTCGAGGATCTGGGGCGCTTTGGCGTGAGCGAAGACGAGATTCGCAATTCTGACAACACGCCGGCGTTCCGCGAAATGATGAAGTTTGAAGTCGGCCGGGCGCGCGAATGGTTTACGCAGGGATTCCCGTTAGTGCGGAAGGTCAATCGCGAACTGGCAATTGACATCGAACTGTTCAGCCGCGGTGGAATGGAAATCCTGAAGGCGATCGAGCATCGGGGTTATGCGGTTCTGGGCCGGCGTCCTGCGATCTCGAAGGCGCGGAAACTGGCGCTGGTGGCGCGCGCCGCGCTGGGGAAGCTGCTATGAGCACGGCCGTGGGAAACGCACCCGTTCAGTTCTCGCCGACTCGTTCGCAGCTCGACGTCGCGTACTCGGTGTGCCGGCATATCGCGCGCTCGGCAGCCAAGAATTTCTATTACGGATTTCTCGTGCTTCCGCAACGGAAGCGCAATGCGCTCAGCGCGGTCTATGCCTTCATGCGGCGGTGCGATGACATCACGGACGACAGCACGATCAGCCCGGATGATCGGCGCAACAAGCTGGCAGAGTGGCTGGACAAAGTTCATCGTGCGCTGGCGAGCCTGCCGACGGACGATCCAGTGCTGTTGGCCTTGGCCGACGCGCAACGCAGGTACCAGATTCCACTGGGCTTGCTCGATCAGCTCGCGTACGGCACAGCTGCGGACCTGGACCAAGACCCGCCGCAGTTGGGTCCCTATCCACCACTCGTGCCGAGGTACCAGAGGTTCGAGGAGTTGCGCCAGTATTGCTATGGCGTCGCTTCCGTCGTCGGTCTAGTTTGCATTCGAATCTTTGGCTACCGCGATCCTGCAGCCGAGCCCCTGGCCGAGCGATGCGGACTCGCGTTTCAGCTGACGAACATCATCCGGGACATCAAAGAGGATGTAGCCATGGGCCGTGTGTATCTGCCGGTGGAGGACATGACAGAGTTCGGGCTTTCGGCCGCGGACCTGGCATATCCGGACCTGGCGCGGATCCGTCCACTTCTGGCGATGGAAGCTGACCGTGCGCGGGAGTACTATCGCGCGGGCGAAGAGCTGATCCCGCTGGTGAACGAAGACAGCCAGCCGGCGCTGTGGGTGCTGATCACAATCTATCGTCGGTTGCTGGAAAAAATCGCGCTGCGCCAGTTCGACGTTTTCAGCGAGCGCGTGCAGCTCACCACGCGCGAGAAGTTGAGCATCCTGGGAAAGGGATTCCTGCGGCGAATGCTGTGATGAGCCAGTCTTCGGCACAAGCTTCTACAGTCGCGATCGCGGGTGGCGGGCTAGCCGGCCTGGCTGCGGCGTGCGCCCTCGCCGAGGCGGGATTCCGCGTGACCCTGTTCGAGCGCCGTCCATTTCTGGGCGGACGCGCATCCTCCTATCAACATCCCGGCACCGGCGAAATCGTGGACAACTGCCAGCACGTTTTGTTTGGCTGCTGCACCAATCTCATCGATTTCTACCGGCGGATCGACGTGGAGAAGAATATCCGGTGGTACGACCGGATGACATTCGTGGAACCAGGCGGGCGCAGTTCGGTGCTGGAGAGATCGTTTCTACCCGCTCCCCTCCATACCACTCCTTCGTTTCTGTCGCTGCCGTTTCTGGATGCGTCGGACAAGTTGGCGATCTCGGCTGCGATGGCGGCCCTGATTCCGCTGCCACTGCGCGACCGCGGAGAAGCGTTCCTGGACTGGCTGCACCGCTACAAACAAACCGAAAACTCGATTCAGCGCTTCTGGAAGCCGGTGCTGGTGAGTGCGTTGAGCGAGGACCTGGAACTGGTGTCGGTCGCCTATGCGGCCCAAGTGGTGCGGGAGTCGATGAAATCGGAGAGTGCGCGAGAAATGGGAATCCCCACGATTCCGCTGACCGAACTGTACACGTCCGCTGCCGATTATGTCGCGGCCCGTGGAGGTGAGATCCAGCTTCGCACTAGCGTAGAGTCGTTTCGGGCACAAACATCTGAGGTCCGGGTGACCGCCAACGGTCAAGAGCAGGGCTTCGATTACCTCGTGCTGGCCGTCCCGTTCGATGTGTTGGCGCGCGTGCTGCCGGATACACCCGCGGCGGGGCCGCTGGCCGCCATGCTCGGGCAGTTCCGGACATCTCCAATTACGGGGATCCATCTGTGGTTTGACCGGCAGATCAGCGACCTGGATCACGCGGTGCTGCTCGATCGCACCGTGCAGTGGATGTTCCACAAATCGCGACTTATCCGGGCGCGGGAGAGCGGCGGCGGCAGCTATGTGGAACTGGTGGTAAGCAGTTCCAAGAGCCTGGTGGAGAAGTCGAAGGCGGACATTGTTGACATGGCGCTGAAGGAACTGCGTGAATTCTTCCCGGCCGCGCGCGAAGCGAACCTGCTGAAGTCGACGGTGATCAAGGAAGTCAATGCGACCTACTCGCCGCGCCCGGGAATCGACGAGTACCGGCCGCGCCCGGAGACCTCGTGGCCGCGCGTATTTCTGGCGGGCGATTGGACAGCCACCGGTTGGCCGGCCACCATGGAGGGCGCGGTGCGCAGCGGCTATCAGGCGGCCGAGTCGATCACCCACGTGGCCGGTCGAGGGGCGGTTCGCTTTCTGGTGCCCGATCTTCCTGCGAGTGGCTTCATGCGCCTGTTTGGGTGAGGTTTACGGGTATCGCTCCTAACGCCCGTCCGAGTCGTCGCTAGGGCGCCTCGGTTACTTCGGTTCCCGATCCCAGATTACCTTGCCGTTCTTCTCAAGAATTCTGCGCTGGCATACGATCTTAATACCATGGAGTCGCCTGCCTCGGGCAGGGATGATCGCCGGCGCAGCCCGCGCTTTAGCTGTGGCGGAGATGCAAAGATTATCGGTCTGCCATCGAACGGCCTGTTTCTTCCCGGGAGAGTGCGTGACTTGAGCCTGGGCGGATGCTGCGTCGAGATGGCTTCGGTTCTCGACTGCGGGGCGCGGACTGAGATTGTCTTGCGCATCAATTCTGCCTCATTCCGCGCGGTGAGCCAGGTGAGAGCAATTCGGGACCGGGTTGGCGTCGGTTTGGAGTTCGTTCACCTGAGCGCGCGCGGCAAAGATCTGCTGGCGGATGTAGTGGAGAGACTGGCAAGGCTGCAGGCGTTGGTGAATCAGTTGCGGTCTGCACGCCGCGACGCAGAAGCTGAAGTGCTGCTGCGAGAACTCGAGCGCAAAGGATTTCATGCAATTCTGCTGAACCAGTATCTTCGGGTTGTCGGAGCGGTACTGCCTCAGGAGCCACGCGAAGAAGCCCCGACGGCCGCCAACTCAGAGCCGCTGATTGTGGAAGCGCAGGCGGAGATCGTTCCGGTGGATTTGTTTATCTAGAAGCCATCTACGCTCTCTTATAAATGGTTTTGGGAAGGGTACGGCTTCAGCCGTGCCGCCCAGAGCCAATAAAGACGCAGGCTTTAGCCCCTGAAGGCCCGGGCTGTTTCTCTTACAGGTCATAAGGAAACGGGCTTCTCGTTTCAGACCGCCATCAGGAGTACGCCCCCCGCCACCAGAAACGCAGCAATCCAGCGGCGCCGTCCTACATGCTCGTGAAGGAAAATGCGAGCAGCGAAGGCATTGGCGACGAAGGTGAGAGAAGCGGAGGCGGGCACGACCAGACTGAGATTCCCCCAGGAGAGTCCAAAGAGCAGGCTGTAGAAAGCCACCGCCATAGCGCCCAGGCCCAGGAAGAAGGTGGGCGTCATGAGCACGCGCGCGATTACGGCCAGCAACCCGCGGCGTTGAAGCAGTTCGTGGACGTCGCCGACGCGCTTCATGGAATAAGCAAGGAGCACATCGCCGGTGGCAGCGGCAAGCGTGATCAGCCCAATCGCGAGCCAGGCGTAGGCATCCTTCACAATTCTGCCTCCTGCGAGACGGGGTCATGGTGAAGCCGAGGTGGGCGTGCCGTCGTAACCGAGGGACCGGCCGCGACAAAGCCGACTCCGGCAGTGATCAGGGCAATGCCGAGCCAGCGCGTGGGCGAAATCGCTTCATGGAATCCAAAGTGAGCGATCAGCGCGACCAGTACATACCCGAGCGAGGTTGCCGGCAGTACATAGGTCAGGTCGGCCCACGACAACGCGGACATGTAGGAAGCGAAGAAGGCCAGAAGCAGAAGAATCCCGCCTGCCACCCATGGGTTGAGAATGGCAAGAATCAGGCTGTGGAGGTTGTGCAGCGAGATGCCGCCAACCTCTTTCATGCCACGCGCGAGCAGCGCATCGCCGATTGGACTGAACACGGTGATGCCCGCGAGCACGAGGTATTTTCGAAGCGTCACTGTGGATCGGACTCCGGCGGCATTTCCCGCTAAGCCTTGGCAGGTGCGACTGCGGGAGTTTCTTCTTCCTTGCGGTGTTCTTCTACCCACTTGTGGCGCTGGGCACGCAACTTGAGGAAGGTGCGAGCTTCCTTGTACAAGCGTTTGCGCTCAGAGCCATTAAAGATCGCCTTCCTCAAGATGCGGTACGCCGCCTTGGGACGGAAGTAGTACTCGTCGTAAAAGCGATGCACGGAATCGAGAACTTCGGCGGCCGGCAATCCGGGGTATTCAATCTGCACCATCTGATGGCCGGCGTCGTCCACCATCTTACTTTCCGCGGTCATGAAGCCATTCTTGGTCGCGTATTCGTGCAATTCGGTTCCCGGGTAAGCGTGCGCCACCGAGACCTGAATCGTCTCGACGTCCAGCTCCTTGGCAAAGCGGATGGTGTTCTTAATGGTCTCGTGGGTCTCTCCCGGCAGGCCGAGGATGAAATCTCCGTGAACGACCAAGCCGAGCTTGTGGCAATCCTTGGTGAACTGGCGGGCGCGTTCGACGGTGGCGCCTTTCTTGATGTTCTTGAGGATCTGCTGATCACCGGATTCATAGCCCACAATCAGCAGGCGGCACCCGGCCTCTTTCATGGCCTTGAGAGTTTCGTAGTCGGTGGTGACGCGCGAGGTGCACGACCAGGTCAAACCCAGCGGCTTCAGCTTGCCGCACAATTCGATGGTGCGCGCTTTCTGGATGTTGAAGGTATCGTCGTCGAAGAAGAATTCCTTCACATAGGGCCAGTATTCCTTGGCCTTGGCCATCTCGCGGGCCACGTCATCGGTGGAGCGCTTGCGCCACGGGTGTCCCATCAGGGTCTGGGGCCAGAGGCAGAATGTACACTGCGCCGGGCACCCGCGCGTGGTGTACAAGGCCACGAACGGGTGAAGCAGGAAGGGTACGTTGTAGCGTCGGACGTCCAAATCGCGGCGATAGACGTCGGTGACGTGCGGCAGCGCGTCGAGATTCTCGATCTGGGGCCGGTCGGGATTGTGCACAACCTGGCCGTTCTTTCTGTAGGAAAGGCCGAGAATATCTTCCACCGGCTTACCTTGGGCGTACTCGACAATCGTATGATCGAATTCCTTGCGGCAGATGATATCGATCGCCTTGCAGTCCTGGAACGATTTTTCAGGAAGCACGCTGACATGGGGTCCGACGAACGCGATCTTGATATGCGGATTGCTGTCTTTGATGGCCTCGGCAATGCGGACGTCGCCCGGAAAACCAGGCGTGCTGGTGAACAGCACGAGCAGTTCGTAGTCCTTGCAGGTGCGGATGGTTTCTTCCGCCGTGACGTGATGCGGAGGGGCGTCGAGCAGCCGTGCGCCCTCCAGCATGCCGGTGGGATAGGCCAGCCAGACCGGATACCAATACGACTCGATCTCGCGCGTGGCGGGCCAGCGCGAACCCGCGCCTCCATCGAAATTCTCAAATGAGGGCGGATTCAAAAACAGTGTTTTCAAGGGCATATGGTTGATTCTCTATTTTAGCATTCCAAGCGCGACTACACTTCGACCGTGGCTGGCATTCCAGGTACGTCCCCAAACTGCGTTGAAAGCGCGGAAATTATTGTATAAGCATGCCTTAGCCGGGGTGGAAATCGCAAAGTTTCTGCGCCAAACGTCGCTTTCCGGCATTAAGCCGTAGGAATTTGGTGCTGACCGCGCTGCGTTATTCTGCACTATTTGTCGGCCGCCTGCAGGGCCCACTTCTCCAAATCGCCGGTGGCTCGCAACAGGCTCAGGCGCACACGCTGGTACTCGAAATCGGCGTCCTGAAAAGCCAGGTATCGCTCGTTGGCTTGCGCGCGTGCGTCGGCCAATTCGTGCAGGGTACCGGTCTTGGCATCGACCCTGATTTGGGCGGCGTCCAGGCTGGACTGGGCGAGTTGGTATTCCAGTTGCGCTACTTCCCGTGCGGCCTCGAGTTGCTCGGCCGCTCTCTGTAGTTTCAGCGTTTCCTCTTGAACCTGGTTGCGGGAGGCCTCGGCCTGTTTTTTTGCTTTGAGGGCTTCGGCATCGGCCGCCTGGGCGCGGGCTCGCTGGGACGCGTTGAACAGGGGGAAGCGGAACGACATGCCGATCGTGACGTTGTTGGGTTGGAAAGTCTTGTAGTACTGGTCGTAATTGTTGAAGGTCGAGAGGCGTGCGTACTGGGCCGCGAAGTCGAAGGATGGAAGCAGAGCACGATGCTCGGCGGAAGCCCGCATGGATTCTGCCAGGGCGTGCTGCTCGGCGAACTTGATCACCGGACTGACGGCAACGGCTTTGTCCGGGAGATTGTCGTCGGAAGCGACGGGCGGCAGAGCGGGAATGGTTTCGGGCGCGAGTTCGATAGAGGAAAGCGGCAAACCGGTCAGTTCCGCCAGATGACGCCGCAGGACGTCAGCAGAGCCGCGCGCTTCGGCCATGTGAAGACGCACGCGCGCGGAGGTCAGCTTGGCTTTGTTCAGATCGACCGCGCTGTCCACGCCTTCCTGTACGCGTTCGGCGACGGCTTTTTGCATCTGTTGCGCTTGCGTTTCGTCCGATTGCAAACGGGTGATCCGCGCTTCCCACTTGGCCAGCTCCGCGTAGCTGACGGCCACGTCCTGGATGACGGCGTTGCGCTGGTCCTTGCCCTGAAGCTGCGAGGCTTGCCATTCCGTTCGTGCCGCATTCATGAATTGGTGTTGCGCGGGATTGAAAACGGTACTCTGCGCGACGACGTTCACGAGCGAGGGGGCGGAGTTTTCGAGGCTGAGCGGAAAACCATAGGACCACCCCAGCCCCGAGCCCACCACCAACTGGGGCAGGTAGTTGTTGCGGATCTCGCGGTACGAGGCGTAGGTCCGCTGGAGATCGGCGTTGGCAATCGCCGAGGTGGTGCTGTGTGCCAGCGCCAGTTCGATGGCCCGTTGGAGAGGCAGGGACTCGGCGAGCGCTCGTCGCTCGCCGATCAGCGCGGCGACTGAGAGAATCAGCAGATTGACTAGGCGAAACCAGCGTGGCAGTCGTTCTTTCATCGTGTCACCCTTGATCAGGCCGCGGCTCGACCGCGACGCACAAATTGTAGTGCGCCGGACGGGAAGCGGCAGAAACTTGTAGGAATCGGTCGATTTTTTGCGCGGGAGGATGCGCCACTCCTCAGTGGGCGACTCGGTTGAGTGCTTCCTGGGCCAGACCAAAGTTCCGGGCCAAGGCCAGGGAGGCGCGATATTGCTGCGCAGCGCCCGCCTTGTCTCCCTGCTTTTCGAGCAATTGGCCGAGCAGGTAATGGGCCTTGAAGGCCGGCTGTTCCTCGACCGGGCCGGTCGCCAGATAGCGCTTCAGCAATTCGGTGGCGAACGGATAGCTTCGTCCGGAGCGAAACAGGGCCCGCGCAGCGTCAACCAGTACATCGGGTTTGGGCATTGGGGCCTGGCTCGCCTTGACGATGGCCTGCTCCATCTCGTCGAAACGCTTTTGCCCGCGGAGAAAGAGAGCGAGGTTCAACCATGCCTCTGCGTCGCCCTTGCTGAGTTCGATCTGCTGGCGATATTCGTGCTCGGCCGCTTTGGGATCTTTTTTCTTTTCGGCGATGCGCGCGTATACCCAGTGTTCGCCGGCAGGATTGATGGTCCCAATGGCTTTTGCCTGCTCCCGGGCTTTATCGTCGCCGCCACCCACAATGCCGGGCGCTCCAACATAGAACTCGGCCAGATCGAGGCGCGCGTCGACATCTTGCGGGTTGAGTTGAACCGCGCGCTGAAATTCCTCACGCACTTTCCCGGCCAGGCTGGCGGCGCTCAGGAAGTTCGCGCGGTCCGCTTTCTCGCCGTAAACGCGCCCCAGCCAGAGATGAAAACGGCTGTTGTTCGAGTCAAGCGCGACCGCTCGCTTGCAGGCGGACTCGGCCCGATCCCAGTCGTCCAGGGCAAAGTAGGAGCGGCAAAGCAGGTTGGAGGACTCGGCATCCGTGGGGGCCGATGACAGCCGGCCGTTGAGGGCCGTGATGGCTTCGTCGATGCGGCCAGCGGCCAGCAAATCCTTAGCGGAGTCAGCAGCGACCGCAGGCAACCCCGACAGCAGCAAGGCGGCAGCGAATAGAGCTTGGGAAACCCACTTCATCACTAAAACTTGACCTGCGTTCCATCGCCGATCGGTTTGTTGTTCGACGAACTGATCGCGATGATGTCGCGGGCCGAGAGGCCGCGCGTCACTTCGACCTGCGTCAGATTGGAGAGCGAAGTCTCCACATCGCGACGCTTGAGTTCGTGGCCGACAACCTGCAGAACGTAGGGCCGGGTGTCGTCCATGCGCACGGCCTCGCGCGGCACGACCAGCACATTGTCGTGTGCGGCGGCCACGATCGTGACTCCCACGTTCACATTCGGCAACAATTTCAAATCTTTGTTCTCTACGATGCAGGTTGTCTCGCCGACGTTGCGGGCCCCGTGCAGCCTTACCGTGGAAGGGATCGCAGTGACCTGGGCCTGCCAGACACGCCCGGGAATCGCGTCCCACGTGATTTCGATGGGGTTCCCCAAGGTGAGCCTGCCGACATCCGGTTCATCCACGAAGGCGCGAACCAGGACTTTTCTGAGATCGGCGACTTGCAGCAGGAGGTCTCCAGCCGAGACAAAGCCGCCTGGCTTGACGGGCAGGGAATAGACGATGCCGCCAAAGGGAGCACGCACGTTGGATTTGGCGACCACCTCCTGGGCTGCGTCGTAGGTGGCCTGAGCCTCTGTTCTTAGGGCTTCGACCCGAGCAACTTCCGGCTTTGAGTATCGTTTGGTCTGTTTCTGCTGGAGGAGAGTCAATTGCGCGTCGGCGCGCGCCAGGCCGTTTTCGGCCTCCTGTACTTCTCCGGCTGAGGCTGCGCCCTGCGGCTCAAGCCGCTTGAGGGCATCCAGATTGCGCTGCGCGAAATCGCGGTCCGTGCGTGCTTTCACTAATTGAGCGTCGAGGTTGAGGACTTCCTCCTGGCTGCCGCCCCGCTCGACGGCGCTGAGATCGGCTTGAGCCGCCTTGATCTGGGTCTGAGCGCGGGCCGCCTGGGCTCGCGCATCGGCGTCGTCCAGTTCCAGGAGAAGCTGTCCCTGCTTGACGAAATCGCCTTCTTTGACGAGCACCCGGCGCACGCTGGTTGCGGCGGGTGCGTGAGCCTCAAAATTGTTGACGGGCTCGATCTTCCCGTTGGTCGAAATCAAACTGCGAATCGAGGTTTGCTCCACGACCGCCGTGCGCACCGGCACGGAGTCATCGCGTCGCCAGACCGCAGCCAGCACGACGACGGCCGCCAGGATTGGCAGGGCAGTCACCCACCAGCGCCGCGATCGGCGCCCCGAACTGTTTCCATTCAATGGCATGCAAGGGAAAGCGTAAGTATCAATGTATCACTCAGGCGCTACCAGTATGCAGGCAAAACCGGCACTCTCTACTCACTGAATTAGATGCGCGGTCACAACCGTCGGCACCGGCGCCCAGCGCGGAATTTTAGCTCCTGGCACGCCGATAGGTACAATAAGCGCATGCCGAAACCTCCCCGCTACACTGCGGAGCACGCCAGCGCCGGGCTGGAACATAACTTTCCCGAAATTGAAACCTGGCCGAACCAATTTCCTGGGTACGAGATCGTGGTGGACGACCCCGAATTCACTTCAGTGTGTCCCAAGACGGGACTGCCGGATTTCGGGACGATCGTGATCCGGTACATGCCCGACAAGAAGTGCCTGGAGTTGAAATCGCTGAAGGAGTATTTGCAGTCGTATCGGAACCTGGGAATCTTCCAGGAGAATGCGGTCAACCAGGTTCTTGAGGATGTGGTGCGCTGGGCGAAGCCGGTGTGGGCCGAGGTGAAAGGAGACTTCCGGCCACGGGGCGGGATCTCAACGGTGGTGATTGCGAAGTGGCCGCGGGCGAAAAGCAGTCAGAAGTGAGAAGTCAGATTGCAGAAGTGCGGTTCACTTCGAAGGACGGAGCGCGACGTCGGCAGCGCGGGAGTTATCTGGGGCCGCAGGCGAAACCCAGCTCTTTCCAAATCCTGTCCCACTGCCAGATCCCGTAAGCAGCCTTTTCGGGTAGTCGGTAGCCGAGTTGGTGAGCGATCGCGATCACCTGCCCACGGTGATGCGCTTCATGGGCGAACATGTAGGCAAACATGGTCGCACCAGCCGGCCACACGGGAGCCCAACTGCCGCGTGAGAATTTCGTCACCCGCCGATCCGGATTCTCCGACAATGCTTCCTTGAGCATTTGAAAGCAGCGCGCGGCGCTCTTTTGGTGGGCGCTGGCCGCTTGTATTAGGGTGCAGCGAAGGGGATCAAGAGGCGCAGGACACCTGAGATGAGGTGCCGAGCGTTTCAGCCAAACCAAGCGGTTGTTGTGGACGTGCGCAAGGATGGCGGCGATGGTACGGCCCTCCTGCCGGCTCAAGCCGGGAGGTTTGGCGCGCCCCGCGCGCGCATCCAGGTGCTCGAAGAGAAGCTGGTTCATGCGGTCATTGGCAGCGTAGGTTTCGAGCAGAACCTCGCGAATGGTTGACTCAGCCAGGGCATGGCGCGGCACAAGGGCTCCGTACGGTTAACGTGATGCGGCTGCCGCTCGCGGCTGGATGAGTTGAATCTCTGCCGCGTGCTCGTCTTTTGCGCGGCTTATTTCGTACGCGACCTGTAGGTTCAGCCAGAAGTGTTCGGTCGTTCCAAAGAAGCGGGACAGGCGGACGGCTGTGTCGGCGCTGATGCCGCGACGTTCGAGAACGATGTCATTGATCCTAGGCGCGGGGACGCGAAGTCGCTTCGCCAGTGCATAGACCGACATGCCGAGGGGCTTCAGGAATTCCTCGCGCAGGATCTCGCCCGGGTGAACTCTCCAGTTGGGTGTGCTTTTTCTGACAATGCTCATGCTGATTGGCCCTAATGGTAATCTGTGATCTCCACATCGTAGGCATCGGGTCCGCGCCATACGAAGCAGATTCTGTACTGATCGTTGATCCCTTTGCTGTGCTGTCCCCGGCGGTCCCCGTGGAGCTTCTCCAGCCGGTTTCCGGGAGGGACCTTTAAGTCGTCCAGCAGCTGGGCGCCATCTAGCATCGCCAATTTCCGTTTCGTCACACTGGCTGGCAGTGCGCCCCGTGTTCTGCCGGTCCTCCAGATTTCCGCCGTCTCCTTGTTGGCGAAAGTCTTGATCACCCGGCTAGCTTAACGCAACACGTTAATAATGTCAATCGTTAACCTCAAGCCAGCGTGTCAGCCATGGGCCATGCTATATTCGCTCGACCGTGACCCAGCCCAAGCTCCATGCCCGCACCGCGCTGCTCGTGCTCACGGCGCTCAACCTGCTCAACTATGCGGACCGCAATGTGCTGTTTGCGGTGCAGCCGCTGGTTCAGGTTGAGTTTCACGTAAGCAAGGCGCAGATCGGCTATCTGACGAGCGCGTTTCTTGGTTTCTATATGGTGGCTGCGCCCTTTGTTGGGCCGCTCGCGGACCGGTACTCGCGCAAACTCATCATTGGGCTCGGGGCGATCTTCTGGAGCGCGCTTACGCTGCTCACGGCGGTAACCCACACCTACGCCGAACTGCTGATTCGGCACACGCTGGTTGGGATTGGTGAGGCAACGTTCGTTACCATCGCGCCGACCTTTGTGGCGGATCTGTTTGGGGAAGAAAAGCGGGGACGTATCCTGGGTGTGTTTTACCTGGCGATTCCGGTGGGATCGGCGGCGGGCTACTTGCTGGGCGGCAATCTAGGCGCGCACTACGGCTGGCGATTTCCATTCTACATTGCGGCGGCGCCGGGATTCCTGCTGGCGATTGCGGTATTGTTCCTAAAGGAACCGGAGCGCGGGCAATTCGACTCGCTCAAAGAACCTCCCGAAGACTTACCGAAAAAAGTTCTCACGGGTAGCCGCCTTACAAGGTTGTACATGACGGTGTACTTGGACTTGAAAAGAATATATGTCAGTGTTTTGCGCAATCCAGCATTTTTGACGGCGACTCTGGGCATGGCGGCGATGACGTTTTCGCTGGGTGGCATTCAGGTCTGGATGCCGCAATTTCTTTACAGTGAACGTCACTACTCCCTCGCGCGCGCGAATTTTGTTTTTGGCATCATCATCGTGGTGGATGGGGTTGTGGCAGCGCTCGCCGGCGGATGGTTGGGCGACTACCTGTTGCCGCGGATGAAGAGTTCCTACTACCTGGTTTCTGCCGCCAGCATGGCGCTCGGGGTGCCCGTGATGATTGTGGCGCTGTTTGCGAAGGGGCACGCCATGGCGCCTGCAATTGCGGCGGCGGCTTTCTTCCTGCTGCTGAATACCTCCCCGCTGAACGCGGCGTTGATCAATTCGGTGGGCCCGCATATTCGAGCCACTGCCATCGCAGCGAACATTTTCATCATCCACATTCTGGGCGATGTGCCTTCGCCAACCATGATGGGATGGGTGGCGGACCGGCATTCCCTGCAAGCCGCGTTTGTGTTACCCGTGATTGCCATGGTGATTTCCTCGGCGATCCTGTTTTACGGAATGCGATTTGCACCGGCGCTTAGAGTGGATGGCGGCCCGGCAGCATCTCCAGAACTCTCCGGAGCATCTTCCTTAGCAGAATGACTTGGCACATTGTGAACTGGATCGTGGGCAGCATTCTGGCGCTGGCCTGGTTTTCGCGGATCGTGGAGGCTGCCTTCGGCATGCCCCGCATCGCGGACATCGCGCTGCCCGAGTGGGACCGCCGGCCCCCCGCTTCGGACGGCGAGCCGCGCGTTACCATCATCGTTCCCGCTCGCAACGAAGAAGAGCACATCCGCGAGACCCTGACTCGACTGATGGCGCTTGACTATTCCAACTACGAAATCATGGCCGTCAATGACCGCTCGACGGACCGCACCGGGCAGATCATGGATGAGGTTGCCACCGAGAGTTCGTGTGGCGCGGACATTCCTGTCCGCGTGTCGGCAGCACCCACACTGCATGCCGGGGCGGACAGGAATGTCCGCCCCACACGGCTGAAGGTGATCCACATTGCAGACCTTCCCACTGGGTGGCTGGGGAAGACGCATGCCATGTGGACTGCGGCCCAGCAGGCCACCGGAGACTGGTTGCTATTCACAGATGCCGACGTGCTGTTCAAGCCCGATTCCCTGCGCCGGGCCGTCGCATACGCAGAGACAGAAAAAGCCGATCACGTGGTGTTGTTCCCGCGCATGATCATGAAGCGTCCGGGCGAGAGGATGATGATCGCGTTCTTCCAGGCGCTATTTGTGTTTGGCCATCGTCCGTGGAAGGTGGCCGATCCGGAGGCCCGCGATCACATGGGAGTGGGCGCGTTCAACATGGTGCGGCGCTCGGTGTATGACGCCGTGGGCACGTACAAGGCATTACGCATGGAAGTGCTCGATGACATGAAGCTGGGCAAAGTGGTGAAGAACGCGGGATTCGCGCAGCGCAACGTGTTCGGGGAGGACCTGATCTCGATCCACTGGGCGCAGGGCGCCTTCGGCGTGGTCAATAATCTGACCAAGAATTTCTTTGCCGTGCTGTCGTTTCAGTGGTGGCGGACGCTGGTGTCCCTCGTGGGATTGGCTTTTCTGAATCTCGGGCCGTTTCTCGGGGTTTGGCTGGCGCATGGGTGGGTGCGTGTTCCGTACGCGGTGGCCCTGGGCTCGATTTTCGTAATCTATTGCGGCATGTCGGCCCGTTCTGCCGTGCCGCCGTATTACTTTTTCTTGCACCCCATCAGCACCACCCTGTTCATGTACACGCTCCTGCGGTCGATGTTCGTTACGATTCGCAACGACGGCATAGTGTGGCGGGGGACCAAGTACGCGCTGGAAGACCTGAGAAATGGAATGGTGTAGCGCGGACACTCTTGTCCGCGCCAGCATGCAGGGCGGGTGCTGCCGACACGCGGACAAGAATGTTCGCGCCACAGGGGATTTACGGCTGATTCGGGTCTTCAACGGATACGGGCGCTCCCTGCTTCTTCTTCGCCGTAGCCTTGGTCTTCTTGGGGTGTTTGAGCTTCCCCGCGCTGTAGTGCCCCCGGCGTTCCACGTCGTAATCTCCGGGCAAGGAGGGCGCGAGGGCAGCGTCCTTGGACAGCGGAGATAGCAGGGAAGCACTGTCGCCTAATTGCTGGGGATGGCGCAGGATGATTTCTGCTCGACCGTCATACTCTTCCACGGTGCCCTTGATCTCAATGGCTCGCCCTGTGAGCCGGCGAACGTCGCCTACTCTTCTGAGGTCGCCTTGGAAAACGACCACGACGAAGGGGCAGGTTTCGTAGTTCTCGCAGAAGTCAAGGAACGTTACACCGCTGTTCCCCTCTTTCACGTGCACGACGGTTCCGGTGACGCATTGGGTTTTTCCGAGGTGGTGGCGGGCTTCCGCGAAGGGCACACAGTCGGTGGCAGAGGCGTGGCTTGCGGTGGAAATTGCAGCCGCCAGCAGAGCCGCTTTCAACAGAGACCGCAGACAAGAGAGATGCATCAGACGAACAAGCGCAGGGTCAATCGCGCCTTCCATCTTTCATTGTACGGACGCAGGAGAGGTTTCGAGCCGAGCCGAGATGAAATTCGCGAAGGGCTTCCCAAAACGGGAAGCGCAAGGCCGGAGCGAGTCCCCGGCCTTGGTACGAGTCTTCCAGTTTGCTGGAGCGGCGCCCCGCTACTGGCCGAACGCCTTCACGCCGGCTGCTTCATCGTCTTTCACATCGAAGACGGTGTAGAGCTTCGTGATCTGAAGCAGGTCGTGGACTTTCTTGGTCAGATTCAGCAGTTTCAGTTCGCCGCCCTGGTTCTTGCACGTGGTATAGGCGCTGACGAGTTCACCGATGCCGGAGCTGTCGATGTAGTTGACGTCGCCTAGGTTCAAAAGGATTTTCTTTTGCCCCTTGGAAAGCAGATCGCGCACCACATCGCGCAGCACGACGCTGCCTTCGCCGAGTGTGATTCGGCCGCTGAGGTCAACGATGGTCACACCATCCACCTGACGAGTACTGGACTTCATGGTCACTGGGAAGCCTCCTTGGAGTCCGCGGCGCTGCCGTGGACGTGCTTAATCATTCTAAATTCAGTGCCCGTTTTGGAGGGGTGAATTTCCACCACATCCATGAACGAGCGGATCAGAAAAATTCCCCGGCCCGAGGTTTTCAGCAGATTCTCCGGCGCCAGAGGATCCGGAATCCGGCTGGCATCGAGCCCCTTGCCCTGATCGCGAATCACGATGATCAGGTCGCGGGCCGTGCGCTCAAACGCGAGCGTAACCTTCTTGGTTGGGTCATAGGCATTGCCGTGCAAAACTGCGTTTACTGCGGCCTCTCGCACCGCCATGGAGATCTTCATGACCTCCTCGTCGTCGAAGCCGGCCTCGGCCGCCATGCGGCCAGCAGTCTCTTCGGCGCTGTTCACCGTTTCCAGCGTCGAATCGAGTGTATAGGAGACCCGGTTTGCGGACATAGAGCGAACGGTTCCTGAGCCAGCTATCGCCTGCATACAATGGTGACCACGGGACCCATCCTGCTGGCCGGGGAGCGGATAGCGGGCGAATGGAGCAGTTTGCCTGTAGGTGGGGGAAATGTCAACGCAGTTGCTCCGCGGCGGCATGAGGGGAGACGTTCGTGCACCATTTCCCGCGGTAACGCCCCTGATCTGGGCCGGCCCTTCGAAAAGTGAGCAAAAATCTGGATTCCACGCTGGCCCTTGAGTATTCTCATGACAATGGCAACTCTCGCACTGAGCGAACTGCTGGGCTCGACGGTTTATGACGCGACCGGGGCCGTGTGCGGCCGTGTGCGCGAGGTGGCTTTGGCCCCGCAAGAGGATCGTTCCCGCGTTGCTTCCTTCATCGTGAAGACTGCGTCCGGAAATCGCGTGTTGCCGTTCAGCGCGGTGGCGCAGATGGTCAGCGGCATTCGGGCCTCCACTACCGTCGCCGAGTGGACTCCCGCCAACGGCGCCGAAGGGCTGTTCCTGCTGGGCCGCGATCTGCTCGACCAGCAGGTCATTGATGTGCACGGGCGCAAAGTGGTCCGGGTCAATGACGTCGACTTTTACCAGGAGACGGCTCAGAACCGCCTCGTTCTGAAGATTGAGGGTGTGGACGTAGGGGCACGGGGCGCGATTCGCCGCCTGCTCAAGGGCGTGGTGCCTCTCGCCGCTCTTCGCCTTCTGCTACAGCGCATTCCCCCGCGCGAGATTCCCTGGGAGTTCGTGGATCTGATCGAAACAGATCCGGCGCGGCGCGTGAAGTTGAAGATTTCCCACGAGCGCCTCGCCAAGCTGCACCCGGCCGACATCGCCGACATTGTGGAGGATCTGGCGCCGGACGAGCGCGAAGCTGTGTTCGAGACCCTGGACGAAGAAGTCGCTGCCGGGGCGATGGAAGAGCTCGAACCCAAGGTGCAGAAGTCGGTCGTGGAATCGCTCGATTCCGATCGAGCGGCGGACATCGTCGAGGAGATGGAACCCGACGCGGCGGCCGATCTGCTGGCCGACCTCCCGCAGGAGCGCACCGAGGAAATCCTGGTGCAGATGCAGCCCGAAGAGCGCCAGGAAGTTACCGAACTGCTCGAATTCGAAGAAAACACGGCGGCCGGCCGGATGACGACGGAGTACATCGCTCTGCCGGTCACGGCCACCGCCCACGATTCGGTTGAAGCCATGCGAACCTTCGAAGGCCGCATGGAGAGCATGAGCACCATCTTTCTGATCGATTCCCACGGGACATTGGCGGGTGCGGTGCCGCTGGTAAAGATCGTGCTGGCGCCTAGTTCCACTCCTCTGCTGGCGCTGGCGCAAGAGCCTCTCGTTTCCTGCCATGAGGACGCGAAAGAGAAGGAATTCGCCGAGCTGTTCGATAAATACAATCTGCTGACCCTGCCGGTCATCGACGAAAAGAATCATCTGACCGGCGTGATCACCCCGGATGACGTGATCAATATGCTGCGCGGCAAACTGTAGTTTTTCTCCTCCCCTTCCACTTTCACCTGTTCAGAAAAGCTAGGTTGCATTTATTCTGATCGTTCTGTTTGGCAATTTTGAACCCTGTGAACTGCGCGCATGAGATTTCTAAGACGCTGGAAGACCCAGATCCTGCTGTTTTTCGCCGTGGTAGGTCCGGGCTTCATCACCGCGAATGTCGACAACGACGCCAACGGCATCTGGACCTACTCGGCCGCCGGAGCGCAGTTCGGGTATCTGCTGCTGTGGACCATGCTGCCGACGATCATCGCGCTGATCGTGATTCAGGAGATGTCGGCGCGCATGGGCGCGGTCACTGGCAAAGGCTTGAGCGACCTGATCCGCGAAGAATACGGAATCCGCATCACATTCCTGATGATGGTCGCACTGGTCCTGACCAACTTTGGCAATGTAGTGGGTGAGTTTGCCGGCATTGCGGGCGGTCTTGAACTCTTCGGCGTTTCCAAGTACATCTCCGTGCCGATTGGCGCCGTTATTGCGTGGCTGATCGTGGTCAAAGGCCAATACAAGAGTGTGGAGAAGGTGTTCATCGTTGCGTCCTTCTTCTACATTACCTACCTTCTAGCCGGGATCCTGGCGCATCCTGACTGGGCCCATGCTCTGCGCTCGACGGCCGCTCCCCCGAAGCGGGAAATGCTGGCTGCTCCCGGTTACCTGTACCTGGTGGTTGGACTGGTCGGAACCACCATTGCTCCCTGGATGCAGTTCTACCTGCAGGCTTCGATTGTGGAGAAGGGCGTGACGAGGCGGAGTTATTCGGCTTCGCGGCTCGACGTCATCGTGGGCTGCGTCTTTGCTGTGCTGGTGGCGTGGTTCATCGTCGTGGCCTGCGCGGCGACGTTGTACACCCACGGGCATCACGACGTACGCGACGCTGCGGATGCCGCCCAAGCTCTGCGCCCGCTGGCCGGAGATTACGCTTACATCCTGTTTGCCATGGGCCTGCTCAATGCCTCGCTTTTTGCGGCGTCGATCCTGCCGCTCTCGACCGCCTACACGGTCTGTGAGGGTTTAGGGTTCGAATCGGGCCTGGACAGAAAATTCAGCGAAGCACCGTTTTTCTACTGGCTGTACACGCTGCTGATTGCCGTTGGCGGCGGAGTCATCCTGATACCCAACCTTCCACTGGTGAAGATTTCCATACTCTCGCAGGTGGTCAATGGCGCGGTCCTGCCCTTCGTGCTCATTTTCATGCTCCTGCTGATCAACAAGAAGGAATTGATGGGTGAGCATGCGAACAAGCGCACGTTCAATGTGATCGCCTGGGCCACCACCGTGATCATGATTGGGCTAACGGCGCTGCTGGTTTGGGGCACCCTACACGGGGGATCGGGCTAGCGCGGAAATGCGGGTGTTTCCAGTATAAATTCACGCTGTCATCCTGAGCGAAGCGAAGGACCTATGGATTGTTCGGCACTGTGCTCCACGCAGCGAAATACACAGGTCTTTCGCTTCGCTCAAGATGACAACCCAAGCTTATGTCGCGAATCTCTGGACACGAGACTAGATGATTTTTCCCGCCGCCAAGTCCTTCACCAACTGGCGGTCGGCTTCAAGAAAATCCAGGTTTGGCAGTTCGCTGCGGTCGACCCAGCGGATTTCGCGAAAGATTCTGTTTTCGACTTCGCCCAGGTAGCTGTGCACCTCGAAGAAACGCAGTTCGACCGCGCCGCCACTGGGATATTCATGAACGATTCTGGCGACCTCGTTGCCGATGGTGGCCTCAATCCCAAGTTCCTCCTCCAGTTCGCGGCGTAAGGCGTCGCGCGGCTGCTCGCCCTCTTCAATCTTGCCCCCGGGAAACTCCCATTTAAGAGGCATAGGCTGGTGCCGCGTCCTCTGGCAAGCGAGGATCTGGTCGTCTTTAAGAATCAGCGCGGCAACGACACGTTTCATGGATGAAATACCGCTTCTGGCTGCTAGCTTCTGGCTTCTAGCAAGCAGTCTTGAGCAGAGGATTGCCAGCAGCTAGTAGCCAGGAGCTAGAAGCGGGCAGGATTCGTTTCAGGCGTTTCCAGGCGCCGACCGACGAGTTGTGCACAATATTCGACCAGTTCACGGTCTTGCGCGCCAAACGCAGCCGGGAAGTGGCTGTCGATGTCGAGTTCACCCACCACCTTGCCGCTCGCGAAAACGGGAACGACGATCTCCGACTTCGTTTCCAGCGAGCAGGCAAGATAGCGTGGATCGCTCTGCACGTCATCCACGACCACGGTTTTGCCCGACGAGGCCGCTGCTCCACAGATTCCTTGATTCAGGGGAATCCGAGTATGCGGCGTCATCGCTCCACGGAAATGTCCCAGTACCAGCACCGGCGGATTCGCTCCCGGCTCCAGCAGGTAGAAACCAACCCAGTTGTACTTCAACATTTTTTCGTGCAGCAGAAGCGTGATGTCTTTCATCAGCTGCTCTGCCGTGCCCGCCGCGGCATTCAGCCGGTCCGCTTCTTTGCGGACTTCTTCGATCTTGGAAGGATTCGCGGTCTTGGCCATGCTATTCATCCTAAACCAACTCGGTGCGGTCGTTCATCTGTAGGGGCGAAATCGGAAGGCCGCCGCATTACAATCACGGCTGTGTATTCTCCGGAACTGCTGGATCATTTTCAGAACCCGCGCAACGCAGGCGACGTCGAAACTCCGGACGCCTCTACGCAGATGGAAAATCCTGCCTGTGGAGATGTTCTGAAACTTACGGCCAAGCTGGCAGGGAGGCAGATCGCGGACATCCGTTTTCGCGCCAAGGGATGCGTGGCGGCAATGGCATGTGGGTCGGCCCTCACCGAATTGATCAAAGGCAAGACCGTCGAAGAAGCGCAGCAGGTGAGCAGGGAAGAGTTGGTTTGCAAGGTGGGTGGCGTACCAGAAGCTTCCGCACATGCCAGCCACCTGGCGATGGAAACGCTCGAAGCGCTCTTGCGCAAGCTCGTGTAGGGCGGACACTCTTGTCCGCCCCCTGTGCCTAGAGATGTAGCTGAGTGGGATTCACGACCACGACCCACTCGCGAATGCACCTGCGGGCACCAAGGAATCAAAGATGGCGGAGCTATCGGCCAGAGTGGTTCGTGTCCGGCTCATAGACCTTCCAGCCGTTCGTGATCGCAATCTCCTTCAGATTCAGATTCGGGTTGATGGCGAACGGGTGCTTCGACATGGCCAGCATCTCGCGGTCCCAGATGGAATTGCCGAAGGCACAGTCGGGTGCGCCACGGATCGCTTCCCGAATGGCTTCTGACTTGCCGGGCCCGCTCGGCACGCGGGTGAGCCGGTCGAGGATGGTCCCATTTTCAACCGCGGTTTCAGCGGCCAGGATCCGATCCGGCGGAATGTCGAAATAGCGCATGCCCGCGCGAATGATCCACAGGTTCGAAGAAGAGACCGCCCAGACGTCGCATCCGTCGCCGCGCAGACGCCGCACCAGTGCGAGCATCTCCGGGAAGATGTTAGTGGCGATGCCCTTGGGGAAGTAGTCGTCAGCCGCCTGCTGAACCACTTCTTCGCGCAGTCCACGATGCATGGTGACCATCCCGCCGCACATGATTTCTTCGGGAACATTGCCGGCCCGGTAATCGGCGTAGCGGGAACGCGCCCAACGCTGGATCTCCTTCGACACCAGACCCTGTTCGAGCTCCCAGGAGAAGAATCCCTCGCCGGCATCGCCCGACCAGAGCGTGCCGTCACAGTCAAAGGTAGCGACCCGGGGTCGCAGGCGAACCACGCTGTCGACGAATTCGGCTTGAGCAGGTGTGAGGCTGGTCATGAATGGGGGACCTTGGCGGGATCAACTCGCGTGCAAGACGCCTGCCGACAAAGCGGCATACTGTTCCGGCGTATCGACGTTGACCGCCACCAGCGGATCGGCCACCGGCAGGTACTCGATCGCGGCTTGGTGGGCGTGCTCGACTTCGCGGGCATTCGACGTAGCCGGCGCTCGGAGAAATGCTTCGATCATCTCGCGACCGGCGAGGATCGGATGTCCATGCTTCCCCTGGTATTCGGGAACCACCGCCCATTTCCGATCATGTAAAGCTTTTTCGAACGCGGTCGCGAGTGTTTGAATCGTTTCCGGCTGCACGGGCGGGCGATCCACGAGAGTAATCATCGCCGCATCGCGGCCCCGGCTGAGAACCTCCTGCAAGCCGGCCTGCAGCGAACTGAACTGCCCCCGATCCGGATCGGGATTGACAACCAGGGACGCGCCCTTCGCATACACGATGGGAGCCAGGTCCCCTTCATTCTTGCCGACGACCACCAGCACGACGTCAACGTAGGGAGCAAAGAGCCGAATGGTAGCGGAGAGAAACGTTTCACTTGCGGTCGAGGCGGCTCCGGGCGGTGGCCAGGGTAGCAAGGCCTTGTCGCGTCCCATGCGGGAGGACTCACCGGCGGCCAGGATCACTCCGCAAAGGTTGGACGCATATCCCATAAGGGCACGATAACAGGCTGCTCAGCCCCTGCCAAGGGCGCGCATCACGGGCAGGCGTCTCCGGGGGCGCGTCTCAAGTGAACATGGGAAGCTTGACCAGGTCGTCGTGCGGCACGGATTCGAGCGGATGTCCAGCCTTACGCCACGCCCGCAGACCGCCGGCGATGACAAACGCCTTGAATCCCTGCTCCTGCAAGAGATGCGCCACCCGGGCGCTAGTCGCTTCGCGCGCTCAAGTACAGTAGAGATAAATCTCTCGCTCCTTGGGCAGGTTCTTGATCTCCTCTTCGAGGTTGTTGGGTTCGATGCGAATGGATCCCGCAATGCGGTCCGAGTCCGCGTCGTAGTAACCGTGGCTGCGCACGTCGGCAATCAGGATTGCGTGGCGTTCGTCGGATGCCAGACGCTGCGCCAATTCCTCGACCGGAATGCGCGGAACTACGTCGAGCAAGCGGTATTTGCGGTACACCCAGATGCGATAGATCACGTACGCGGCGAGCCCGACTCCGAACACCACCTCAGCCGCAAACCCAGCCGAGCGCAGGCCCCGCGTGATGGCGCGCAAGGCGTCGCTGAAGAAGTAGCCGGCAGCCGAGTAAACGCCAACGTAAAGCGCGGCGCCGGCGGCATCGAACTGCAAGAAATCCTCGACCCGCATCTTCATACTGCCGGCGAGCGGCGGCGACATAGTGTTGATACCGGGAATGAACTTCGCAAACAGCAGCGTCTGCTTGCCGCGCCGGTAGAAGTACTCTGCCGAGCGAAGGATGCAACTCTCAGGATTGGCAGACAAACGGCACAAGAATCCGAGCAGTGCCCATCCGCTGACCCGCCCCAGGAAATACAGGAGCACATCGCCCGACAGCATCGCCAGGAATGCCACGCCGAATACGGAATAGAAGTGCATGTTTCCATAGGCGGCCACGGCACCCGCCGTCACGATGGCCAGGGCCGCCGGCAAGGGAAACCCGACGGCTTCGGCGAGGCAGACCGCCGCCAGCAGGCTGTAACCGTGGCGCGAGATGAGAGGAAGCAGGTCTTCCATGGAGAAAATGGTTCACTCAGTATAACAATCGCAAAACTCCCGGCGGTCCGGCTGCCATGGTTCTTCGCGGAGAAAGCCTGATAAATTGGTACGACTTCAGGAGGGTACATGTCAGCTCAGAACCGCCGATATATCAATCTGCCGAACCGTCCCGCCGGATTGCCTTTCAGCGACGGCGTTCTGATTGGAGACACGTTGTATCTGTCGGGGCGGATTGGCATCGATCCAGTGACGGGCCTGGCCCCAGAAGATGTCGATGCCGAACTAGCCCTATTGTTCGATGGCTTCCAGGCGGTGTTGCGAGAAGCCGGCATGTCGATGGACAGCCTGGTCTGGGTGCAGGTTCACTGCCCGGACGTTTCTTTGTGGGAGCGGTTTAACGCGGCCTACGTAAAGTTTTTCTCGCGCGAATTTCCGGCGAGGGCATTCTTAGGGTCGGGGCCGCTGCTGAAGAACGGGCGGTTTGAGATGCTGGGGATGGCGGTGAAAGAAAGTCGCTAGCTTCTGGCTGCTAGCTTCTAGCAAACCTCGAATCGACATCCCCTGAGCATTCCGACTCGCTTGCCAGAAGCCAACAGCTAGTAGCTAGCAGCTACTTTTCTCTCACCACCACGAACTCCGGCGCCCACAGCAGCGCGCGCTTGATTTCCGAGTCGGGGAACACACAAATTGCGTTGCGCGCCGATTCGGCATAACGCGAGGCTTCTTTGGAAGCAAACTCGAGCGAGCCGTAGCGGTTCAGGATCGACAGAATGTCGGCGTGCGTGACACCGTTGAAAGCGCGGTCGCGCAAGACGGTTTCAATCTGCTTTCGTTCCTCGGGAGTGCAGCGCTCGAGCGCATGAATCACCGCCATGGTGACTTTGCCTTCGCGCAGGTCACTGGCTACCGGCTTTCCCAGCACACTCTCGGATGCGGTGAGGTCGAGGACATCGTCGACGATCTGAAAGGCCATCCCAAGGTCATGGCCGTACTGCCCCAGGCGCTGTTCCTGTTCGGCGTTCGCGCCCCCGAGGATGCTTCCTACCCGCATGCACACCGAGAACAGGCAGGCCGTCTTGCGGTAGATCAGGTCGAGATACTCCTGCGGCGAGATGAGCTTGCCCAGTTTTTCCATCTGCAGCAGTTCACCCTCGACCATCTGCTGGGTCAATTCAATCAGCACGTCGAGGATGCGGAAGTTGCGCTCCTGGACGGCGATCTTGAAGGCCTGCATGTAGAGCCAGTCCCCGGCCAGCACGCATTTTGAGTTGCCCCATCGCGTGTTGGCAGCGGGCCGTCCGCGGCGCGTCTGGGCTTCGTCGATGATGTCGTCATGAACCAGCGTGGCGGTGTGGATGATTTCCACGACCGAGGCGAGCTTGACCGCGCCGGTCCCTTTGTAGTGGAACAGCTTGGCGGACAGCAGCAGTAGCGCGGGCCGGATCCGCTTGCCGCCGCCAGCACGCAAGTACTCGCCGATCTCCGTGATCGCTGCTACGTTCGAGACCGTGTCGCGTCCGAACTGTTCCTCAATGGCGACAATGTCGTCGCGCAGCAAATCGAAGATCTCTTTCCCGTTAATGGCCGTGGTTGCACTCAACTAGGGATCCGATCGCCAAAAATCTCTAACCGGAGAACGCAAGCACGCAGAGTAGCTGATTGCTAACACGATGCGCTTCCATCCAGGAAACTCTGCGTCCTCCGCGTGCTCTGCGGTTCAAGCGTTCAGTTCGTACGATAATTCGTGAACTGCATATCGATGCCGAAGTCTTTTTGCCGCAAGAGTGCGATGATCTCCTGCAGTGTATCGCGGTCTTTGCCGCTGACACGCACCAGGTCGCCCTGGATCGATGCTTGCACCTTCTTCTTGGACTCTTTGATCACCTTCACGATCTCGCGCGCTTTTTCGATCGGAATGCCTTGCTGCATCGTGATCTTCTGCTTCACGGTACTGCTCGCCGCGGGCTCAAGCGCCCCGTAGGTCAGCCCTTTGAGCGGTACGCCGCGTTTCACCAGTTTCTGCTGGAAAACGTCATTGACCGCCTTCATCTTGTACTCGTCGGCCGAGTGGAGAATGATCGCATCCTTACCCTCCAGCGCGATTTGCGACTTGGAGTCCTTCAAATCGAAGCGAGTTGTAATTTCCTTCATCGCCTGCTGGATCGCGTTTGAAACTTCCTGCAGGTCGATCTTGCTGACGATATCGAATGTGTTGTCGGGCATGTGCTAGTGCTTACGCTCTTAGATTGTCATGCTGCTGCTTTGGCCACGAGCCACGAGCTTCGAGCAAACATCTCCCCCACTTAACTCTTGAGGGTATCAGAAGTATCGTTCTATGGGCACACGAACGACAGTTCAGGAGGTCATTTCGCCCAGAGCAAAGAATCTGCAAAAGTTCGCCGTGGTTTGCCGACCGATTTCCTCCATTGTCTGATCGCGCAAGGCTCCGATCTGCGCCGCAACTTCTTTCACGAATGCGGGCTCGTTGCGCTGTCCGCGATGCGGAATCGGCGCCAGATAGGGAGAATCGGTCTCGATCAGCATGCGGTCGAGCGGCACCATCTGCGCCGCATCGCGAATATTCTGCGCTTTGGGGAATGTGATGTTGCCGGCGAAGGAAATCATGAAGCCCAGGTCCAGGCCACGCCGGGCATGCTCGACCGTGCCCGTGAAGCAGTGCAGAATGCCGCCCAATCCGCTGGAAGTCCAATGCTGGCCGATCAGCGCCAGGCAATCGTCCCAGGCGTTCTCGCTGTTGTCGGATGGACGGCAGTGAATGATGATCGGCAGCTTGGCCGCTCTTGCCAGTTCCGTCTGCTGTCGGAAGACGGCTTTCTGTACCTCCCGCGGTGAGTGATCGTAAAAGTAATCCAGGCCCATTTCACCCCAGGCGATGACCCGGGGATGGCGGGCCCACTGCTCCAGTCGGGCGTATGCGGTGTCGTTTGCGAGACTAGCTTCGTGGGGATGAATACCGACGCTCGTCCAGATTTGCGGGTACTCTGGCTTCCCGTTGTATTGTTCGGCGAGTTGGATTCCGCAGTCGGCAGTGTCAGGGCCGTTGCCGTTGCCGATAGCGAGATAGGCAACAATGCCGCTCTGTTTCGCCCGAGCCAGCACCTGGTCCCGGTCCGCGTCGTAGCGCTTGCCCTCGAGATGAGCGTGGGAGTCGATGAACATGTTCACGTAGGGACAGCCGCCCCCGGCTGTCCAGCCGAGCGAAGCTCGGCAGCGCGGGGACTATTTCAGTCGAGTGCCCACCGGCACATCTTCCAGAAAGCTAGCCAGCACCGGTTTCCCGCCCTCGGGCGACGCGGCCACAATCATGCCGTTCGACTCCAATCCGCGCAATTTGCGAGGTGCGAGATTGGCCACGATCACCACCTTTCGCCCGATTAGGGACTCAGGCGCGTACGCTTCGGCGATGCCAGCGACAAGTTGGCGGACTTCCGTGCCGAGATCGACTTCGATCCGCAGCAGTTTATCCGCGCCTTTGACGCGCTCGGCCGTCTTCACCTGGGCCACACGCAATTCGACCTTGGCGAAATCGTCGATGCTAATCTTGCCCTCGGGAATCGCGGCCGCTGGCTTAGCACCAGCAACTGGCTGAGCTTCGCTCGGCTGGACGGGCGAGACGCCCGTCCCTCCACTCTGTTCTTCCATTTTCTGCATCCTTTCGATAGCTGATTTGTCCGCGCGCGGGAACACGGCTTGCACCTCGCCCAGCTTCGTGCCCAGATGCAGTTGTCCCCACTGCAACTGCGACAGATCGAACTTCCTGATATCTCCAAGACCCAACTGCGCCCAGATCTTCGCGGTGGCGTCGGGCATGACCGGATGCGCCAGCGCAGTCACAATGCGCAAAGCCTCCGCACTGGTGTAGAGGACAGTTGCCAGCCGCCTGCGGCTTTCTTCATCCTGTTTTTCACCGAGCGACCAGGGCTCGTTTTCGACGATGTACTTGTCGACAGCGGCAACCAATCCCCACGCTGTTTCCAGCGCTCGTGAAAACTGGTATTGGTCGAACAGAGCGCCGTATTCCGTGATGGCCTTTCCGGCCGCGTCCACAATCGCTTCGTCGGCCGGGGTGCGCGCGGTGTGTGACGGGTACGGAACTTCGCCCTTGAAGTAGCGGGTAATCATCGTGAGCGTACGGCTCGCCAGGTTACCCAGGCCGTTTGCCAGATCGGCGTTGTAGCGCTGTACCAGCGCGTCGAAGCTGAACGATCCGTCCTGTCCAAAGACGATCTCTCTCAGCAGGAAGTAGCGCAGCGCGTCGATACCGAGCACATCGACGATGGTCTCGGCGCGCACGATATTTCCGCGCGACTTCGACATCTTGTTTTCTTCAAACAGCAGCCAGCCGTGCGCGGTGATGCCCTTGGGGAGAGACAGTCCCGCAGCCATCAGGAACGCCGGCCAGTAGACGCAGTGAAAGCGCACGATCTCTTTGCCGATCATGTGCACGTCGGCGGGCCAATATTTCTCGAATTTGCTCGTGTCGTTCGAGCCAAAGCCGAGCGCGGTGATGTAGTTGGCGAGCGCGTCCAGCCAGACGTAGGTCACGTGCTTCGGATCGTCAGGTACTGGGATCCCCCACGAAAACGTCGAGCGACTGATGGACAGATCGCGCAGACCTGAGCGAACGAACGACAGCACTTCATTCCGGCGCGTTTCCGGGCGAATGAAGTTCGGCTGTTCCGTATAAAGCTGGATCAGCTTGTCCTGGAAGGCGGAGAGCTTGAAGTAGTAGTTCTCTTCGTGAACGGTCTCGGTGGGCCGTCCGCAGTCCGGGCAGGGAGCGCCCGGCCCGACTGCATCGACATACAGTTCATCGAAAACGCAGTACTGGCCGGTATAGGTGCCCTTGTAGATATAGCCATTGTCTCGAATCCTTCGCCACAGCGCCTGCACGCCCTGCTTGTGACGATCCGACGTGGTGCGGATGAAGTCGTCGTAGGAAAGTCCGAGACGATCCCAGCTGGCGCGGAAGGCATTCGATACTTCATCGGCAAACTCCTGCGGCGTCTTCCCGGCCGCCTGGGCGGCGCGCTCGATCTTCTGCCCGTGCTCGTCGGTTCCGGTGAGGAAAAAGGTGTCATCGCCGAGCAGGCGGTGGCGGCGGGCGATCGTGTCGCAGGCAATGGTGGTGTAGGCGTGTCCAATGTGCGGACGCGCATTCACGTAGTAAATCGGAGTCGTGATGTAGAACTTTTTGCTCATGAGTTAGACTGCTGGCTGCTGCTGGCTTCTAGCTTCCAGCAACCAGGGCTCGTCAAAGGGTTGCTAGAAGCCAGCAGCTACATATTTTCGCATGGCGTCTTCGATGACGGTCTTCAGCGGGACGTGATGTGCTTCCGCCAACGCCCGGCAGTCTTCGTATTCCGGTGCGTAATTCGAGATTGTGCCGTTCATGCTGGCGATTTTGATTCGCACCGGTCCCCAATTCGTCTGTACGTTTTCCCAGCGCCGAGGCAGCGTGTAGCGGCGCTCTTCGCGCCGGCGGATTCCCAGGGTTGTGGTCTCCGCAAAGATCAGTTTCGCGAGTCGATCGGCGTCTTCCGGTTTCGCGAGCACGGTCAGCAGCGCGCCCGGACGGTTCTTCTTCATCTGCACGGGAGCACTGAATACATCGAGCGCGCCTTCTCCCAGCAAGCGTTCCATGGCGTACGCGAGGACCTGCGGGCTGAGATCGTCAAGATTCGCCTCGAGCACGGTGATGGTTTCGGAGGGAGCGCTGAGCGTTGCCGTCGCTTCGCCGATGCTCAAACGCAGCAGGTTGGGATGGTTGGGAATATCACGGCTGCCCGCGCCATAACCGGCCTTTTCGATCTTCATCGACGGGAAAGAGCCAAAACGCGCAGCCAACTCTTTCACGATCGCGGCACCCGTCGGCGTTACCAATTCCACCTGAGGTCCGGACGAATACACCGGCGCATTTTTCAGCAACTTCAGGGTCGCCGGAGCAGGCACCGGAAGCGTGCCATGGGCACACTCTACAGTTCCTCCACCCACGTTCAGCGGTGAGCAAACCCATTCATCCACACCGAGGGCCTCGGCTCCGACCGCCGCGCAGACGATGTCAACCATCGCATCCACGGCGCCGACCTCGTGAAAGTGAACCTTCTCAATAGAAGTATTGTGGATCTCGGCCTCGGCTGCGCCCAGCGCCTCGAATATGCGAATCGCGGTGCCTTTCACGGTGCTGCTGATCGCGGCCTTCGCGATGATCCCGCGAATTTCGTTCAGTCCGCGGCTATGCTCGTGTGGCGCGGGCATTCCTGCCCGCGAAGACTGTTTGCCTGGGTCGTGCTGCCGCGCGTCAGACTCATGACGCTCGTGCTGCATATCTCCATGAGAGTGAGCGTATGCTCTAGAACGGTGTCCCTGCTGCGCCCAAAATACTTCGCGCGGCAAATCCTTCTCCCCGTGGGAATACACATCGACTTTCGTCGCGGAGACTCCACCCCGCATCACGCGTGAGACTTGCAGCCGTGCCCCAATATCGAGCGCTGCCACCGTGGCTTCGAGCAGTTCCGGAGACACCCCGGCATCCACCAGCGCGCCCAGGAACATGTCGCCGCTAATGCCGGAAAAACAATCGAGGTAGGCAATGCGCATAGAACAGTCGTTGGTCGTCGGTCGTTCACAACCCGGTGTCGAGCCCGAGTTCGCCAGCGACTAGCGACTGACGACCAACGACCAGAAGACAATTTTTCATCATAGGTTGCCGCGCCATCACCGTCAAACCCGCGGCCCATCACAAGTTTGTTAGAATCACTAGTTTATTCAATCATTTAGAGGACTTCTTGTACCGACACCTGGAAAGCCGGCTGGCCGAATCCGTGCGCGATTTCCTGCGCCGAACCTATCAGCTCGAAATTGCGGCCGTCGTCATCGAACAGCCTCCGAAAATCGAATTCGGGGAGTACGCTCTGCCGATTGCCTTCGAACTTGCCCGCAAGCTGCGCAAGCCGCCGCGCAAGATCGCCGAAGAGATCGTAGCTGGAATTGGGCCGGTGGCGGGAATCGAGAAGTTCGAGATCGCCGGCGCGGGCTACATCAATGTTCGGGTAAAGCGCGCTGAGATAGCCGCGGCGCTCGCTGCCGATCAAGCCCCGGCCGCCGCCGTCCCGCCTGGCAAAGTGCTGGTCGAGCACTCCAGCATCAATCCCAACAAGGCTGCCCACATTGGACATCTGCGCAACGCGATCCTGGGCGACACGTTCGTCCGTCTGCTGCGTTTCGCGGGCAGGGAAGTGGACATCCAGAATTACATCGACAACACGGGCGTGCAGGTGGCCGACGTGGTGGTGGGTTTTCTGTATCTGGAAGAGAAGTCCCGCGGCCAAATTGAAGCGCTCGCGGCCGCTCCACGTTTTGACTTTTACTGCTGGGACCTGTATGCGCGCGTCTCACAATGGTACGAGCAGGACAAGCAGAATCTGCAGACCCGAGCCGCTGTGCTGCATGCAATCGAGGAAGGGAACAACGAGATCGCTGCGATCGCTGACCTGATCTCGACGGCTGTGCTGAAACGTCACCTCGAGACCATGGACCGGCTGGACATTGAATACGACTTTTTGCCTCGCGAGAGCGAGATTCTCCATTTGCATTTTTGGGACGCTGCCTTCACCAAGCTGAAAGAAGCCGGCGTGCTTACGTATGAGACCGAGGGTAAGAACAAAGGCTGCTGGATCATGCGGCGAGCGGGAACTGCTTTAACCACAGAGGGCCCTTCGGCTTCGCTCAGGGCAGGCTCCGGGGACACAGAGGAAACCAAGATCAGCGAAGAAGATCAGAAAGTCATCGTCCGCTCGAACGGCACCGTCGGTTACGTCGGCAAAGACATCGCCTACCACATGTGGAAGTTCGGTTTGCTGGGGCGGGACTTCGGCTATCTCAAGTTCTTCCGCTATCCCAACCAGCATGATTGCTGGATCTCGACCACCGACGGCGAGAAAGAGCATCCGCATTTTGGCGATGTGGCCGAGATCTACAACGTGATTGACGCCCGCCAAGCCGAAGCGCAGAACACGGTGGTCGAGGCGCTGCGCGGGCTCGGCCATGGAGAAGCCGCCGACCGCTACACGCACTTTTCCTACGAGATGGTCGCGCTCACGCCCCGCTGTGCCGCGGAACTGGGCTATGACCTGAGCGAAGAAGACAAGGCGCGATCGTGGATCGAGGTCTCCGGCCGCAAGGGTTTCGGTGTGAAGGCCGACGACTTGCTCGACGCGCTGATCGCATCCGCCCGCAAGGAAGTCGATTCCAGGCATCCAGAGTTGAGCGAAGCGGAGCGGGCATCGACCGCGGCGCAGATCGCCATCGGCGCGCTGCGTTACTTCATGTTGAAGTACACGAAGCCTTCCGTGATCGCGTTTGATTTCGAAGATGCGCTTAGCTTCGAGGGAGAAACCGGACCCTATACCCAGTACGCAGTGGTTCGCGCCACGAACATTTTCCGCAAAGGTGGGTTCGATCCAGACAGCTTTTGTGCGGCAAGCCCCGTCTCCACGGAGGACTTTGCGAAGTATCTCGCTGGCCCGGAAGGGGACGAAATCTGGGGACTCTGGATCGCCGCTGCCAAAACGTCCTACGTCGTGGGGCAATGCATCGCGACTACCGAGCCTGCCTATTTGGCCAAGCACACCTTCCAATTGGCCCAGCTGTTCAACACCTTTTACCACCGCTTCCCAATCTTGAGTGAAGCAGACGAGGGCAGAAAGAAGTTTCTATTGACCACGGTGGCCGTTGTGCGCCGCGAGTTGATGCGCATTCTAGCGGCCATGGGCATCACCGTGCCGGCCGTGATGTGATTCAAGGGCTTCCTCGGGTACCTTCCTGTCCTTCGTGGTTAAGAAGCAACACTGCGTAGCTAATCTGGAATGGCTTCAGCACCGGGACCTTCGATCCGCTAGCGCAAACGATTTCCAGCGTCTATAATCTTGTGCGCGAACCCAGACCATATAAAATTTCTACGGTCCATATCGCGATTGCCTGGGGTCGGGTTCTGTGTATTTCCAAGAGACAACTCCCAGGGCATTGAAATGAATGGAGTTATGTGGATTTCCCGCGAAAATTGAATGGCATCCCCCGTGCTTGAGTACAAGGCGGACGCAGTTCAAAGATCTCTCAAATAGGACATAAGAAATAGAAGCTTTATCGGGGTAAGGAGCCCTCAAGATAATGAATCGCACTTCGTTGACCCTGATGCTGGCGGCCGCGCTCGTAGCTACGATTGGCTGTTCGAGCAAGAATTACGTGCGCCAGCAAACCACCCCTCTCATCAACAAGACCAATGAACTCGACGACCTGACCGCAAAGAATTCGCGCGACATCAAGGACGTCGATCAGCGCGCTCAGGCTGGAATCCAGGCCGTGCAAGCTCGCGCCGCCGAGATCGATCAGAAGGCTCTGGCCGCTGGCAGCAGTGCCGACAAGGCTCAGCTCACAGCCAACAGCGCCACCCAGCGAGTGGACACCCTGACGAACGCCGTCGTCAACCTGGATAACTATCGGCCAGTCGTGGAAACCTCGGTGCATTTCGGATTCAACAAAGACAACCTGACCAAGGAGGCGAGGGAAGCGATCGACCAGCTCGCCACCAGCGTTGCCGGCACCAAGGGCTACATCATCACGGTCGAAGGCGGAACCGATGCGGTGGGCAGCTCCGACTACAACTACGATCTGAGCCAGCGCCGCGCCAACGCGGTCATTCAGTACCTGGCGGCGGAGAAGAGTATTCCCGCCTACAAGATTTATCTGATCGGGCTTGGCAAAGATAAGCCGGTTGAATCGAACAACACCAGGGAAGGCCGCGCGAAGAACCGCCGCGTGGACATTCGCCTGATGACCAACACCGGTGCGGGAGCGGCGCCGGCCCAGGCCCCGAGCACCAATCCGGCCCCGACGGCGAAGGCGAATCCGTCGTCGATGTAAACAGTTTTTCCCCTCCTCCCCGGAGGACTTCGCCAAACCAGGCCGTCCCATTTGTGGACGGCCTGTTTTTTTGTGAGCCCGGCTGCCGCCGCCCGCAGGCGATCCTCTGAAACCGGAGCTGCGATCATTTCCGCGCTAAAATAGCGTTGTGCGAATCGCCTTTGTCATGCTGGCCGCGTTGCTGGTCACACCGGCGCTCTGGACGCAGGACTCTTCGGACAAGACTTCCGAGCGCAACCGCGAGGCGCAGGAAAGTTCCAGCCGCGATACCCGAGTGGACATCAGCCCGCCTAAGGGTGACGCGAAGAATCACCCCGATAGCAAGGGCGCCGTGACGGACCTGGCACACTCCGACAACCCTTCGGATGTGCAGGAGTTCCATCCCTGGAACCCCATGAAGGCGATGAAGGACGTTGAGGTTGGGGATTACTACTTCAAGCGCAAGAACTATCGCGCCGCGCTCGATCGCTACAAGGAAGCGCTCTACTGGAAAGATAACGATGCCATCGCCAGCTTCCGCCTCGCCGTCTGCCAGGAGAAACTAGGCGACAAGGCTGAAGCGCGAAAGTATTACGAGCAGTATTTGAAGATCCTGCCGGAAGGCCCATTCGCCAAAGACGCCCATTCCTCGCTCGATCGCCTCGCGAAAGCGCAATAGCGTCGTAGGGCAGATCGGGTCGCAAGCGCGAACTGCTACCTACGAACTCCGAACTACGAGCCTACTTCTCCACCCGCAGAAACTCTCCCGTCGAGGCATTCACGGCCACGCGCAGCTTGGCACTGTCGCGGTCGGTGCCGTAGATCACGTGCCAGGTGAGTTCGTTCTTTTGCCGGTTCCAGTCCAGCAGGTAAAGAATGGGCGTGTCGGGTTCCTTTTCGAGGAGTTTGTCGCCGCCATGTTTTTGCGCGGTCTCCAGCGCCTTGTCCGAGTCCACCTTCAGAAACTGAATGTTGAAAACCTGGGTGCTGGAATTGGTCGGACTGTAGATGTCCTCGACGCCGGGCGAAACCTCGCCGTTTTCCCACGTGTACGGTTTGGTGCCATGTTGCGCCGCGGGCGACGCGAATCCGGCACGCCACGATCCGGCCTTGCCGTCGCGGCCTTTGAAAGCCCCGGTGATCTGCGATTCAAGCCGGAAAGGCTGGGCATCCGGAGCCCACCCGCGGGCCGCGATGTAGCACTTGTAGAACGCGCTGGTTCCCGTGATCGCCTCCGGCGCTTTCGGCTGCGGCTTCTCAGTTGGCGCAGGTTTAGTGGGCGCAGAAGAGCATCCCGCCAAAAATACAAGCGCGAGAATCGCAACAAACAGTTTCCTCATCGAGTTTTCCTGTAGTAGCTTTGTGGGACGAATTCGCGACGCTATTGTACTGAACCTTGACCATGGATTCCTATCTCGAACGTCTGCAACGGGAACTTGAAAGCGCAACCCAGGGTGCGACGGCCGCCGGCCTCGAACAGGCTCCCGCGGGGAAGTGGAATGCCGCCCAGGTTCTGGAGCATCTCTTTCTCACCTACAAGAACACCAACAAGGGAATCAGCAAGTGCCTGGAGAACGGTGCGCCGCTGGCCACGGGCGCCACGTTCCGGCACCGGATCAAGACGCTGCTGGTGGTCCGGTTCGGATATCTTCCAAGCGGCCGGAAAGCGCCCGAACGCGCAACCCCGCGGGGAATGGCGGCGGAAGAAGTACGGCAAGCCATCCTTCCTGAAATTCAGTTGATGGAGTCCGGCCTTCGCGATTGCGAAACCAAGTTCGGTCCGGGAACCAGGATCATGGACCACCCGATCCTGGGGCCCTTGACGGCGGAGGAATGGCGAAAATTTCATTGGGTTCATGGGCAGCATCACGCCCGGCAGATTCGCCAGCGGCTCGGTAGTTCCTGAGAAGACCTGCTGCCAGATTGGGCGGACCCGCGATGAGGAGGCAGCCAGATCGGCGCCCTCATCAACGGCCGCAAACTACTGCTGATCCTTCTGCTGCAGCCCAGCCTTCCTTGCTTCTTCCTGCGCGGCCTCAAGCTCCTGCTTGGCAGCTTCAATGGCCTTCTGCTTGTCGGCGAGTTCCTGGTGATACTGCGCGTCTTCTTTATCCCAGCTGGCGGAGTTCCGCAGACGGTTGCCGGCGTCGGAGTACATGGCGACCGCGCGCAGTCGGTATTCCCGCTGCGCAAGATCCAATTCGCGGTTCAAGTCATCGACCTTCTGTTGTTGATCGTCGATCTTTTTCTGCAGCTCTTCTGAGGCTTTCTGACGGTCGGCGGCAGCGTCGGCCTTAGGATCCTTGCTGGCGGCTTTGGAGGCGTCGGTTGGCGCGATGGTCGCCGTCGCGGACTGCGGACTGTTTGCATTCCCGCTCGACTCCGGGCCCACGACGCTCAGATGTTCGGTTTTGGGGAGGTTATCGTTGTCGTAGTGGTGGCTGGTCGACGCCGTTTGCAGCTTCGTTTTGCGAGCTGCCCGCGCATAGTCTCCCAGGGACTGCGCGGTCGCGACACTCGCCCCCAAAAGGATCAGAACCGCCGCTGCCATGCATGCCATCCGCTTCATGTGATCACCCTTCCGCGAGTCCACTGTTCCAGCCAGACTCGCTTTGCTTGATTTTAGAAACCTGCGGTTGCTGTCTTTGCGCCCGCCAAAAAAGGTACCGTGGTCCGGTCCAGCCGGGCCGTCTCTTCCGCGATGTCGTCCGCCAACTGGCGCGCCAGTTCCGGATCCCGGCTTTGCGCCAACTGCTGTGCGTAGCCCGCGATCGTGGTCAGAGAGTTTCTGAGTCCGAGCGCCATCTCCGAAGAAATTTCCTGATGCATCTGCCCTTCGTGCCGGATCCGCTCAAGCTCGGTCTTATCGTTGATGAGGAAAGTCGTCCCGAGCAAGCTCGCGTCGTCGGCAAGGACTGGAGAAGCGGTCAGTTCCAGCACCAGGCTCCCGCCCTCGCGTGTAGCGCACTCCAGGAGCAGTCCGCGGACGGCCGATTGGCCCGAGAGGGCCGGTGCCAGAGTTTCCTCGATGCTGGCCGGGTCACCCGCGACGCTGGTTTCCGGCCGAATCGTTGCGTTGCGAAAAAGCTCGCCAACATTCATGCCGACGGGCGAGGCAAAACCCAAAAGCTTGCGCGCCGCGGAATTGGCTTGCCGCACCAGTCCGCTGGTATTGAAAAACAGCACGCCGCAGGAGAGGTTCGCCAGTACCGTGGCGCTGAGCGTGTCGGATGCTTTGGCGCGTCTGCGTTCGGCGAGTTGCTGCGCGGTGAGTTCGTGTTTCTGCTGCTTCAGTTGCTGAATGACGGCGTGATAAGCGTGGACGGGCAGCCCGTCACTTGGCATAGGCATCTGGGTTACTGACTCCTGCTCTGTCACCAGATTCTTGCGCAGCCCGCGAATCACGATCGCGCCCAACAGGAAAGCCGCGGCGCCTGCCAGCAAGAGCAAGCCCATGCGCAGGACCATCGGATTCAGCAGGAGCTTCACAGCGCCCTCCAGTACCAGTGCAGAAGCTGATCGCCAAAGATGAAAGCTAGAAGGGCCATGGCGCCCAGGAACACCCCAAACGGCATCTCGTAGTAGCGCAAAGCCAGGCGCGCCGACTGCCATGCCCGCCGGTGTGCTTCGCTGGACGCGGTGCCGCGAGCCGCATTCCGGCGTGCGCGCTTGAGCCAGACCGCGAGAACGGTGCTCATCCCAAACAGCGAACCCGCCAAAGAAGCTGCAAAAATGGTCAGCACGGTCAGCTTGGTTCCGAGGAAGGCTCCGATCATCGCCATCAGCTTCACGTCGCCGAACCCCATGCCTTCCACCCCACGGGCCCGCAAATAAATCGCGGCTGCGCCGTACAGAAACGACGCGCCCACCGCTGCTCCGAGCAGAGAGTCCGAGAGCGACCACCACCGCCACGGAATCTGGTGCCGGAGCGAAATCGATACCAAGCCGGGCATGATGCGAGAAGCCAGGTCATTCACCGGGACCACCAGGCTGAACGCAATCCCGAGCAACAGTCCCGGCAAGGTCATCGCGTCGGGCAGTAACTTGGTTTCGGCGTCGGTGAAGATCAGCCCCAGCAGCAGGTAGCCCAGCACGGCGCACTTCAGCATCGCCAGGCTCAAACCGAAATGAGCGTAGCAGGCAACGAACAGAAAACCCGTGAGCAGTTCGACCACCAGGTAGCGGGGCGAAATCGGTTGCTTACAGGCCCGGCATCTTCCCCGCAGAACCAGCCAGCTCAGGACGGGCAGATTGTGATAGAGCGGAATCAGGTCTCCGCAGTGCGGACACGCCGAGCGTGGCGTCACCACCGACTTGTCCCGTGGCAGCCGGTAGATGCACACATTCAGGAAGCTGCCAAAGCACAGCCCCAGAGCGAAGATCGCTGCTGCAAAAAGAGGGTCCACGTTTTCTAAGTGCCCAGTTTCTCTGGATTTAGGCCGATTATATGACGGCAGAGCGGGGCGCTACTAAGGTACGAAGGTCATTGTCCCTTCGCCCTTTGTAAGTCTTTGCCAACAAAGCAGAAAGGTGTCTCAAGCAACCTGGCTTACTTCGTAACCATAGGGCAGGAAGACCGTGAACACGGTTCCGGTCGCTGGCCCTTCGGAGCGGCTACGCACGCGGATCGATCCCCCATGCTTCTGCACGATTCCGCGCGACACCCAGAGTCCCAAGCCGGTTCCGGCATCTTTCTTGGTGGTATAGAAGGGCTCGAAAATTCGACGAAGGTTCTCCCGCGGAACGCCGCTGCCATTGTCCGCGACCGTGATTCGAATTCCTTCCCGGCCATCGGACCACTGCCTGCCGGCCGCGACCCGGACCTGCAAGGTCCCACCCTGCGCCATGGCATCGACCGCATTCACCAGCAGGTTAGCCAGCAACTGCCGCAATTCGCCGGAATAACCGCTGATCTGGCTGCTGTTTCGATAGCGGCGGATGACCCGGATCCTTCTGCCTTCCAGCTTGCGGGAATACAGTTGCAGGATCTCATCCATGATGACGGCGGGATCCATCGAACCCGGGGAGCCTGTGTCCCGAACGAAGCCCAAGGTCTGCTGCGCCAGGCGTGCGATCCGGCCGACTTCTTGCTCGGCCATGGTCAGATATTGGTGGGCATTGGCGGAGTCGTGACGCGCCAGGTAGAGCAGATTGACGACGGCTTCGAGGGGATTATTGATTTCGTGGGCAATCGAGGCGGCCAGTCGACCTGCCGTCGCCAGCTTCTCGCTGCGCCGAACCGCTTCCTCCGATTGCTTTTGCGCGGAGATGTCACGGGTGATGACCGAAGCGCCCACAATCTCTCCCTTAGTGTTCCGCAATGGCGAAACTGTCAGGATCACCGGGAAGCGCGCACCATCTTTACGCATGCGTTCTGTCTGGTAAGGCTCGACGTGTTCGCCGCGGTTGACGACCTGGATGATCCGCTCGACTTCCTCTCGCCTCTCGATCGGCGCCAGTTGATAGACGGATGCTCCCACCGCCTCCTGTGCGCTAAAACCGTAGAGACGTTCGGCCCCGCGATTCCAGCTGGTGACCGTCCCGTCCGGACTCTTGCTGAAAATTGCGTCGTCGGAGTATTCCACGATCGCGGCCATCTCGCGCGTGGTTCGTTCCGCTCGCAATTCGGCGCGTGATTTCTGACGCGCCATACTGCCCGCAAATACCGAGATGGCTAGGAACACCCCCAGTTGCTCCAGGTCTCCGGTGCCGAGGGCGAAACTAACGCGAGGCACAAATACGAAGAAGTCCAGGCAGGCGGTGGACAACAGAGACGAGAACAAGGCCGGACCGAATCCCAGAAAGCGCGCCGTCAGCAGTACCGCCGCCAGAAAAAGAGCGAAGGAGTGGCGATGAAATACCGACGAGAGGCTCCACAGACTGAGCGCCAGCCACACTGCCAGCGCAGCCCCTCCATAACGTATGAAGGCCAGATAGCGCTTGGCCGCTGTCCATCTCTCCTGATTGGCGCCAAGTTCTGACATTTCTTAAGCGGCCGGGGCACGCCAAGGCGCGATCCAACGAGGACGACAGAGGGGGGCCCGACGAAGATCGGCGTCTGAAAGCACTGTACCAGCACTAAGGGCAAGGGGCAACCGCGGGCATCGAGCGCCGGAATGCGATCATTACCTCGCGCATCCCGGCGCTCCCGCGGGACGTTACTTCTTCTGCAGCGACTCGATGTACTTATTAAGATTCGCGATACGCTGCTGCACTTCGCCTTCATGTCCGCCGCTCATACTCCAAAACAGGTGCCCCCAGATCGGCATGTCCTTGCTCCCGTGGGCAGCCAGTACTTCTTCTCCGCTAATGATCGCAGAAACCTTTAATGCCGGATACTTGCCACCGTTCTTGCCTGCCAACGCCGTCAGATCGGGCGGCGGCACCTTCAAGGCATCCGCAGCCGGGCCGCTCCCTTTGCCGTCGGTCCCGTGGCAGACAGCGCAATAAGTCTTGTACATCTCCTGCCCCGATGCTGCGGAAGTAGGTTTGATCGGGACATGTTTGATTTCTTTCTTTGGCTCCTGGGCCGACGCCATCATCACTACGGCGATGACTACCGCGAGACTAATCCAAAGACTCCTGCAAGCACGCATGATTTCCTCCACGGGAGTCAACGCTCCCTCGTCTTGCACTGCGTACAACAGGTCAGTGTAGTAGCGTGGCAAACTCCCGACGGTGAGGACCGTCACATCGTTGGGTGATTAGAAACGCAACGGTGACTCGCAGCCATCGTCGGCCGGAACCCGCAAAAAATAAAGGGCACCCTACGGGTGCCCTGGCTGAGGCGCTAGCCTTGCCTATTGCGGGACGTCCATCTTCCTGCGACTGGAGTTCGGACCTTCCTCAACCTGTGTCACAGTCAACGGTGACTGCAGGGTGAAGTTCAGCACAGTCTCGGTCGGCAGCTTGATCTGCTGTCCTTTGGTGGCTGCCTGCACGCCTCCGCCCAATCCGCCGCCCGCGGCAGCGCCAATGCCTGCGCCTTTGCCGCCCCCAGCAATTCCGCCAATGATGGCCCCGATCGCAGCGCCCGCCCCGACCTTTTCCGCGGTGTTGGTAGTCCGTGAGCTGCCCTGCCGACGGTATTGGTCAGTCTGGATGCTATACGACTTCCCGCCCACTGTGATCCGGTCCAACTGCAGCACCAGTTCCGACTTGCCTGCAAATTTTCCCGCGCTCTTCACCTCCACCACGTGCCCTTGCACGTCATATCCGGAAGGAATCGCCACGTCACCCTCGCTCGATAGGGGCGAGTCCAAAGTTGCCCGGAAGGTTTCCCCAGGCTGCGCCGTTTCTGAGTTGATCGCATCCACCAGCCGAATGGCCATCGTGGTGCCCGAAGGAATCGTGACCTTCTTCGGTGCCGGTGGGGCTGGCGGAGGCGGCGGAGTTGACGCAGCGACGGGAGCGGGTGCCGATTGTTCCTGAGCCATGGCTTCTCTGGCCGCAGCCGCTGGCGCAGCCGCCACTTCCTCGACCGGAGTGCTGCGCTGGGTCCGCCGGTGCGTTGCACTTGGTTTTGATTTGGTTGCTGGTCTCGCGGGTTCCGGCGCAGGCGTCTGTGCCGCTTGGTCCGGCGCGGGTTCCGCAGGCACAGTTGCTGCCGTCGGCGTCGTTTGCAGATTGTTCACCACTTGCTTGATGCCAGGGATTCCCGAAGCATAACGGGCCGCCGCCGTGCGCTGGGCATCATTGTCCACGGTCCCCGAAAGCGTAACCGTTCCGCCCGAAGTCTGCACCGTGATGGACTTCCCCTGGAGCCCGGAATCCTCGTTGAGCTTGGATTGGATCTGCCCGGTCAACTGGCTGTCATCGGGCGCCTTCGTGCACGCCGCGCCCACGCCGAGAATGCCAACCAGCAAAACGACCCAAAGATGCGTTCCTGCCCTGTGTCTCATAGATCACTCCTGAGTGAAGAAAGGGAAATTTCTATACCAGTTTAGATGCATGCGAGCGGCTGGTCACAGCGAAATTTCTTGGGGGAAGTGATCAGATGGACACCATCACTGATGGGCAACACTCAACTGGGAAGTAGGCCGTCGGGTGGAGGATCCCGGTGTGGCTGGGAAGCGATCCTGGCTCCAGTTCACTTATGGTGCAGAAACTTGTAGTCCAGAATTGAGGCCGCCAACCCGAAAGCGTCTTCCGTATTGTCCACTGCGTCCTTGATGCGAATCAGTCGTCCCTGGCACAGAACGCCGCTGTTTTTCTGTCCAGAGATTTCTTCCGGCATCTCAAAAATCAGCTCTACCAGCGCATTCGCTGGCAGTTGCTGCGGACCGTGGAACATCACGCCCGACTGGCTGATGTTCTGGATGACGCCCTCGTACCACGTGCTCAAGTTCTTTCCGCGATATCGAATCGGGGTGTTCAGCTTCAGGCGGCGCGCGCGCGGCATCCAGGTCGGCTTCTTCTGGCCCGATCGACGGCGGCCGGCGGTCGTTTCCGCCACCGGATTGTCCACTCGGCTGCCTCGCCGCATCGTCTTCCAGTCATACTGATAGGCGGCCGCGCACAGCAGGCACACTTGGTAGTACTCTCCACTGGCCGCACGCCGCGGCCAGGAAAACTCGTGCGAGCAGCGTCCCAGCATGAGAACATCCATGAGTTTTTGCGGCATGATGACGAATGGCTCCAGAACCGGCGGAACCACTCCATCATCCGTCGCCTTGTCGTTTCTGGGTAGGTTACTTTCGTGTACTGCGGGACAGGACTTATGCTTTTCCATAACAGCGTGATCCATCCGGTGCGGACCAGGATCCTCACATGAAACTACCAACCCAGCTTTCGCGCATGGGGTTCCTCCTGGCAGGAGGCCAGAGCTCTCGCATGGGAGCCGACAAGGCTTTCCTGGAATTTCAGGGCCGGACTCTGCTGGAGCGCGCTCTGGCTGTGATCGGCCACGTGTGCCCCAGCGTGGCGATTGTCGGCGACCCCGTCCGTTTCTCCAACTACGGATCCGTGGTCGAAGACGTCTACTCCGGCTGTGGTCCGCTGGCTGGAATCCATGCGGCTCTCGTGCGTTCGTCTGCGGAATGGAACCTGATGCTGGCGGTGGACATGCCGTTCGTGTCCGAAGACCTGCTCTCCTGCCTGTTCTCAGCGGCCGAGGAAAGCGGTGCGGTCGTCACTGTCCCGCGGACGGGAAACGGTTTCCAGCCGCTCTGTGCCGTGTACCGCCGCGAGTTCGCCGGTGCGGCCGACCGCGCCTTGCGAGCAGGAAAGTACAAGATCGACGCAGTGTTCGCCGGCCTCGCCATCCGCATCATCGAAGAAGGCGAACTGAAGAAGGCGGGTTTTTCCGAGCGCAACTTTTTCAACGTCAACACTCCAGAAGACCGGCACCGGGCCGAGGACTCGTTCTAGCCCTTGAGCCCCACCCGCCTCTCATGCCATGCTGATGCCAATGGCTGCGGACGCTCAACCTCCCTACATCGAGTTCAAGAACGTCTCCAAGGCATTCGGGGACAGCGTGGTTTTGCAGGACGTCAGCTTCGACGTTCTGCCCGGAGAGATGGTCTGTATCCTGGGACGAAGCGGCGTGGGCAAGTCCGTCGCACTGCATCACATTATGGGTTTTCTCAAACCGGATTCCGGACGGGTCATCGTCGCCAGCCGCGACATTACCGATTACAACGAAGTGCAACTGGAAGAAATTCGCAAGAAAGTGACCATGGTGTTCCAGAACGGCGCGCTCTTCGACTCCCTGAGCGTCGGCGAAAATGTTGCCTTTCCGTTGCGCGAAAAAGGAGAGCTTTCCGAAGAGCAGATCTACCAGGTCGTCGATGGCCTGCTCGAAATGGTCGGCGTCAAAGAGATGCGCGAGTTACTGCCCTCCGACCTCTCCACCGGAATGAAGCGCTCGGTCGCGATCGCGCGTGCTCTGGCGGCACAGCCCGAGTGCGTTCTGTACGATGAGCCCACCACCATGGTTGACCCGCTCATGGGCAACCTGCTCGGCGACCTCATCGCGCGCCTCAAACTGCATCTCCACCTGACCTCCGTCGTCGTCACCCACGACATGCGCCTGGCCAAGAAACTCGCCGACCGCATTGTGTTCCTGCACGAAGCACGAGTCATCTTCTTCGGCCCCTACAAGGAGATGGAGAAATCCACCGAACCCATCGTCAAGGAGTTTCTCGAGTTGGACGAACTGACGCTGGAAGCGTAAGAGCAGGCTGTCGCTGGACGATCCAGCCCCGGGGGGCGAGCCAGCTTAGCCCCGCGCTTCAGCGCGGGGTAGGATGGGAAAAATCAGTGAAGTCCCGGAGGGACGACCCACGTGTCCGATAACTGACCACTACCCACTGTCTCTAAAACCCTTGCCCCACCAGGTCTTCCACCGTAAGGGGACTCTGTGCCGGTTCGCTCTTCATCATCTTCTCGACGTACTTCGCAATCACGTCAGCTTCCAGATTGACCGGATCGCCCGGCTTGAGTGAACCGAGATTGGTCAGCTCCACCGTGTGCGGGATGATGGCAATCGTGCAGCGGTTCTTCTCCAATTTTGCGACCGTCAGGCTGATCCCTTCAATCGAGATCGATCCCTTAAACACCGTGTACTTCTCGACCTCGGATGGAATTTCGATGTGCAGCCACCAGTTCTCGGAATCCCGGCCTTCCGAATCCAGGATGCGCTCGAACTCAATCAGCCGGCCAACGCCGTCCACGTGCCCCTGCACGATGTGCCCGCCAAAGCGCCCATCGGCCTTCATCGGCAACTCCAGGTTGACCAGCGCCCCTTCGTGAATGCGCGAGAACGAAGTCCGCTCCCAGGTTTCCGGCGCCAAGTCCGCGCAGAATGACCGCGGTTTTATGTCGAGGGCAGTCAGGCAGACTCCGCTGACCGCAACACTCTGCCCGGTTCCCAGTTCCTTCGGAGTGTTCGTCGCTTCGACGGTAATCCGGCGATTCTCTCCCCGCTGCTCAATCTTCGCGACCTTCCCAACTTCTTCAACGATTCCGGTAAACATGGCCGTCCTCCAGAAGGATCATCCTACTCCTGAGGGTGCCCCACCCTTGTCGCGTTTTGTGCGACAGGGTGGGCTTTTGACTTCGACGTTGAATCGTCGGCACGATTCCCAACTGCTCCCGCTTTCGGGCAGTCCAGTGCGACTCAATCTCGACTGTGCCCTCGACCCCGGTTGCATAGTGGCGGAAGCTGCTCCAGGCCCAGTCTTCAGGACGCTCGACCAAGCCTCGCTTCACCGGATTGCGGTGGATGTAGCGTAGCTTCTCGACACGCTTCGCGTTACTCCACACATTGAAATCGTAGTAGCGCGGCAGCCAGAAAGGCGCGCCCTCCGGACCACGGAGCTGGCGCGCGCTGTTCTGCTTGAGCATCTGCAGCGCGAGAGACAGCTGCCCGCGTTCCGGTTCACTGATCAGCAGGTGCACGTGTTCGGGCATGACCACATACCCGGAGACGAAGAACCCGTACCATTGGCGTACCCGCTCAAGGGTCTGCTCGAAGACGTTGCGAGCGTGAGCTTCGGCTAAGAGAGGATCGCGGTGATGGCAGCTGAAGGTGATGAAATGGAGACAGCCGGCTTGCTGGAAGCGCTGGAGACTCCAAGGCATGTGAGAATCGTAAGTCCATTCCGGAGCCGTGAATGTGATCGGCGAACGTCATTTTGGTTCGATTTTCCCAATCAACTTGACGCCTAGGGGTGCCCCACCCTTGTCGCGTTCTGTGCGACAGGGTGGGGTTCTTGACTTCGACTTTGAATCGTAGCCGCGAGTCCCAGTTCCTCACGTGTTCCAGCAGTCCAGTGCGACTCAATCTAGACGGTGCCGTCGACGGGGGTGGCATAGTGGCGGAAACTGCCGCAGGTCACTCTCAAAGTCGGGGCCGGGAATCAGAAGTCAAAGTCCCCGCCCTGTCGCACAGAACGCGACAAGGACGGGGCACCCCTTGGAGTCAATATGATCCGGAAAAGGTGGGCCAGCCTCCCAGGGACTTGTGCTTAGCGGAACGTTCTCTCAGCGTCTGCCAGCGCCTCGCGAGTTTTTCGCAGTAGCTCGAAGACATCTACAGTCTCATCCCTTTCGACGCGCTTGGAGATCATCGTGAGCGCGTTGATATTTATGCTCGTATTCTTGAAGCGCAGTGTCGGATCAGTACCGTACTCATCTGTAATCATTACCCATCGCAAAGAGAATTCGCTGGTCAGTACATCGCCGAACACCACGCCCAGACTCTGCAACTCGTACGTCTGAGACTTCTTGAACGCCTTGTCATCAAGCAGCCTCTGCAGAATCGGCAGATCTATCTTCGTTCTGGTAAGCGCTGCTGTGCCATATCTTCGTCTTACGGCAGCCGCAACAACGGCTCTCTGTTGGTCGAGGCGTTCACTATCCTCGCGTGAAGGCTCCGAGAACTTGGGATCAGGCGCAGCCTCGTGAGCAGACTGGCCAAACAGCAAGCCCACACAACTCAACAAGGCCAGCCACATCAGGGGTTTCATCGCCAAGCAGCGTACCACCAACCACGATGATTGGCGAAATATCGCCATAGCACCAACAACCGCTGGATGGCACTTCTGCGAGACGCCTTGATCTTCCTTAGATCTCACCCCTGATACGGATCCCTCAAATACCCCTCCACCGCAAAGTCCTCCCCAAACTGATGCAGTTGCAGGTGCCGCGCCTGAATCGCTCCATGATGAATTCCCGCGCCCTGGCTGGCCGTAAACGGAACTGAACCCTCGCCCAAGATCTTCGGCGCGTAGTAGAGAAACAGCTTGTCCACCACTCCCGACGACAGCGCCGACCAGTTCAGCGTCGCCCCGCCCTCAATCAGCAGGCTGGTGATTTCGTGTTTCCCGAGATGGCGCATGACATCGGCCAAGTCGGGCCGTCCATCGGGCATGGGAGCAATCCGCTCCACCCGGACGCCGAGTTTCTCGATCTCTCGCTGCTTGCTTTCGTCCGCCGACGAACAAAGCACCAGCACGTCGTCCTTCGCCGTCTTGACCAGCCGCGACGCCTGCGGCAGTCGCAACCAGGAATCGAGGATGACTCGCAGCAGCGGCCGCCGTCGCGCCAACCCGCTGCGGTCGGTCAGCAGCGGATCGTCGGCAATGACCGTGCCCACGCCGGCCATGATGGCATCATGCTGGTGCCGCAACTGATGAACATGCTGGCGCGCGATTTCGCCCGTGATCCACCCGCCGGTCGAGCCGCCCGCTGCGACATCCGTCGGGTGCCGCGTTCCCGAAGGAGGCGGCGCAATCTTGCCATCCAGCGTCATCGCCCCCTTCAGCGTGACCAGCGGGATGCGGTGCCGGATGTACTTGGCGAAACTCTCATTCAGCTTTTTCGCTTCCGCCTCGAACGCTCCAATTTCTACGCGAATACCGGCGGCACGAAGCGTGGCAAATCCCTGCCCGGCCACCAGCGGATTCGGATCCTGCATCGAGCAAACCACCCGCTGAATTCCGGCCGCAACGACCGACTCCGCGCACGGTCCCGTTCGTCCCTGATGCGAGCAGGGCTCCAGATTCAGATAGAGCGTCCCGCCGCGCGCACGTCCGCCCGCCTGCTCCAGCGCCAGAATTTCAGCATGCTTGACGCCGTCGTAAGTGTGCGTGCCAGCGCCGGCTTCGTTCCCAGAGGCGTCGACCACCACCGCCCCCACCGCCGGATTTGGCGAAACCAGCCCGATACCCGCGCGCGCCAGCTCCAGCACCTGCCGCATGGATTGTTCGTCAGCTGTCATGAAGATCAGACCCTATTTCACCACAGAGACACAGAGTCACGGAGGAAATCAGAAACGAGATTGAAGAAGCGCCCGGCGAAGAAAACTGACTACCGCCTACTGGCTACCGACTACCGCTTCACGCAAACAGCGACTCCACAAACTCCTTCGCATCGAACGGCAACAAATCCCCCGCCTTCTCGCCCACGCCTACAAATCGCACCGGCAATCCCAATTCGCGTGAAATCGCAACCACCACTCCACCCTTCGCGGTGCCGTCGAGTTTGGTCAGCACAATCCCCGTCACTCCCGCCGATTGGGTGAACAACCGCGCCTGCTGCAGCCCATTCTGGCCTGTGGTGGCGTCCATCACCAGGAGAGTCTCGTGCGGAGCACCCGGCACAATGCGTTGCGCCGTCCGCGTCATCTTTTCCAGTTCCTGCATCAGGTTCTGCTTGGTGTGCAAGCGCCCCGCCGTATCCACGATCACATAATCCGTCTTGCGCGCGCTCGCCGACTGCAGCGCGTCAAACAGCACCGCCGACGGATCCCCGCCAGCTTTGGTCTTGATCACTTCCGTCCCGGTGCGCTGTCCCCAGATCTCCAGTTGCTCAATGGCCGCCGCCCGAAACGTATCCGCTGCACACATCAGCACCGTCTTGCCCTGCGAACGAAACACCTGCGCCAGCTTTCCGATGGTGGTCGTCTTGCCCGTCCCATTCACCCCGACCACCAGGATCACCTCCGGTGTGCCGTCGACTTTCGTCACCGGCCGCGAGGTGGTCGAGGTCAGGATCGCCAGCAGCTCTTCTTTCAGCAGCCGCTTCAGTTCACTCGCATCTTTGATCTGCTTCCGGTCAGCTTTCTCCCGAAGCTTCTCCAGGACTTCGTGCGTGGTGGTCGTGCCCAGATCGGCGCCGATGAGGGTTGCTTCCAGATCGTCCAGCGTAGAGCGGTCAATCTCTTTGCCGATCGAGACCACATCCTCGATGCGCTCGGCCAGGTTCTCGCGCGTGCGCGAGACGGCCTCTTTCATCCGCTCCAGAAAACTCGGTTTCTGCTCTTCGTCCAGGCTGCCAAACAGGGTTTGAATCATGAGGAATCCGCAAGCCGATTATATAAGGCGGGAAGGGAACTCAGGCTTGGCGGGCTGCGTCGCGAGAAGGCTCGTTCAGGTACGCGTAGTTTCTACCGTCAGAGGATCGGCAGGTACGAGCGGGAGCGCTGCGACAGGAACCTGCTCCATCGGCTGCGTCAGGTGTTTCTGAATGCGAATCTCGCCGCGCTGATACACAGCGATCAGTGCGGCCACTGCTTTCGGGTCGAGCCGCTGCCCGGAAAGATTCTGAATGATCCGCAGCGCTTCCACCGGATCGTGCGCCTGCTGGTAAGGACGGTTCGTGGTCAGCGCATCAAACGTGTCAGCCACGGCGATCACGCGCGCCAGCAGAGGAATGTCGTCGCCCTTCAGACCATACGGATACCCGCGTCCGTTGAGTGCCTCGTGGTGCAGTTCGATTCCCGGCAGCATTTCCCGCAACTGCGGCACCGGACGCAGGATGTTGGCGCCCTTGGTTGTATGTGTCTTCATGATTTCGAATTCTTCCGGCGTCAACGCGCCCGGCTTTTTCAGGATCCGGTCCTCAATGCCGATTTTGCCGACGTCGTGCAATTGCGCGGACACGCGCAGGATCTCGAGGAAGCCGGGATCCAGCCCCATTTCCCGCGCGATCATCAGCGAGTACCGGGTGACGCGGTCGGAGTGGCCGCGCGTGTAGGGATCCTTTTCGTCGACCGCGCCGGCCAGCATCTGGATCGACCCCATGAACAGCGCCTTGTTCTCTTCGGCGGCGCGCTTCAGGTCTTCAACGAACTGCTCCAGTTCTTCCGACATGGTGTTGAACGTGGTCGCCAGCTCGCCGATTTCCGTGCGCGTTTTCAGATGCACCCGTTTCGTAAAATCGCCGCGCGCGATGGCCCGGCTGGACTGCGCCAGCACCTCCAGCGGGCTCGTGATCCGCCGCGCCGAGAAAATACTCAAACCCACGCTTACAAATACCGCCAGCCAGGCCAGCAGGCGGCCCGTGCGCTGCATCTCAAAAATGCCGCGGTACGCTTCCTCCTGTGGCTTCTGCACCACCACCGCCCAATCCAGAGCCGCCACCGGACTGTACGTGCCCAGCATCTCGGTATTGCTCTTGCCATCGTGAATGGCGAATTCACGAGTCGCTGCCAATTGCGCCTTCGCGCCTTCGTCCACAAAGCTGCGCACGATGTCGAAGTGCGTCATGTCCTGCCCGGTGGCGTATTCCGAAGTCGCGGCCGTTACCAGCCTTCCCTCGCTATCCACCACGTACGGCATCAACCCGGTACGGCTGACTTCCTGCAGCCGCCGGATCAAAAACTGTAGATCCTCCACCGATCCGATCATTCCCAGAAACCGCCCACCATACATGATCGGGGTGCTGACCAGCATCACCGTCCGCGCCGACTTCCCGCTTCCCACCATCAGCGGCTGTCCGCTGTAGATTCTCCCTTGGCGGGCGGCCCCGTAGGCGCGTTCCAGTTCGCGTTGCAGAAAGGCGTCGGGCTCGATCCTTCCGGCAGAAACTCCCTTGGCGTCGGCGTTCAGCAGTGTGGCGTATGCGATGTCATTCGACGACGAAACGAAGTTTTCCAGCAGCGCACGCAACTCCGGCGCCTGAATGTTTTGCGCGCCGATGTCGTTTCCACTGGTCACCTGAATTGAAGACGACAAATTGGCCAGCATCATGCGCAGCGTTTCCTGATGCTGGGAAATGTCGTCGGCCAGCGAGCGCGTGACCGTGTTCTGCAGCAGCATTTCGTTGGTCTTCAGCCGCTCCCGGTTCAGGGTCTCTATCTGGGCCGAGTAAAAGTACATCGGAAGCACACTGATGGCGAGCAGCACGCCGAGGATGACGTACAAGAGCGGGATGCGCGCGGGAATCGGCAGCTTCAGCGGCAAAAGGCAATCCTGTCGGCCCGAGCGGGGGAATGAGCTGGTCCGTTTCTAATCCATTCTAAGATCGATCGGCTCCGTGACCCGCCGTGTTTGTGGTACAGCTACCGTTACAGAAGTACTCAGTCCGAGGTACCCTCGGCCGGGCCGGGCTTGACCGTCACTGGTGTGATTCCTTGCCCTATGCCGGGTGCGTTCCATCACCACATTCCCATTCCCGGCGTGATACAACGTCTGCATGGCCGGGAAGTCTCCCAGTTCTACGCAACCAGCCACCACCGCTCAAGCCCCCTGCCGGGCCGACCTGGCCGGAGGCACCATCGACCTCTGGCCGCTGTACCTGTTTCATCCCGGCGCCCTGACCCTGAACTTTGCGGTTGAGATTCTCACCACCTGCCGCGTCACCGCGCTGAAGGGATCGCGCATCGAGTTGCATTCCTTCGATACCGGCCAGCAGGAGAGTTTCGCCAGCCTTGAGGAGCTAGTCGCAGCCGACAATCATCGCCACGTTCTGGCGGCATACCTGGTGCGCTTTTTTGCGCCCGAGCGAGGCCTGCGCGTCGAAACCGACTCGCAATCCCCCGCCGGAGCCGGGATCTCCGGTTCGTCGGCGCTCATGATCGCTACCACGGCGGCTCTTGCCCGCTTTACCGGCCGCGACCTGGATCCCGAAAAATTGCGAGTCATCGCCCAGAATGTTGAGGCGCAGATCATCCGCGTCCCCACCGGGTGCCAGGATTACTACCCGGCGCTCTACGGGGGCGTCAGCGCCATTCACCTCGATCCCGACGGAATCCGCCGTGCCGCTGTCCCGGTGGCGCCCGAGGAGATCGAGATGCGCTTTCTTCTGGCCTATACGGGCGCGCCTCGTCAGTCCGGCATCAACAACTGGGAAGTCTTCAAGGCGCACATCAACGGCGACAAACATGTCTTCCGCAACTTCGAGAAGATTGCAGCCATCGCGCGCGACATGCACCAGGCCTTTCTGCGTCACGACTGGGAAGATGTCGCTCGCCTGCTCCGCGAGGAGTGGGAACTGCGTCGGACCAATGCCGAAGGAATTACCACGCCGCTGATCGACCAGTTGATTGCGGTCGCCAGCAAGCATGGTGGCCGCGCCGCCAAAGTTTGCGGTGCCGGAGGCGGTGGCTGCGTTCTGTTCATGGTGGAAGAGGGTGCAAAAGAATCGGTGGCCCACGCCGTCGCCGAGGCCGGAGGACGAATCCTGCCTCTGAAAGTCGCCCGCGAAGGGCTGCGGATCACGACGGAGACGTAGCGCCGGCGCCCCGCCGGCCTTCCGCGCAACCCTTACTTCATATCCAGAATGACAAATCGCGCCGGCTCTTTGCCCACATTCTTGAACGTGGCCGACGCGTCCCCCGGAAGCCACTTTACATCGCCCTTCGTGAGCTGTAGATCCTTCGGCTCCTGATCCTTCAGTTTGCGCTGCAGTTCGACGTCCGTCATCGCCACGAACAGCGCGCCCACGCCGTTCGATCGGATTTCCTTCGAGTCGCCGCTCAGCAGCTGCACGTGCACAATCTCGACCGACGTCTTCGTTAAATTCGTCACGTAGGAGACGTGCGGATCCACTCCTGGCCCCAGTTTTAAGGCGAAGGGGGCGAGCGACGGATCGTTGGCACGGCTCCGGCTCTGATCCGCTTGCATGATCTCAACAATCAGTTCCCGGTAGGGGTCATTGTGCGGATTCCGCAGAGACAGCCGGTCGACCGGAAAATTGAATGAAATGTAATAACCTTCGGGATCTTCAAAGCCTTTGCTCGAAAACAGCGTTCCGCCCCAGGCTGTTTCTACAGTGCCGCCCAGGGTCATCCGCACCCAGTCGTGCTCGTGCACAACCGGTTTGGTCTGCTCCAAACGGCCCAGATCGACCGTGTACGCGCGGCAGTACTGGTTGCTGAACACGCGCGCATAGTGCGGCTCGTCGTCCATGCTGACGATCGCATCCTGCGCAACGGCGCGTGCACTGACACACACGATCATCGAAAAAACCCACACGCCGATGCGATTCATTTCGCCTCCTTCAATGTGCCCAGTGTACGCCGGGTTGCGAGTCGTACAAGACTCGCATTTCCGTGCGCAGCACCGTTGGTTACCGGACTGAAAATCCTGCTCCCGACGCTATAACCCGCTTACTTTGGGTGGTCTATAATGAACCTATCCCCGGGGTGCTGCATGCCGTGCCGCCGCGCTGTTCTGCTGTTCCTGGTTCTGTTGATCGGTTCCGCTCTGGGCGCGGCCCAGGCCACTCCACCTCCGCGTATCACCAAACAAACCCGCGAGCAGATCGTCCACGTTTTCGCCTATGACCTGGTCTACATCCGGACAAATTTCCCGATGGGGAAAGTGGGCCTGAAACTCAAGGACGGTACCCTGACCCCCAGCGGCCCGGAGTTGCAGCAACTCATGGCCCTCTGGGGACCGGCCGCCAAGCCTGGCGATCAGGCCCGGATCACCGACATAGTGTTCAAAGACGACCACATCCACTTCGAAATCAATGGCGGTCCGATCAAGAAGAAGAAGTGGTATCAGCACATCGAGATTCAGGGTGCCGGAGGTTCTGCTCCAATCTCACCGTCCGATTCGAGGGCCAACGCGCGTGGCTCGTTCGTTGACCTTTATTTTGACAAGTACGTCCCCGAGATAACCGGGCCCGAACTGAAGGAGGCGCTGCGTCCCGTATTCGACTTCGACTCCAAGACGCCGCTCAACGCCTACCTGGAAACCGTTCCGCCCAAGGTGAAGAACGCCATTCAGAAGCATCAGGTGCTGGTCGGCATGAACCACGACATGGTGATCTACGCCAAGGGACGTCCAGCCAAGAAGGTGCGCGAGCACGCTGACGAAGTCGAGTACGAAGAATGGATCTACGGCACTCCGCCCCAGGACGTGGATTTCGTGCGCTTCGTGGGCGACGAAGTCGTGCGCGTTGAAACCATGAAAGTGGACGGCCAGAAAATCGTGCGCACCGAGAAGGAAGTGGACCTGGCCAAGCCCGCGCTCGCGGCCAAGCAGCCGGAGCGTCCAGCCACCGCGCCCACGTTGCGGCGCCCGGGAGAAGAAATGCCGGATGCCCATCCGCAGAACCCTTCCCGGGTTCCGCCCCCACCGGTCGTTAAGGATCCAGCCCCGAACTTAGTTGGATAACCCTCACCCCGAGTCATCCCGTAGTCCCGCCACTCTGTCATTCCGAGCGGAGCAGGGACTTCACGAAGTGAAGTTCCTGGGGAGTCGAAGGACCCCTGACCCTTCTCCGTACCCGGACGCCTCAGGGAATTCTGCCCGTTCCCTGTCAAGGCGATGTTACGCCAGCTATCGGTAGATACTCGGAATTCGCCTCCTGTCCAGTCTGCCCGGAAACATAATGCCGGGGCCGGGTACTCAGACTGACCAGGGCCCAGAAACTAGGTGGAGAGGCCGGCTCGACCAGCCTCCCCACCGTCGCAGCCACGAGTTCTCTTACTCTCAGGGAATCGGGGCATGTGCAGCGCAGCTCTGGATGGCTCCCTTCTGTGCTCCTGTGATGATTCCCTGCTTCTTCAGGGAGTTGGTGAGTTGGGCGACATCGCTGACGAAGGCGCCATGGTTTGTGGCGGCGGCTGCGGCGTGATTGATCAGGTCCTTGATGGTGCAGCCACTCAGGAAAAACGTGTTAGGGACACCCGAGTTACATCCCGCGATCACCACGCTGGGGCTGAAGTCGGAATGAGGTTCGCAATCGGAGTCATCGGGCACGCCGTCCACGTCCGCATCGGGGAACCAGCCCACGTCTCTGAGTTCTGCCAAAGTCAAATCCTGAGGCTCGGACACACTGTGAGTGAGATCCGAGTTGATGGCAGGCTCCATTAACTGATTGGGGAACGCAATCGGGTCCCAGTGAGAGATGGAGGAGCCCGGTTGCACGGGATTGGGAGTGTTCAACAAGGCCTTGCCGTCAGTATCGGCGCCGGCGAGGACAGAGAGGTCCACGGTTAGAGTGGCATTCACACCAGAGGCCAGCTGGCCCTTGATGGTGGCGCCATCTGCCAAGGTAATTCGGACGGCGGGGATGGTGATGGTCGGATCGGAGCCACCCAGGCCGGCCGGCGGACTGCCGGCAGCATTGTCTGCCACCAGCACTGCAATCGCGCCCGCGTCCTGGGCATTTTTCGCCTTGACCACAAAGGTGCAAGTACCGCGGTCCAGCAAGGCGATGTTACCGGCAACCGCTGCTGCGTTGGTCAGCGGAGAACAGGCGTCGGTCAGGCTGGGCCCTGAGGCATCGGCCGGATCGAGAGCTAGCACGACCGCGCCAGTCACACCAGAGGAGTTGAGAAGAGGACCGAAAGACGCCGTGCCCACGTCATAGTTCCCCTGGATGGCGGGCGGAGAATTCACCCTGAGCAGCGGGGTGCCGGGGGCGAGCACTCCCGGAACCGCATTGGTGACGTGGGATCCAACCCAGACTACCTTGCGGGTGTTGATGGCCGAGGCAGCGCGTTCGGCATCGGTCATCTGGTCCCAGGTCTTGCTCAGACTCTTGTCCAGCAACAGTCTGCCGTAGATATCGGTTTGGCCACCGATTTCACTACCGGTAGAAACACTGGCGAATTGTGAGAAGCCAAGGCCATGGGCGAACTCGTGGAGCAGTACGGTCACGAGATCAATGTTGTTGCCATGATTGTTGTCCAGGCCCAGGTACCAGAAGGTTCCGGTCAGGCAGCCGGGAGCCCCCAGACTGACGTTGAAACGGGCGCGGATGTCAGGTTGGCCAGGATTCAAGTCAAATCCCGCGCGCTTTTTCGCGAGAGCGGAGTGGTACCAGGTGAAGGGGAATTCCGGTCCGGGGAAGGGTGGATTGCTGGGAAAGTCCGAAAAGATGTAGATCGTGCCGGCCGAGCCCAGCACAGCCGAACTGGCGGTGCAACTCAGGGGTTCGAAAGTGGCCAGGATTTTGATCTCGACATTGCTGGCTAGGTTGCCGCCCCAAATCGTGGCAGCGGTTTGAAAGGCGATGAGCCGCTGTTGACCGAGAGTGGTTCCGTTGTTGCCGCCCACAGGTGCGGCGGGAGTCGGATCATTGAAGCCAACCCCAGGCGCATTCCCGTTGACAATGGTGACGGTGGATTGGCCGAACCCGGGACCTGCTAGAAGAAGCCCTGCCAGAAGGATGAGCAGGACACGTACTGCGGAGGTTCGAGTGCGCATGACCGGCTACTCCTTTCCTTTGGTGGCAGAGACTGGCTTCTGCGATGACTGGTTAGCAACTGGGGACTTGCGTGTGGAGTGCGGCTTGGCTGAGCGCTGGGCCATAGGGGCGTTGACCAGATCGTTGGCATGGTTCATGCCGCGCACGCACTGCATGTGGAGCGTGCCGTCGGGAGCCTTGGTGACGACCGTTGCATCCATGAATTCCTCGGGCAATTCCGCCATGGTGGCGCCGTTCGGTAGTCGCGTAACCGGGACGGCCTCCGGGGCGCGATTGAAATTCATGCCTTCGGAAAGCTTCTTGGATTCCTCGGCAGTGGGCGCTCTCAGTTTGTGAGTTTGGGGATCGACGCTGACCTGCTGGCCAGAGTCGGTGGTATTAGCCTGAGCTGTCTGGGCCGTGGCAGTGCTGGCCGCAAGAAGCAGGACAGAGAAGATCGCAAGCAAGACAAGGCATTGCGACCGGCTTGGCATCTTGGTGCACATGATTCTTTCCTCCTTGGTGGGTTTTCTTGTAGGCCGAAAACTTGTCGCAGCAGGAACGCGGTAAGCGACAAGGCTCAGAATTTTGTCCTTGGCGGGAGGAATTGTCTGTGACCAGTATCACCGTGCTCGGGCAGTTGACGTGCTGGAGTTGGCTTGCGAGTGATTGGTGGGAATTCGGCGCGACGCGATTCGTATCTAGCCGTGGAACACTGAAACGCAAACCGATTTGTCGGAACGGCCAGCTGAATCGTGTTCTCCTGTCCGCATATCCGAGGCATTGGCTGACGCTGGCGCAGCTCGTTGGCGTTATGTACTTGTTTATAGTGGGGTTACCGCAGTAGAGATGATTGTTGGTGTAAGCCGTTTACACTAACTGAGAATTGCTAGCGAGCGCGCTCCGGCCCCTGAGTCCAAGCCTGTGGTGGGGGGTAGGAATTATGCCGGCGCCAATAGCTATCCCCGTCAAACCGTCGTCGCGGGACCCAAATTCCAGCACAGCGCGCAGCTTCCCACGCCTCGAAAACCGCGAGACGTGCGCCACCCGGCCCATACCCCAAAAGTGCCCCGTCGCGGCATGGGCTACGATTCGCACGTCGGAGGTTTTCAGGAGCGTTGCTAGAAAGGCCGGGAGACTAGCAGGTAGACCAGCACAACTATGCAGAGAGTCAGCACGAGGAGTGACAGCTTCTCGAATTTTAAGTTGTCTTTTCGCGTGGTTGATTCGGCTCCCATGGTGTGTGTTCAGTTTCCAATAAGAAAGCCGTCTTGATAATGGCTCGACCGTGGTGGCACGGTGGTAACGTGTCCAAAGTTTTCTGGGCCTCGTGGTATCATGCCGGCCTATCAGCTCTGGAATGGCTCGGTCTGGAGAGAATCTTTCGAGATAGTTTGTTGTAAACAGGCGTGGCTGTTGAAAAAGGAGCCAAAGCAGTAATTTCAGCGAATTCTAGCGTCTACCGCAAACGAACATTCAATAACTTACGAACGAATGTCGTTGTTGAAATTCCCTGAAAAGAGTTTTTCAACAGCCACAGGCGATTGCACTCAGAACCCCAGGGAACGGGGTTGTGAGCGTTATGGGGGATGTTACGCCAACGATCCATCGGGAGGTGGCACATTCAGTTCGCGTGAACGGGTTCAAGAAATTCAGCGACGGCAAGATGAGTGGCGGCGCTTATGATGGAATCCGCACAATCTGCACAGAGCAGCCCGCGTGGCGAGCTACAGCTTCTGAAACGCTGCCGAGGAAGAAGCGTCCGAGCCCCTTGCGTCCGTGAGAGCCCAGAACAATCAAGTCGGCATGCCATTCCGCTGCCTCATCCAAAATGACGCTCCTCGCGTCGCCTGTCACGACCGACGTGATCACTCTGAAGCCAGCGGAGGAGAGCGTTTTGGCCACCCGATCTACGAGTTCGCGTGCTTGCGGGAGCCGATCTTCCAGTTCCGGATAGTATCCTCGAGACATCTGTGGAGGCACTGAGATCACAGTCGGCTCAACGACGTGCAAAACCCGGACCTCGGTATCCTGAGGCCGGAACTGCCCGGCAAGGCTCTTCGCCGCAGCTTCTGAGAACTCAGAATCATCAATTGCCAGTAGGATCTTCATGACTTCCTGCTTTGTGCTGGCCCACGCCACATGCGCGACTGCCACTAGTGCGCAGACCTGGGATAGAAGGCGCCTCCCAGCTTAATAGCAGGGGGTTGCGTGAGGCTGTGATTCCTATCACATAGCGATGCGGCTTCCCTGGTGTGTCGCATCGAGACACCAGGCGTCTACCCAACAATCACGGTCGTTGGTGAAATCGCGATATTACGACAACTATCTCGGGAGGCGTATGATTCTGGCTCATGAGGGCAAAAGACGACCAGGCCTGGACCAAAAGCTGAACGCCCTCGGGCGTCGGATGGACATCCTCAAGGCCCTCGCTGCGTTTCTCAAGAAACACCCGGCGGTGGCTCTGGCAACCTACATGTGGCAGCTCGGCAACAAGCCGGGCCTCTACTTTCCGGAGAAGGCCTTCATTCGTCCCGTGCGCACAGACGGCAAGGTCGCCTTGAGGCTTGAGAAGTACGTGGAGGATTGGGCGGACCAGGAGATGTGGAACCGTGAGAAGTGGACGGTTTGCGACGACATCTCACCTCTGTCGCGCAAGGAGCTGGCCGAAGTCCTCAAAAAGGTGAAGGTCGACCTCAGCAATCCGGATGCGTACGACGAAGAAGGAGACGACGAGAACTTCGCCCCTTGAGGGCGGCTTGGCCGAGCCAGTTCTGGGCGGGTGGCCACTTCTCGCGGTTTTTGGGAAGTGGGTGTCTTTTCGTCACGAAGCTTTCCGCGGCTCCTTTGCCCTCGGCTCCTCGGAATCTTGGACCTCTTCAGTCTTCAGCGTTCGCCAGTTCAACTCTTCGAGCCGCTTTAGCAACTCACTCCCACACACTTCGCGAGCATTGCAATGTTCACAGTCGGGGTTGTGGATTCTCAGGCGGGCCAACAGGTAACAGATTCGACCTCTCACGCTCACAAACCACCTGCCGCTCGGAGTGTCCGTCTTGCGGGCACGGACGCTTGTTCCTTCTCAGCGAAGGCGCGGACGCGGTCCATGTGGGGATACGCAGCCGCCATCTGGCGCCCGGCTGCAGACCGGCAGGGCGACCCCGCGGTCGCTCCGCACTTGGGACACGGTACCGCCTTAAAGTTGGGTTTCATCTCAGCCAAGACTCGGGGGGCTGTGCGCGGAAACCCAGGGGGGAAACTCAGGTCTCAGGGCGCGCAATTATTCTCATGTAGAGGAGAAGCAGCCGTCGGTGACTTGAGTCACAGGGCAGGGTGCCATCAACGCGGGGGGAGGCGAGAAGCAGAAGCGCTGACTGGTTAACACATCAGGAGTAACCAGTCGGATAGACAGCTGCGGAGCTTCGCGAGGACGCCCGTCCCTCGATATTCTGGCTGAGGGCTGATGGCTTACACTGGTGTTGTGAAGATTGCCCTCGGCCAGATCAACCCCACCGTGGGGGATTTCTCTGGCAACGCTGCCAAGATCATCCAGTTTGCCGGGCAGGCACGCACGGCCGGGGCTGTGCTGATTCTTTTTCCGGAACTTGCCGTCTGCGGATATCCGCCTCGCGATCTGGTGGAGCGGCCATCGTTTGTCGCCCGCAATCGCGAAGCGGCCGAGAAGATTGCTTTGGAAACGCAGGGCATCGCGGTGATCTGCGGGATGGTCACGCCTGCCGAAGCCGAGACCGGGAAATCGGTGATGAACTCGGCGGCGCTGTTGCGCGACGGGCGCATTGACTTTATCCAGTCGAAGATGCTGCTGCCTACGTATGACGTCTTCGATGAGTGGCGGAATTTTGCTCCGGCGCGGGCGCAGCAGTTGTTCAGTTTTTGCGGGAAGCAGATGGCTTTGACGATCTGCGAAGACGCGTGGAACGACAAACACTTCTGGAACAAGCGGCTCTACCGCGTCGATCCGGTCGAGGAGTTGGTGCGGGCGGGCGGCAATTTCGTGCTGAACATTTCCGCCTCGCCGTTCTGGATGGGGAAGCGCGAACTCCGCCGCAACATGCTGGCGGCCATCGCCCGAAATCGGAACGTGCCGGTCGCGATGGTGAACCAGGTCGGAGGGAATGACAGCCTGGTGTTCGACGGATCGAGCCTGGTGATTTCGCCCACCGGGCAGGTGATCGCGCAGGGGAAGTCGTTTGAGGAAGATCTGGTTTATTTCGATTCGCAGAGCCTGACGGGCGAAATGCACGCGCAGATCGAGAGCGACGACGCCAGCGCATACGCCGCCCTGGTGCTGGGGACGCGCGACTATGTCCACAAATGCGGCTTCGGGCGGGCCATCATCGGGCTGAGCGGTGGCATCGACTCCGCGCTTACTGCCGCGATTGCGGTGGACGCGTTGGGCGCGGAGAACGTGATCGGCGTCGGCATGCCGGGGCCATATTCTTCGTCGGGATCGATTGACGACGCCCGGCAACTAGCCAAGAACCTTGGCATTCGCTTTGAATTGCTCTCGATCAACGAAGTGTATGAGGCGTGCCGCAAGGCGCTGACGGGCGTGTTTGCGGGCATGGCTGAGGATGTTACCGAGGAAAACATCCAGTCGCGCTGCCGGGGCATGGTGCTGATGGCGCTCTCCAACAAGTTCGGGGCGCTGGTGCTTTCTACGGGCAACAAGAGCGAATTGGGGGTGGGCTATTGCACGCTCTATGGCGACATGGTGGGCGGGTTGGCCGTGATCTCCGATGTGCCGAAGACGCTGGTGTACCGGCTGAGTGAGTACGTGAACTCGCGCCGCGCGATCATTCCGCGGGCGACGATCGAGAAGGCTCCGTCGGCGGAGTTGCGCCCGGATCAAAAAGACTTGGATTCGCTGCCGCCTTACGACGTGCTGGATGCAATTCTGGAAGACTACGTGGAAGAGTCGCGCTCGGCAGAGGAGATTGCACGGACCCGCAATTATGATCTGAACCTGGTGAGGCGCGTGATTCGGATGGTGGAGCGCAGCGAATACAAACGGCAGCAGGCAGCGCCGGGGATCAAGATCTCGGAAAAGGCGTTTGGGTATGGCCGGCGGTTCCCGATCGCGGTGAAGTCGGAAATTTAATGTCGTGTACCGGACGTTCGTGTTCACACGTTTGGGTGGTCATCTGGAGCGAAGCGGAAGACCTGGGCGTCGCGGATTCAAATCCATAGGTCCTTCGCACCGCTCAGGATGACAGTGCAAATTTACGTGCCGAACTTGCTGAACACTACCCTAGCCGTGGAATGACAATTCGCTCAGGTTTTGCAACAATCAAGTCTCAATTTATGACCCACAACTTTCGCGCCCTGATCGTTGCCGCAGTTCTAACCGCGAGCGCTCTTGCTCAAACTAAGCCTACGCCCGCAGCGAAGGAGCAGGCCAAGCCGGCACCGACATCGGTGACCGCCCCTCAGACGGTCCTGCCGAGTGAAGATACGGTGAATTCGTTCCTCTACCAGATGTTCGGGTACGAGGTGACGATCACGTGGAAGATTGCGGAGATTCGGCCCTCCGCGGCGCCCGGCTTGGCGGAGGTGACGGTGATCATCACCAACCCGCAGGGCTCGAACTCGAACAAGCTCTATGTGACCGCCGACGGCAAGCACGCGATCTCGGGAGAAGTTCTGCCCTTCGGCGCGAAGCCGTTCGACGATGCGCGGGCCAAGCTGGAGAAAGGGATCAATGGGCCAGCCAAAGGACCGGCGAACGCCGCGGTGACCATCGTCGAGTTCAGCGATATGCAATGTCCGCACTGCAAGAACGCCGCGCCTAACATCGAGCAACTGCTAGCGCAGGAGCCGGACGCTCGTTTCGTATTCCAGAATTTTCCGCTGCCGGCGCTGCACAACTGGGCGGAAAAGGCGGCGGACTACGTCGATTGTGTGGGGCGGGCGTCGAATGACGCGGTGTGGAAGTTCATTCAGAAGACGTTTGACGAGCAGAACAATATCACGGAAGCCAATGCCGAGGAAAAACTGAAAACCATCGCCGGGGACTCCGGGGTCAAGGCGGACGAGATCGCCGCCTGCGCTGCCAAGCCAGAAACAAAAGCCAGGGTCGAAGCCTCGGTCGCGCTGGGCAAGTCGGTGGGAGTGACTGGGACGCCGGCATTGTTCATCAATGGCCGCGCGCTCAGCGGAGCCGCTCCGGTCGATCTGCTCAAGAAGGTGGTGGATTTCCAGGCGAGTCAGGGGAAAGAACTCAAGCTGGAGGCAGGGACCGCAAATTAGCTTGCTGGCCGCCGATTTATCTGGTCAGCCAGATTTCCGGGGCCTCTTTCCGGTCGGGTCCGCGCACGACGTAAGGTGTGATCAGGATCAACAGTTCGTCGTCTTCTTCCTGCTTCGAACTTTCCGAACTCAGCAGCCGGAGACCCGGAATATGGCTGACGGCAGGCAGTCCGCTCAGGCTCTTCTGATCGGACTGGGTAATCATTCCCGCTACCACGGCAGGCTCGCCTTCCTTCAGCAGGATTCCACCTTTGAATTCACGATTGGAGATGATCGGCACACCATTCACGCTGGTGCCACCCAACGTGCGGAATTGCAATTCCAACTCGATGGCGACGTCCGAATTGCCGTGAACGACCGGCTTGGCTTTGAGGGTGAGCCCGACGTCCTCGTAGTTGAAGGAAGGGAAGGCTGCGGTGAAGGACTGGTTCTGGATCACCTGCGAGATGGCCGCGTTGTTGTAGATGGGCGCGAAGCTGGCGTTGAGGATGGGGTAACGCGAGCCGAGTTTGAAGGTCGCTTCTCTTGCCTGGGATGCACGCAGGGTGACGTGCTCGAGCGACCGGACGGAGCTTTCATTCATGGAAAGTGCGGCGCTCAACTGGTCGAGGCTGAGGCCCATGAAGGTGAGCCCGCCGCCGAAGGTTGCCAGGGGCTGGCTGAAGATCGAATTCTGCTGGCCCTGCAGCTGCGCCAGCAGGGCGGCGATGCTTTCATTGCCGGCCTGGTTGATGCCGCCCGAGGCAATCAACTGGTTGATGAGATCCTGGATGTTTTGTCCGCCTAGTGCGACCAGCGCGGCGGCTGGAATATTGAAAAGATTGAACTGGTTTGGAATGTGTAAGCCGATGTTGCGCGCGTAGCTGTGATCGACTTGAAAGACTTTCAGGTCGAGCATCACCTCGGGGCGGGAGGAATCCAGTTGCCCGAGAAACTGCGTGGCCGCGGCCAGAGCGGGCTGCTGTCCACGCACGGTGATGGTGCTGGACGCGGCATTGAGGCTGACAAATCGGAACTCGAAGAGCGTCCGCAGCGTGTTCATCAGATCGTTCAGTTCCTGCGGGGTACTGCCGCCGGGAATATAAAACGAGCGCAGGCCCATGCGATCGTACAGGCGATGATTTTCGGGGGTGTCGATGGTCGAATACAGAACCTTGTCTTCGAGAGCGACGCTGAAACTCTTGGTCACCTGAGACGCCGCTTGGATGGCGGTGGCGAAGTCTGCGCCTTCCAGGTCGAAACGCACACGCCGGTTCGGGAAGTTATCGTCCAGGATGACCGTCAAGCCGTAGCTCGATGCGACGGCCGTGATCAGCCCGCGCGAATCCCCGTGAAAGTGAAAGTCATGACGGCCGTCGAGGGGCTTCGCTGCGAGGGCGTCCTCACTGGCGACGATTTGCAGGGGGCCCGCGGTACGCACCGGCAGGGGGCCCAGGGCATCACGCAGGCGCTGCTGCGCGAATTCGTTCTCGGGATCGAGGGTTTGCGCCGTGCGGAATTCAGCCAGCGCCTCGACCTGCCGTCCGCCGAGAAGGTGATCGTTGCCACGTTCCAGGTGCATGGCCGCCAGTTGCTGCCGCACCAATTCGCGAGCGGTCAGGTACTCCACGTTTTGCGGAACCAGGCGGGCAGCTTCCTGAAATTGGCTGAAGGCTTCGTCCAGGTTCTTCGATCGCTGAAGCTTCAAACCACGGGCGAAGGCCTGGCGGGCGGCTTTGAGATCTTTGGCGGGAGCTTGGCAGGCGGGCGCACCCGGAGACTCGGAGCAGAGCGCTAGAACAGCGGGGGAATCCGTGGGCGCGGGCGTATCCGCGGCCACACACAGCGCAGCGACCATGCCGAGCGCTCCCGCTAACATCCATCGCATATTCTTACTATAGAATGTCCGGCCACTGATGTCTTGCAAGAGAAATACCCGGTAGGGAACTACGGTCGTAACGGGAAGCTGTCCGTTGGGACATCGTTCAACAGTTCCGAGCAGGACTGAATACAGGCGTCGGGCGCGAGCGGCTCCAGGTCTTCACGTTTATAGACTCCCGTACACACTGAGATGATGTGCCCCCCAACCCTACGTGCGGCGAGGACATCTTCGGGAGTGTCGCCGACGAAACAGACCGTCGCATCGGAGCCGAGTCGCTGGGTTGCTTCTTCTACACCACGTGCGAACACTTGGGCACGTTGCTCGTGGGCGTCGCTGAACACGCCGAAGCGGAAGTAGTGACGCAATCCGGTGGCTTGGACCTTGTGCCAGCCGACCGATTCCAGATTGCCGGAAGCCACACCCAGAAGTCTGCCGGATCGGTCGAGTCTTTCGATTGTCTCCGGAATCCCCTCAAAGACCAGGGGATTCAGGTGTGCGACATTCTTGGCCACGTCCTGTCGAATCCACTCCAGCGCACGCGGGAGTTCACGTTCGAACTCTTCAACGCCGATGCCAACCAGGGCCAGAGACGCTCGCAGAATGCCGAGGTCGGTCATGCCGTGATATCGGACGCTGGCGATGGTCGTGTCTTTTCCGTAGACCTCGAGCATGGCCCGGTTCATCGCGTTGTAATGAACGCGATCGCGTGAACGCAGAATGGTCCCGTCAATATCGAACAGGTAGGCGTCGTAACTCATCCAGTGGGAGTTGGGTGCTTTGGTTAGCGAGTTCACAGACATGGTGCGGAGCCCCCGCCTCATCTCAGCATCAGCCGCTCGATGCGGGTGGCCCGGCCGGTGCTGTCATCGCACTCGACCAGGACGGCGCACAGGCGAACGTCGCCAGAGGCTGCTTCGAAGCGCGCGGGCATGCCGTTTAGAAACTTCTCTACCACTAATTCTTTCTTCACTCCGATCACGCTGTCGTAGGGGCCGGTCATGCCGACGTCGGTGATGTAGGCCGTGCCTTTGGACAGAATGGTTTCATCGGCGGTGGGAATGTGAGTATGTGTGCCTACCACCGCGGTCACCCGTCCGTCGAGATACCAGCCGAACGCGATTTTTTCTGACGTGGCTTCCGCGTGGAAATCGACAAACACGATCTTTGATTTGATCTGTTCGAGTAATCGATCGGCGAAGCGAAACGGGTCGTCGCTGGAGCCCATGAACACACGTCCCTGGAGGTTCAGGACGGCGTAGCCGACACCGTTTTTCTGGCCTTCATAGATGCCCCAACCCGGCAGGCCCGCCGGAAAATTCGCCGGGCGCAGCAGCCGCCGCGCCGGACTGTGCGGGTTGCCGTCGGCCATCTGGAAGTATTCGATGATCTCGCGCTTGTCCCAGACGTGGTTCCCGGTGGTCATCACGTCGATTCCGAGATCGAAAAGCTCTTCGGCGAGAGGAGGCGTGATGCCGAACCCGGCGGCGGCATTTTCGCTGTTGGCGATGACCAAGTCAACGGAGTGCTGCTTTACGATTTCCGGGAGCCGGTCTTTGACGATGAGTCGCCCGGGGCGGCCGAAGATGTCACCAATGAAGAGAATGTTCAAGATCAGTAGTCGGTAGTCAGGAGTCAGTCGTCAGTCGGGCTGTCGCGCAAGCACCCAAGGACTTCTGCGGTGTCTGACCAAACTTCGATGGTATCACGCGAAATCGAGCTGGATCCGGAGCAGGGTCCTGACAACGAACTGGCTTCGAATCCACTCCGAGTGCTCAAGGACGCGGCCCTCAGGGGCTAAAGCCCGCATTTGCTGTGCGGGTCTGAGCGGCACGGCTCAAGCCGTGCCCTTCCCAAAAACCGTTTCTTGAAACCAGTTTTGCCGACTACTGGTTCGCGATTTCTGCCGTCTTCAGGAAATCGTAGTTCCCGGATGGATTCAGCGTGGCGTTCCGCACTCGCCGCGTGTGCACCAGGACGTTGTCGAAATACCACAAGTTTACGTACGGAACATCCTGCGCCAGGATTTGCTGCACTTCGGCGTACAGACGCTTGCGGACGCTCTGGTTGGTCTCGCGCCGCGCCTGGTCAATCAATTCATCCACCCGCGGATTGGAATAATATCCACGGTTTCTGCCCGTTGGAGGAAAGTTATGGGAGTGAAAGACCGTGTCAAAAATGTCGGGATCCTCGTTTCCACCGATCCACCGCAGGGAATAGACTTGGAAGGATCCGGTCGTCACATCGGCCAAGAAAGTGGCAAACTCAAACGTGCGAATGTCCAGCACAATCCCCACATCCCGGAATTGCTGCTGAAGCACGGCCGCCAGCAAGCGCGTGCTCTCCTCGGTCGAAGTCTTCATGGTCAGGTGAAAGCGCACGCCATTCTGCGCCTTGTAACCAGCTGCGTCGAGGATCTGCCTGGCCTTTTCCGGATCATAAGCGAACCCGGTCGCATCGGAGTTATACGCCCAGCTCTGAGTAGGCAGCACGCTCGAAGCGGGCTGGGCAAACCCGCGCCAGATGTACTGAAGAAGCGGGCGCCGATCGATTGCGCAGGCAATCGCCTGCCGGACGCGCACGTCCTTGAGAACCGGGTCGCGCGTGTTGAATCCCATGTACGAAAGGATCGTCCCCGGCGCGCGTTCGATCTGCAGATTCGGCTGGCTCTCGAGCGCCACCACCGTGTCAGCCGCCAGCGCATTGATGGCGATATCTGCGCTGCCCTTGCGCAGTTCGAGCGCCCGCGTCGTCGGGTCGGGTACGACCGTGAAGCGCACACGAGAAAGTCGTGCCTTGGCTCCCCAGTAGTGATCGTTGCGCTCGAGGATGACTTCCTTGTCCGGTTCTGCGCTCACGAATTTGAAAGGGCCCGAACCAACCGGCTTCCGAGTCATCTCGTCGAGTGTGCCGTAGGGCACAATGCCGATTGCGCCTTCCGAAAGATTCCACAGCAAGGTCGCGTAGGGCTCCTTCAAGTGAAATACGACGGTGAAATCATCGGGCGCATCGATGTGGTCCACGAACCGGTACGCCGAGGTTTTTGTGCTGCGAATCTTGCCTTGGAGCAGCGAATCGAACGTCCATTTCACATCGCGCGAGGTCAGTGGCTGGCCGTTGTGAAAGGTGGCTCCATGATGGATGTGGAAGATGTAAGTCAGCCCATCCGGGACCTCCCATTTCTCCGCCAAGCCCGGTTGCACACTCAGATGTTCGTCGCGCGTCAGCAGTGCGTCAAAGATAAGCTCGTCGATCCGCTCCGAATACGCATCGAGGCCCACCCTCGGATCGAGGTCTGTCGGGCTGCTCTCGATGATCATGACTAACGTGTTGGGGTCGGGAGCTTGGGAGCAGGAGAGGAGAGGGAACACCCATCCGCCGAGCAATCCCAAGAGAATTGTCATCCTGAGCGGAGCGAAGGACCTGCTTTTTGCTTGCTCCCGTGCTGCCGACTTACGCATACGAAATCTTCCCCAGGATCGCTGGCCGCTTCGCCCCCGTGGCTGAGGGAACATTCGACGGCTGGCGGTGCCAAGTTTCGTGTGCGAGCACTGCAAACGCCACTGCTTCTTTCGCTTCCGTTGGAACCCCGAACTCATCGGAAAAGCGCAGTTCTATTCCAAGCTTTACCAGTGCGCTGCGTAGCATGGCCATCAGTGTTGGATTGTGGGCGCCGCCGCCGGAGACAATCATTTCGCGATAGTTCTGCCGGCTTCGCAGCACGAAGCGCTGAATTGCATCCGCAATCGATCGTGCGGTCAAAGCCGTCGCTGTCGCCACGACGTCGGGCTTGCTCGCGCCGCGACAGAGGCGAAGAAAGCGGCCTACATACTCCCGCCCAAATTCTTCGCGGCCGGCTGTCCGCGGAGGTTTCTGGTGGAAGAATGACTCGCGCATCAGCTGTGCGACTACGCCTTCCTGTATTTGTCCCGTGGCTGCGACTTTGCCGTCGCGGTCATAGCGCCGTCTGAACAGCTCTTCCATGACGGCATCGATGACCATGTTGCCCGGGCCTGTGTCGAACGCGATGATTTGCCTCGGGGATGCGCCGGCCGGAATTGCCGTTAGATTCGCAATCCCGCCAATGTTCTGTGCAATCCGCCCTACGCGCTGGTCGCGATAGAGAAAATAATCGAGGAATGGAACCAGCGGCGCACCTTTTCCACCCGCTGCCATGTCCGACGGACGAAAATCGGAGATTACCGGCACACCCAGCCGCGCTGCGATCACCGCGCCCTCTCCCGTTTGCCAAGTCACCGCCAGTTTGCGTCCGAGGAACGGTGCGGCCACGCCCTGGTGATAGATCGTCTGGCCGTGACAGCCAACTAGGTCGAGCTTTGCGCGGTGTTTGCGCGCAGTCTTCGCCACGGCGTCGGCGTAAAGCTCTCCCAGGAGAAAATTCAGGCGCGCCAGGTCCGCAACGCGGGCTAACTCGGCGTTCATGGTTGCCAGGATTGTGCGCCGCACGGCAGCGGGGAAGGGATACTCCGCGTGAGCAAGAAGTGTGTAGCGCGGACACTCTTGTCCGCGCAAATGTTGGCGGCGAGATCGGCTCCTTGGGTTATCCGGCCCCTCGATCCGCACGACGGCCACGTTAATCCCGTCCGCCGACGTGCCGCTCATCACCCCGGCGACAATCATGCCTGCTCCTCGCGGTCGAGCGTGGCCAGCCGGATCTCCTCGGCGAATTCCCAGAGTTGGCGTGTTAGTTTCTCAATTCGACGGGCAGTCGGCGCGGGAGTTCGGGAGCGCGTCAGATGTTTCTTCTTGAATGCCAGCACGCGCCGCGCCGACTCCTGAACCCGCCGCGCAAATCCGCGATCTCGCTCAGCCTCGCGGATCATCGCCTCGTGCGCCCGCAGAATCAAATCTTCCTGGTGACAGATGAGGGCGAGATCGCCCCCGGCGCGAATGTGCTCAATCGTCGCCTGCTCAATCGGAGTGGCCGCCAGCACGCCACCCATCTCCAGATCATCCGAGCAGATTACCCCGCGGTAGCCGATCTTCTTGCGCAAGACGTCCGTGATCCACTTCTTCGAAAGCGATGCCGGTGTGCGGTCTTTTGTGACGGCAGGAAACGCGGCGTGCGAGATCATCACGAAGGGGAGTTCGCGCCGCATGATTCGATACGGTACCAGATCCTGCTCCCACAGCTTCTTGAATGGCTTCTGGACGCTGGGCAGTTCGTGATGCGTGTCGAGATTGGCTTCGCCGAGTCCGGGAAAATGCTTGCCGCATCCGAACATGCCGGCCTCGCCCAACCCGCGCAGGAATTCGCGCGCGTACTTCAGAACTTCTTTCGGATCGGCCGACACAGATCGGGAACTCATCACCGACCGCGAAGCCTCAAACGCCAGGTCGAGCGCCGGAGCGAAGTCCAGGTTGAAACCGAGCGCGCGGCAGTTCTCCCCGATGACGCGCCCGTGCTTGCGGAAGAGCCGGCGGTCGCCGGTGGCGAAGACGTCGGCGGCGGAGGGCGCTGATCCGATCACGTTACGGAAGCGGTCTACGCGGCCGCCCTCCAGGTCGACGCAGGTGAAGAGCGGTGTTGCCACGCACTTCTGGCACTCGCGCAGAAGGGCGTGCGTCTGCTCGGCGCCGGTGATGTTGCGAGCAAACAGGATCACGCCCGCGGGCTGAATCTTTGTGAGCAGGGAAGCGAGGCGCGCGGACATCTCGGTTCCGTCGAAGCCGATGATGAGGAGTTGGATGATGTGCATGTGAATACTCAGGAGTCAGCGACTCCATGATTAGATGGAGGAGTCCAGCGGACCACAGACCTGAACCACTGGGCCATCGCGAAAAGAATTATCGCGTAGGCAATCTGGGTGGCAATCGACTCACCGACGGCGACGGAGTGCTGCACGCCGGCCGCAACATGGAGATAGGCCAGGGCGACGAGAACCGAGTATTTAGCTCCCAGCAACAAGAAGGCAACCTTTAGAACTTTTGCTGGGAACGAGTAAGCAAACAGGAAGAAATAGACAGCCCCGATCGCGTACGTAAGCGTATCAAGCCGTCCACTGCGAGCGCGTTGCAAGACTCCGTGGCCGACCTTATCGAACAAAAGGTCTCTGATGCTCCAGCCCAAGAGGAAGGCAGTAAACGCAAAAAGCAGAGCCATACCGATCACAATGACCCAGTTGCTGTCAATCGTGACGTCTCCGGGCCGCTGCGTTTGTGACTTCTGGCTCACTCAATCTGCCTCTTCAGCTCCGCCAGCAAGTTTAGCGCTTCCAGCGGCGTCAGCCGGTTCAAATCTACTTCGCGTAACTTCTCAAGCACGGGCTGCGAGAGCGGAGTAAAGATAGTCAACTGGGCTGGACGCTCCGGTTCTGCGCCGGGCGTCAGGTGTCCCGAGAGTTGATGTTCGGCGGATTCGTGCTCGGCCAGTACCTCGCGGGCGCGCACTACGACTTCATGCGGCAGTCCAGCCAGCTTGGCTACTTCAATGCCGTAGCTGCGGTCGGCTGCTCCGGGCTCGACTTTGCGCAGAAAGACCACGCTCCCGCCCGTTTCCTTGACCGACACGTGGTAATTCTTGACCCCACTCAACTGCTCGGCCAGTTCCGTCAGTTCGAAGTAGTGGGTTGCGAACAGGGTCTTGGCATGCACCCGCGCATGCAGATATTCGATTGCGGCCCAGGCAATCGCGAGCCCGTCGTAGGTGGAGGTGCCGCGGCCGACCTCATCGAGCAGGATCAGCGAGCGCGCCGTCGCCGTGTGCAGAATCGCCGCAGTCTCAGTCATCTCAACCATGAACGTTGAGCGGCCGCGGGCTAGATTGTCGCTGGCCCCAATGCGCGTGAATACGCGGTCCACGATTCCCAGCCGCGCCGACCGCGCCGGAACAAACGATCCCATCTGGGCCAGGATCGCGATCAGCGCGGTTTGTCGAAGATAGGTGCTCTTGCCGCCCATGTTCGGGCCGGTCAGGATCACGATGCTGTGCGTCGAGGAATTCAGAAACAGGTCGTTGGGGACAAACCGCTCGCTTCCTGCTGCCAGTTCCTGCTGCTCGATCACCGGATGCCGTCCTTCGACAATCTCCAGATCGCTTGATTCTTCGGGCTTCTCAGTGAACCTAGGTCGGCAATAATTGCGCAGCGCGGCAATGTGGGCCAGGCAGGCCAGCACGTCCACTTCGGCCAGGACCAGCGCGGTCTGGCGAATGCGTTTCGCTTCGGCGGCAATCGCAGATCGTAATTCGGCAAAGAGACGGCGCTCGATCTCGACAATCTTCTCCTGGGCGTCCAGAATCTTGGACTCGTATTCCTTCAGCTCCGGAGTCGTGAAGCGCTCGGCGTTGACCAGGGTCTGCTTGCGTTCATAGTCCGAGGGAGCCAGATGCAGGTTGGCTTTCGAGATCTCGATGTAGTAACCGAAGATCGAGTTGAACTTCACCTTGAGCGAACCGATGCCGGTGCGCTCGCGTTCGCGCTGCTCAACCCGGGTGAGGTACTGCTTCGAGTTCCGGCTCAGGTCGCGGAGTTCGTCGAGATCTTTGTCGATTCCCGCAGCGATCACGCCGCCGTCGCTCAGCGTGAGCGGGGGCTCGGGAACAATCGTTTGTTCGATCTTCTGACGTAGATCACCAAGTTCATCCAGCAGCGAGTGCAAGGAGTTCAGCCGCGCCGCCGAAAGCCCGGCCAATACCTTCCGCACGTGGGGAAGGCGCGCCAGCGAGGCCGCCAGCGCCAGAACATCACGAGGATTCGCCGTCTCCAGCGTTACGCGGCTCAGCAGTCGCTCCAGGTCGAGGATCCCATCCAGGGCTCGGCGCAGCTCCTCGCGCCCGACCAGATCCTTCACCTGCACTTCCACCGCGTCCAGCCGAGCCTCTATCTCGGCTCGGTCTAGCGACGGCCGCAGCATCCAGGCTCGCAGCAGGCGCTTTCCCATGGGCGTGACCGTAGCATCGAGACAGCGGAACAGGGTTACGCCCGCATCCGTCCCGGCAAATAGCGGCTCCATCAACTCCAGGTTCCGCACGGTCGTGGCATCGAGGACCAAGCAGTTCTGTCGCTCGTAGAAGCCGATACGGTCGATGTGATCGAGCGTCCCGCGCTGGGTGGACCGGATGTAATACAAAATCGCTCCCGCCGCCGCCGCCGCCGCTGGCTTGCCGGCCAGTCCGAAGCCTTCCAGCGAGAGCACGCCGAAGTGATTCTCCAGCAGTGGGACGGCGTGGTCGGGCGCGAAGATCCAGTCGTCGAGCGGAGTCTCGGCCACGCCGCTCGTAGACCTTGCGGGTATGGTCGTCGAGGATTCCGTTGCAGGACGGGCGGGTGCGCTCGTCGCTCCACTATTTCTTCTTTCAAATAGAGGTGCGGAAGATCCATAAAGCAGCTCTCTTGGCCGCAATTGTTCAAGTTCTTCTTGAATGCGACGCTCGGCCGATTCCCCGGCGAACTCAGTCGCCCGAAATTCACCCGTCGATAGATCCAGCGCGGCGAATCCCACCCGGTCGTCGACTGAAGCTACGGCCGCCAGAAAGTTGTTCTCCTCTGAACTCAGCGAAGAATCGGCTGCTGTGCCGGGCGTAACCACGCGCGTCACTTCCCGCCGCACCAGTTTCTTCGCCAGTCGCGGGTCCTCCACCTGCTCGCAGACGGCGACCTTGAATCCACGACGGATCAGTTTCGAGATGTATCCCTCCGCCGAATGGTAGGGCACCCCGCACATCGGGATAGCGACACCCTTTTCTTTGTTGCGCGAGGTCAGGGTGATCTGCAACTCGCGCGCGGCCACTACCGCATCCTCGAAGAACAACTCGTAGAAGTCGCCCAGCCGGAAGAACAACAGAGCGTTGGGATGCTCCTTCTTGATGGCGGCATATTGCCTCATCAGCGGCGTGGAGGGCTCAGACATAAGGCAATTGGTAATCTTGTAATTTGTAATCGGGTAATTTGCAATCTCTCGATGGCGACCGCCTTAAATTACCAGATTAAAGATCACAAATTATCAATTCATTTGACTCGCTTGCGGCGTTTTGTTTTCCTTACGGCATGGAACTTCGCAAGGATCCCATTACGCGCTCGTGGGTGATTACGGGCGACGATGTCATCGAGCCTACCCCGCGTTCGGAACCCTGTCGCTTTTGCGGTCCTTCGGCCCAACCTGCCCAGATCGTGGCCAACCTGCCCGGCCTCGACGGCGGCGCATGGTCGGCGCGCTCCGTGGTCCATCCCCACGCGCTCTATCACATTGAAGGCGAAGCGGGCCGTCGCGGCGATGGCCTGTACGACCGCATGGGATCGGTGGGAGCGCACGAAGTCCTGCTGGAGAATCCCCGCCACGACGGCCATCTCTGGAACTCGAGCGATGCCGATGTCGAACAATTTCTGCGGTTGGTGGCCCAACGCATTCAGGACTTGAAGCGTGACAGCCGTTTCAAGTACGTCAGCATCTTCAAGAATCATGGGGTCAGCGCGGGACAGGAATTCGAGCATCCCACCTCGCAACTGACGGCGACCACGTTTGTGCCGCGCCGCGTGCTCTACGAACTGCGCGCCGGCCGCGACTATTTTGACAGCAAAGAAAGGTGCGTCTTCTGTGACATCCTGGCGCAGGAGGAGCGGCAGGGTGCGCGCATCATCGAGATTCGCGGGGACTACGCCGCGTTCTGTCCCTATGCTCCGCGCGTGCCCTACGAATCCTGGATCCTGCCGCGCAGCCATGAAGCTTCTTTCGAACGCACCAGCTCGTCCCGGGTCGGGAATCTGACGGATCTGGCTGCGTTGCTGCGGCGAACCCTGCAGCGGATCCGCAGCATTACCGAGGCCTTCCACCTGGTGCTGCACACGTCGCCGAACAGCCAGCACGCTTCTACGGCCCTCGGCTATTGGAAGACTCTGGACGACGACTACCACTGGCACATTGAGATTCTGCCGGTGCTGGAAGCCAAGGCGAAGTCTTACACGTTCAAGGAAGTTTATTATTCTCCGGTCACTTCGGAGACGGCGGTGAAACGCCTGCGGGAGGCGGAGATCTGAATTCGTAGCTCGGAGTTCGTAGCTCGCGTCTTGTAGCTCGTACCGGGCGAGTGGCAAACTACGAACTACGAACTACGAACTCCGAGCTACGGTGTTCCATGACCGTCCGTCGCCTCAAAACGTATACCGGGCAGCAAGGGTACGTGTATCAGTACTACTTCGTGGGCAAACGCCCGGCGCAGGCCCCTGACGCCACGGAGTACGTCTTCGACGTCACCTCTGACCGCAAGACCACCTACGCGGTCAGCGTCGTTCTGCCGCGCTCGGTTGTCGCTGTTTGGGCCGAGGCTCACGGACGCCCCCTGGCTGACTCTGAACAATACGCCGCCGTCAAAATGCGGCTATTCCACGGCTTCGACGAAGTGGAGGACATGCCGGCGAACGGGCGTCAGTTGCGGGTCGACTTGCCGTTTCTGGAAGAGTCGCTGGCCATGCTGGGCGTGGACTAGATCAAGTCTCGTGCCTTTTTGCCCGATTGTGGTGAAATGGCCTGACGCTATCAGCTATGTGCGGGGCAAAATCGCCCGTGGCTGACACCCATCAGAGTCTGGCCGCCCGCAAAGCAGGTATGACCTACGATTCGTGGCGCGAAATTTCCTGTGACACCGGAGATTCTTACTGAAGCTCAAGCCATCCGATCTCGCGTAGTCGAAAGGCGCGCCTGTCTTATGGAGAACACCACCTCGAATTCCTCGACCCGGCCGATGCGTCTTCTCTCCATCGACGGCGGAGGTCTCGCCGGTCTGATCCCGGCCGAGTCTTTGATCGCAATCGAGGCCCAACTCAACACGATCACCGGCCACGAAGCCCCGCTCTGTGACCGCTTCGACCTGATCGGAGGCACCAGCACCGGTGCGATCCTCGCCGCCGGTCTCTGCCTGGGCTTGAAGGCAGACCAGCTTCGCGACTTCTACCTCACCTACGGACAGGAAATCTTCACCAAGGTTTTCCTGCTCGAGCGTTTTTGGCACCTCTACCCCAGCGGACCGCTTGCCCAGCACCTGCAAGATGTTTTCGGGGAAGACGCGACCCTGGGAAGCACGAAGCTGCGCACCAACATCCTCATTGTTTCGAAGAACGTAACGCTGGGAACAACCTGGTTCTTCACCAACAACCCCAAGGGGCGCTACTTTGCCAACAACGCTGGTTTGCCGCTCTGGCAGGTCGTCCGGGCCAGCACCGCCGCGCCAACGTACTTCCCGCCGCAGCCCATCTCGGTTCCCGACGACCAGGGCCAACTCCAGGACTTCGAATTCATCGACGGCGGCGTGAGCAGTTACAACAATCCGTCGTTGCAGGTTTTCCTCGAAGCCACCGACCCGAGATACCGGTTTGGATGGCCCACCGGCGTCGACAAGCTCCTGCTGATTTCGCTCGGAACCGGCTTTAGCGTCCTCACCGTCCCCAAAGGAAAGGCTGAACATTACAATCTGCTCGACTGGGCTCGATACTCAGTCAAGGAACTCTTGGCGGATGCGAACCTTCAGCAGAATGTGCTGATGCACCTGATCGGCCAGCCGCCCAGGGGGAAAGACCCAATCCCAGTGGCCGAAATTGCGGCGGCCCGAGCCGCCGGTGTCCCGGCCCCCGATGCACTGGACCTCATGAGCTCTGGACTCGGTTTCAGCAAGGCCCTGACCTACCAGCGCATCACCATCAACCTGACCCGCGACCGCCTTGACGACCTGAATCTTCCCGACATCGATCCCCAAAGAGTACGTGAAATGGACGCTGCCGACCAGATCGGCAACCTCCGGCGCATCGGACAAGCGGTTGCCAAAGAGCAGGTTAGGATGGATCTGCTCAAGCACTTCTTCGTCTGACAGTCCGGTGATGACGGCCTTCCCGCGGACGCAGACTCATGCGCCGAACTGCACGGCCGCGGCAACAGAGGTGGTTCTAAGCTTTGCTATAATCCATAGCTTGCATCCAAGTGATTATCCTGCATGCTCCTGGAGTCCCAGGTTTTGAAAAGAGCCCTGTTCCTACTGTTGCTCCTGCTTGCGGCCAGTCTGACGCTGCTGAGCTGTGGATCCGCCA